>NZ_BCMS01000001.1:2812500-2895000 GCF_001485435.1 Deinococcus grandis | reverse complement strand
TGCGCTCGGTCGCCTCGGGACGCAGCCGATAGCGCTTCAGGGGATCGAAGCCATGCTGGAGCAGTACCAGCCCCCCCTGAGCCCTGATCTCCCGGACGGTCTCCTCGGGCGTGAGTTTCGGGGGAATGCGCTCCTGGAGGAACAGGCCGATCAGCTCGCCCTCGCTGGTCGTGACCTCCTCGCCGGGGATGACGCTCAGGCGGTCGTCCAGGCCCTGGTCGCGGATGATGGCCTGCAACTCCGGGCCGCCGCGGTGCTGGTCGTGGTCCGTCACGGCGATCACGCGGGTGTTCGTGCGGAGCATCCACGCGGGAATGTCCCGCAGGGGCGTGCGGCAGTCGTGACTGACCTCCGTGTGCATGTGCAGGTCCACGCGCATGACCTGCACCCCGCCGCGCCACACGATGTTGTTCTGCATGGTCGCTGCCGGACGTGGCGCCCAGCCCAGCGCGCCCCCCACGCGGTCCTGCACAGCGTGCACCAGCGCGACCGGCCACGCGCGACGCAGCGGAACCTCACGCTCCTCCTGCGGGTTCGGGGGTGGCAGGGGCGGGCCGGGGGGCACCTCAGCCCTCCCCGGTCGTGGTGGCAGACGCGGCATCCTGCTCCGTGACCGGCACCAGCACGCTCAGCGCGCCCGGCCACGCCTCGATCAGCACGCGGCCCGTCACGCCCTGCATGGGCGGCCGGACCTCCGCGTCCACGTGGAACGCCTGCCCGGTGTATGGGATCTCCACGCGGCCCGCGCGTGTACTCTCGACACTGCTCAGGGCCTCGAAGTCATCCCGCGCGAGCGCCGCGAGGTACGTCAGCAGCCCCTCTCGGCCCGTCGCGTCGATCCGCACCACGTCCAGCTGCCCGTCCGCCGGATCGGCATTCGTCGCCAGGCGCAGCCTCGGCCCGGTCGCCTTCGTGTTCATGACCTCCAGCAGCGCGAACGGCGTGTTCGGTTCCTCCTGCCCATCCAGCGTGATCTGCACGGGCGGCGGGTCGAAGGTCGTGAGGGTCGTCGTGAGGGCCTGCACGGCCCGCAGGGGGCTCTTGCCTTCCTCCGGGTCGTACTCGGCCATCACGTCCGCGAACGCCCCGCACCCACACGCCTCCAGGAACAGGTCCTCCCCCCAGGGGCCCTGGACGCGGCCCAGGTCGAAGGGACGGACCTCCGCGCGGCCGTACGCGGCGATCACGTCCAGCGGCTCGCCCTGCACGCCCAGCGTGCGCGCCACGTTGTTCGCCGTGCCCATCGGAATGACCGCCAGGGTCACCTCCGGGCGGCCCGCCAGCGTCAGGGCCACCGCCCGCTGCGTGCCGTCCCCGCCCGCCACGAACACCGTGCCCTCCACGCCATCCAGCGCCTCCTTCAGGTCCTCCTCGGAGCTGGTCGCGCGGTACACGGGCGTGAACCCGACGGCGTGAATGGCGCTGACCAGATCGTCCGGCGTGCAGCGGCTGCTGCCACCCGCGTTCGTGTTGTAGATCAGCGTCGCGGTGCCACGCTGCGGGGCGGCAGGGGCGCCCTCCGGGCCGAGGGAATGGGGTGCGGTCATGCCGCCACTGTAGCCACCCCGCACGGCGCGCGCCTTGAGGAAACCATGACCCCTCCCCATCCCGCCCCGCCCGCGCCCGGTACAGTGCAGGTCATGCCCCCCGCGCCCGCCGTGCTGATCCACAACCCCGGCGCCGGCACCAGCCACCGCGCCGACCCCACCCAGTTGCAGGCGGCGCTGCGGGACGCCGGATTCGACGCCGAACACCGCCCCACCCGCACCCCCCACGACCTCGGACCGGCCCTGAGCGGCCCGCTGCCCGGCCCCGTGTTCATCGCCGGGGGAGACGGCACGTTCCGCGCCGCCGCGCTGCACCTCACCGGACGGAACGCCACGATCGGCGTGATCCCACTGGGCACCTCGAACAACATCGCCCGGACGCTGGGCCTGACCGGCGACCCGCTGGACATTGCCCGCGCGTACCGCACTGCCACGCCGCACCCGTTCGACGCGGGCCGCGTGCAGGCCCCCTGGGGCGAGGACGTGTTCTTCGAGGCGTTCGGCTGCGGCCTGTTCGCCGACCTGCTGCACGCCTACGACCCTACCGCGCCCAAGAGCCCCCTGCGGGCCGCGCAGGCCGTCCTGACCACCCTGCCCGGCTTCCAGGCGCAACCCGTCCCCACCCACGTGGACGGCCAGGACAGCCCCGCGCCCCCACTCGCCCTGCTGGAAATCATGAACATCCAGTCCACCGGGAACAGCCTGCGCCTCGCGCCCGACGCGCACCCCGGTGACGGCCTGCTGAACCTGATCCGCGTGAACGGCCAGGAGCGCGACAGCCTCGCCGCGTACGCCACCGCCATGCTGCGCGGGCAGTTCGACACGCTGCCCAGCGTGCAGGAAGACGTCGCCGCCACCTTCACCCTGCACGCCACCGGGCAGCACGTCGGGCAGGTGTTCCACGTGGACGGCGAAACCCGCACGCACCCCGGCGGTCCCGTCCACGTTCAGGTGTGGGCGGGCGCGCTGCACGTCCTCCGACCCGACTGAGGTCACCCCCAGCGGTCACCCCTCCGCGCGCCCCTCCCGCTCGGCCCGCATGGCCGCCGCGTCCTCCAGCATCAGCGCGGGCAGCAGCGCGAAACTCCCCGCGAACAGCGACGCCACCGCCGCCGGAACCCGCACCCGCGTCCGCCCGTTCAACACCAGATACAGCGCGCCCAGCGTACTCAGCGCGCCGATATCCATGAACATCACCCGCGCGAACGCACTGCGCCGCAGCGTCTCCCGCGTCCCCAGCTCCCCCGGACGCCGCCGCCCCACCACCGCCGTCAACACCAGCATCAGCAGCAAAGAAGCGAACAGACGCAGACGAGCAGGGGAGGGGCGAGCGTAATCAGACAGAGGCATACGGGCAGCGTACCCACTCCGACCCGGCCAGAGCGTACGCGTTCCCCCGCTTGTGCGCGATTCGGTTTAGTGCAAAACAAACTATTTTCACTAATTATGAACCGGGATTTATTTCATCTTGCTTTCATCTATAGATAATATTCCAATATCGCTATCTTGCGTTGCTGCGGAGATATGGAAATATATTTCTACTAGTCCTGCTATTGCTTTTGCTATTGCTTGCGTGAATAAGATTGCGGAGGCGACGCCAACCGTGAGTATCATTATTGCCGCTATTGCCGTGCCGTCATCAACATATCCAATATTACCGCTTGATTTGGTCCAGGCGTAAAAATCTGGGTACGCGGTTTTGACCCAAAATATGTTAGATATGCTTATTGAGTACCATAAAATTATTTGCTTTACAATATCGAAGTTTATCGCTAGTGATATTAAGCCTGCCCCGGAGATGGTTAGTTTAATTGCCTGCTTTAAAAGCCAGCCTCCGGCTTGATGAATTTTACGTCTTATTTTTGGATTGTTTTCGCCCGATGCATAGTTCATTGTAAAATCGCCCAGTCCGCCTATCGTTGCAACAGATAATCCAATTACTGTAATCACGTCGGTCTCTCTTCCGGCGGTAATTGATTTAATGATCTCCAGCATTGTGCTTACGGAGATTAGTAGGCCAATTCCAATATCAATATTAATCTTAAATTTCATGCCCATCTTTGGCTTTTTAGCAACTCTAATCAAGCCGACTAGGATAGTGGAGCAGGCGAAGAATATTAATAGAAGAATGAAATCTCCGATCGTGAAGTCTTTATTTGCAACTATTTGTGGATTTCCTAAATAGAAGCCAACAAAAACCGGGGTTGCAACACTTATGATAATTGTGATGAGCGAAACGGGAAGATAAGCGATTCTCCAAATCGATACTATTCGCTCTGCTTGTTTTTTGTTAACTGTGATGCTCTGCGATAGTAGCGAAAGTATCACTGGAATTAATGTAAATATTGTGGCCCACCCATATGTTGGTACGGTGGAAATATCGGAAATCAGATTTATTACAATTGCAATTATCGCTAATGTGAGACAGGTTGATATTGCGACTCCAAGCGTGCGAGCTTGTTTTATATTATGCATTGGTGGCAATGATTTATACTTTGTCATTTTCACCGCGTAAGGACTCTCCACGCTTCTCCTGAAGGAAGAAGCGTGGAGGGCGATTTCTCACCTTATCTCATCCGCATTTGCTGTAGCCGCAGGCTTGGCATTTCAGGCAGCCTTCCTCGCGGATCACGGCTTTCTCCTCGCACACCGGGCACCGCTCGCGCGCCATGCCGTCCACGCTGACGCCACTGGGCGCGGCGCTGGTGGTGACGGGCTGGGCGGTGTCGGTGCTGCCTCCGGCGAGGGGGGGGAGTTTGGCGGCGTCGAGGTCTTTCTGGAAGGTTTCCAGGGCGACGGCGATCAGGTCGGCTTTGCTGCCGACGAGGCGGCCGTTGTAGCTGCCGTACAGGCCGCCGTTGATGCCGCGCAGGGTTTTGACGATGGCCTGGGCGGGGACGCCGTGTTGGAGGGCGATGCTGACGACGCGGCCGAGGGCTTCGCTGTCGGCGTTCGCTTCGTCGCCGGCGCGGCCCGAAATGACCATGACTTCGACGGGTTTGCCGCCGAGTTCGTTGACGGTGACGAGGAAGCTGCGGCGGTGGCCGCTGGTGGGGTCGGTGAGTTTGACCATGTCGGTGATGCCGCGCAGTCGGGTGGGGCGTTCGTAGTGCGGCTTCGCCGGGGCGGATGGCTGATGGCGGATGGCAGTGGGCTGGGTGGTGGTTGCGTCCTGGGCCTTGGCCATCTGCTGTTCGCCTTCTGCCTGCTCGCCCATGACGTCGGCGCTGGCGCTGACTTCGGCGGTGGGTTCTTCGGTCTTGGCTTTTTTCTTGCTGGTGCTCAGCACCTGGAACTGTCTAGAGCCGTCGCGGTACACGGTGATGCCTTTGCAGCCGGTCTTGTACGCTTCGCTGTAGGCGTCCTGGACGTCCTGGACGGTGGCGTCGTTGGGGAGGTTGATGGTCTTGGACAGGCTGTTGGCGGCGTGCCCTTCGGCGTCGAAGGCGCGCTGCACGGTGCCCTGCATGCGGACGTGATCGACGGGTTTGATGTCGTGCGCGCAGACGAACACCTGCTGGAGGGCGTCGGGGATGAACGGCAGGCCGACGACCGAGCCGTGGTTTTCGCTGACGGCTTCGGTGACCTTGTCCCAGTCCCAGCCTCCGTCCTTCGTCATGCCCTGCGGGGCGGGGTACGTTTCGAGCAGTTCGACGAACAGCGGAGCGAGGAGGGCGCGGTATTCGCTGCCGATCTTGCGCCAGATGAACGGGCTGAAGATGGGTTCGATGCCGCTACTGACGCCCATGAGCATGCTGGTGGTGCCGGTGGGGGCGACGGTCAGCACGGCGACGTTGCGGCGGGGCGCGTGGGGGATCTGTTCGGCGTTGCGGGTGTACACGGGGTAGATGCCGCGTTCCTCGCCGAGGCGTTCGCTTTCCGCGACGGCTTCTTCACGCAGGGCGCTCATGATGTCGTAGATGGTGTCGCGGCCCGCTTCGCTGTCGTAGCGCAGGCCGAGTTTGATGAGGGCGTCGGCGAGGCCCATGACGCCCAGGCCCAGGCGGCGCAGGTCCTGGCTGGCGACGCGGTTGTCTTCCAGCGCGAACACGTTCACGTCGAGCACGTCGTCCAGGAAGCGCACGGCGGTGCGGACGTCCGCGCGGAACGTGTCGTAATCGAAGGTGCTGCTGTGCACGTACGCCGCGAGGTTGATGGCGCCCAGGTCGCAGGGTTCACCGACGGTCAGGGGGATCTCGCCGCAGGGGTTGGTGCTGCGGATCTGGTAGCGCTCGCCGAGGTTCTTCAGGGCGCTGTATTCGTTGATGCGGTCCACGAAGATCAGTCCGGGTTCGCCGGTGCTCCAGGCGTGCTGGGCGATCTGGTCCCACAGCCACTGGGCGGGGATGCTGGTCTTGCCGGTCTTGTCGGTGTACACGGGGACGCCCTGGGCGTCGTCCTCGGCGCGGGTGGGCAGGCTGGGGAGGGTGCCCTTATACGTGCCCTTCTGCGGCGCGAGGTAGTACTTGCCGGGCACGTCCTGCGCGTTCACGGGCCACAGGCCGCCCGCCTGGAGGGTGTCCCAGAAGGCGCTGCTGACCAGGATGCTGATGTTGAAGGTGCTGATGTCCCCCTCACTGGCCTCGCGGTCGAGGTCCTTGGCGGTCAGGAAGTCCAGCACGTCCGGATGCTCGATGCTGATCGTGGCCATGCCCGCGCCGCGCCGGGTGCCGCCCTGACGCACGACGCGCAGGACGGGGGCGTACACGAAGCGCAGGGTGTTGATCGGGCCGCTCTGCTCCGCGCCGCGGTTGGCCCATTCCAGGAAGTTGTCGAAGATCTCCAGCAGGAAGCTCACGGGGCCGCTGCTCGTGCCGCCCGAACCCTTGATCGGGGCACCCTCGGGCCGCATGCTGCTCAGGTCCAGGCGGGGCTCCAGGCCGGTCTTCGCGTCCTCGGCGATCTTGCGGGCCGCGTCGATGATGCCGCCCATGTCGTCCGGAACGGCCTGCACGCCCTCGGGCATGGCCTTCACGACGGACACGCCGTTGGCGCGGGCCAGCGCGACCAGTTCGGGCTTGATGACCTGCCCGTACACCACGCGCGTCCAGTTCCGCACCGCGATGGGCTGCTTCTCGCCGTCCGGCTGGGTGGGGGGGCGCATGAGGCCCTCGATGAAGTCCTGCACGTCCGCGTGCGCGGCGCTCATGTACACCCAGCCGCGCACGCCGGTGTCGGGGCGGCTGCTCTCGGCGCGGGGCGTGTACACGTCCAGGTTCACGCCGTTCCCGCCGCCGACCTTCGTGACCAGCGCGAGTTTCTTCGCGACTTCCATCACGCCCTCGAAGGTGTGCGGCGCGTGCTCGGTGGCGCCCTGCACGAAGCAGTTCAGGACGTTCCCGTGCTGCGTGCCCGCGCCCGCCAGGACGCGCCCGCCGGGGCAGAATTTCTTCTCGGCCATCAGGTCGTAGTACGCCTGCGCCCAGTGCTCGCGCGCACCGGCCTCCTCGGCGCCCGCCACCCAGGTGGCGATGCGGCGGAACATGCCGCTCAGGTCGCCGTCCGTGCCTTGCAGGTACTGCCGCCCTGCGATGTGGTGGGCGTTCTCGTCGAAGTTGGTCAGGGGCTGGGCGCTCAGGGTGGTCACGGTGGGTCTCCTTGCGGGCGAGGGGGTGATGGCGTGAAAACACAGCACAGAGCCCGCACCGCCCCGGTCGGGGGGCTGTGAGGTGAGCTGCTGTGGGTGGCCGGTGAAGTGGGCCTTGCCTTAGATGGCTGACTGTACCACCCGCCCGCAGGAGGTACAAGCACTTGTACGTCTCTTCAGATCCGCATACAACATTCAGCAGAACATGCGGACATGAAGATCCGCCCAAGGCCGTCTGGGACGTCCATTTTCCGCCCCGGGCCAGCCCGTGAACCCCCGGCGGGCGGGGTCGATCCGGGCTGCCGGAACTCAGTGCTGCTCGGGTTTCGCCTCGCGTTCCATCAGGCGCGCCACGCCGTCTCCCGGCGTCCACTCGCCCCGCGTGACGTGCGCCACCGCCCGCACGATCGGCAGGTCATGCCCGTGCGCCGCCGCCCACGCGTCCAGCAGACCTGCCGTGCGTAGACCCTCCACGACCTTCCCGCCCTGCCCCGGGTGCTCCCCGCGCGCGATGGCCTCACCTGCGGCGCGGTTGCGGCTGTGGCGGCTGGTGGCCGTGGCGACCAGATCGCCCAGACCACTCAGGCCGTACACGGTCTCCTCGCGGGCGCCCAGCGCCGTCAGGTAGCGGTTCATCTCGCGCAGCCCACGCGTGATCAGCGCGGACTTGGCGTTGTCCCCCAGGTTCAGGCCGTCCACCAGCCCGGCGGCGACCGCCATGACGTTCTTCAGCACGCCGCCCAGTTCCACGCCCGTCTCGTCGTCGCTGGTGTACACGCGCAGGCCCGGCGTCATCAGCGCCGCCTGCACGGACCGCGCAAAACCACCGTCGCGGCTGGCGACCACGGTGGCGGCGGGCAGGCCCCGCCCGATCTCCTCGGCGTGGTTCGGGCCGCTCAGGACCGCCACGCGCGTGAAGCCCAGCTGCCGCGCCAGGACGCTCAGCTGCCCCCCGTCCGGCGCGAGGCCCTTGGCGCACAGCACCACGCCCAGGTCACGCGGCAGCGCCGCGAGCAGCTCCGGGACGCCCACGCTGGGCACCACGACCAGCGCGAACGGCGCGTCCGTGATCGCCTCGCCCAGGTGCGCCGTGACCTCCAGGCCCGCCGGGAGGGTCACGCCCGGCAGGTACTCCGCGTTCACCCGCCCCTCCGCCAGGGACCGCGCAAAATCAGCGCGGCGCGCCCACAGCCGCACCGGGCCGTTGCGCGCCGCGTTCACCGCGAGTGCCGTGCCCCATCCGCCCGCGCCCAGCACCGGCAGGGCGCTCACTGTTCACCCGCCCAGGCGAACACCCACACGCGCGGCGCGTCCGGTTCCGGCGGCGCGTAATCCGGGTACTCCACGATCTCCCACCGCGCGAACCCCGCCGCCGAGAGCAGCGGCTCCAGGTCCGCCGGGTCGTACCCGCGCTCGCGGTGCGTTTCCACGAACTCCTGCTCGTCCACCCGGCAGAACGCCTGCACCACGCCCACATCCGCCTCCGCGTCGTAGTGATGCGACCAGTGGTAGTGGACCTCACCGCCGTCCGGCAGCGGCGCCAGACCCTCGATGGCGTCCCCCTCCCACAGTTCCCGCACGCCCAGGCGGGTGTTCACGTCGAACGCCAGCAGCCCGCCGGGACTCAGGTGCGCCCGCGCCCGAGCCAGAGCCGCGCCCAGATCCCCCGGCGTCAGGAGGTTGTTCAGGCTGTCGAACACGCACGTCACCAGCCCGAACCGCTCCCCCAGCTCGAAGGTCCGCAGGTCGCCCTGCACGAACGGCACGCCCGGCAGGCGCGACCGCGCCTCGGTGAGCATCGCCTCGCTGAAATCCAGGCCCGTCACGTCCCAGCCCGCCGCGCGCAACTCCCGCGTGAAGCCCCCGGTGCCACACGCCAGATCCAGCGCGCGGCCCGGCCCGACCAGCCCCCCGTCCCGCGCGAACGACAGGACGAAATCCGCCCAGTGGTCATACTCCACGTCCGCCATGATCGCGTCATACACGGCCGCCAGAGCGGTAAACGGCTGCTTCTGCATAAGTGCAATCATACCATTTGAATAGTAAAATAGAAAATGGGTGTCAGATATCACTACACATTGCATAATTACTAGATATTCTAAATACAACAAAATATTATTAAAGATAGTTGCGTACTAAATTCAATTATACGAATTTATAAATATTTGACAACCTACCTATATATGGTAGTTCTCAGATCTTGCACCTGGATAGGTGGACTGAATAGCCGTGCTGGCGCAGCAATTCCTCGTGTCGCTGCACCTCGATCATCAGCCGCACAACGACCAGTGCAGGCAGTGCGATCTGCGCCGCCAGCCTGGCGTCCTCTTCCAGCGTTTTTCCTCCTCCGGAGCACAGCACGGTCAGCGTGAAGGCCGCACACACTAGGAGTACCCAGCGATCCAGCCCCTGAGCGGTGTGCATCGCGAACTGGTTCAGGCCGAACTGGTGTTTGGACTCCTTGAAGAAGGATTCGATCGTCCACCGACATTTTCCCTCTCTGGCGACGTCGTCGCCAGAGAGGAGTTCCGACGACACCGAGAAGAAGGTCCGGTCGCCCCGATCAAATCGGGCCAACGTCACGACCTCCCACGGCCAGTTGTGGAGGGACAGCCAACTGCCGTGCTCACAGTCACTCACGGTCACTCGACCTGGGTGATCGGTGCGCCGATTCGACCGAACACCCACGACGAACTCGAACCCTTCATCCCGCACACCCTGCAGGAACTTCGCGGACTCGAAACCGCTGTCGGCCAGCACCCACACGTCGAATCGCCGTCGGATCGGCGATGGAACGGTGGCGAGGAGATCCAGGGCGAGCCGGACCGGGGTCGGGGCACCCCGACCCCGGTACACGCGATACCCGACTGGGAATTTGAGTGTGCCGTAGACGGCATACAGGACCACGAGGTGAATGCCGTGCACGCCGTTATACACGCGAACAGCGGGGAGTTTCTGGCCGGTCTTGGGGATGCTGGTGAGGTCGACGCACAGGTGAAGCCGCGGGCGCCGCTTGCGGCGCGCGGCCAGCAGAAGCGACTCCCATTGCGTGTGCTGAAGGCTGTCCCAGCAGGCACGCGTGTCCCAGGTGTACGCGTTCAGGAAACGACTGAGGGCACTCGCGCTGACCGTAGAGGCGCGGTGAAGCGCTGTTTTCCGCCCTGGATCGAGGAACATGCCGAGCGCAGCCTCAAGGCTGCGCCGCTGATAGATCGTGCGGGGGACGGAGAGCAGGTGATCTGCCAGAATACGAGCGCGCTTCCCGGAGAGTCTGAGGTCGTTCACACCCTCGTTCTCTCGTCTGGGAGCGCGTTTTGACTACCTATTCAGGTGCAAGATCTGAGGTATGGAGTGCGAACTGGTTCAACCCGAACTGGTGTTTGGACTCCTTGAAGAAGGATTCGATCGCCCACCGACGTTTTCCCTCTCTGGCGACGTCGTCGCCAGAGAGCAGTTCCGACGACACTGAGAAGAAGGTCCGGTCGCCCCGGTCAAATCGGGCCAACGTCACGACCTCCCACGGCCAGTTGTGGAGGGACAGCCAACTGCCGTGCTCACAGTCACTCACGGTCACTCGACCTGGGTGATCGGTGCGCCGATTCGACCGAACACCCACGACGAACTCGAACCCTTCATCCCGCACACCCTGCAGGAACTTCGCGGACTCGAAACCGCTGTCGGCCAGCACCCACACGTCGAATCGCCGTCGGATCGGCGATGGAACGGTGGCGAGGAGATCCAGGGCGAGCCGGACCGGGGTCGGGGCACCCCGACCCCGGTACACGCGATACCCGACTGGGAATTTGAGTGCGCCGTAAACGGCGTACAGGACCACGAGGTGAATGCCGTGCACGCCGTTATACACGCGAACAGCGGGGAGCTTCTGGCCGGTCTTGGGGATGCTGGTGAGGTCGACGCACAGGTGAAGTCGCGGGCGCCGCTTGCGGCGCGCGGCCAGCAGAAGCGACTCCCATTGCGTGTGCTGAAGACTGTCCCAGCAGGTGCGGGTGTCCCAGGTGTACACGTTCAGGAAACGACTGAGGGCACTCGCGCTGACCGTAGAGGCACGGTGAAGCGCTGTTTTCCGCCCCAGATCGAGGAACATGCCGAGCGCAGCCTCAAGGCTGCGCCGCTGATAGATCGTGCGGGGGACGGAGAGCAGGTGATCTGCCAGAATACGAGCGCGCTTCCCGGAGAGTCTGAGGTCGTTCACACCCTCGTTCTCTCGTATGGGAGCGCGCTTTGACTACCTATTCAGGCGCAAGATCTAAGTTGCACGCTTCAGGTCACGGTTCACTCACCTTGACGTGTTTCGCAACGAATTCCGCTCGCGCCTGCTTGGTGTCGTACCGCTCCAAGAAGAAATTACGCCAGGTCTCCATGCTGAGATCGGCGAGCTTCGTGCCGTAGTGGCTGTCCATCTGCTTGCGGGTGACTTGCAGTCGATACGTCTTTCCGGCGCTAGGTATGGTCAGGCTTAAGTCATTTAGTTCTTTAATTTCTCGAAATAGTCGAGCGGATTCGATGGCCATGACCTTGTTGACTTTGTCGCCCGTTCCGAGATATTCGGGGTTATTCCTGAAATCAATGATGCCTTTTCCTTGTTCTGGAGCGGAAATTGAATATATTATTCCCCTGTTGAAGTATTGTCTTGCTGTGTCGATGAAGATCTCTGGAAAGGTAGCGACTGGATCGATCATCGTTACCGGGGGTTGATCAGTAGTTCCGTCTCCGCCGGTCCTCACCGTATTCACGATGGCAACGCCCGCCGCTACGGCGACAATCCAGGGCCAGATCGGCTTCTTACGCTTCTGCATTTTCATGACGGCTCCCTCAGCGCTTGGTGGTTCACCTCAGGTATTGCATGCCTGTTCTCGCATTGTTGCCTCTCTCGAGCGGACACCGTCCTACAAGGCCAGCACGGCGAGCGTGCGGTGCCGGGCAGAGGGGAGAGTTGGCAGTCGGGTGCTCGGTAGGGCCGCCGCGATGTCGGGGAGGTCCGGATGCGGGGGACGATCTCAAGACCTGTTGCGCAGTAGAGGTCGGAGCAGGTAGGTTCAAGGGTGTTGCGGCTTGAGAAGCTGAAATCCAGGGGGCGGTCCTTTGAACGGCTGGTGGGGTTGAGCTGACTACCCTTCAAAACGCACAGTAGGCAGCAGAAAGTCGGCTCCTGTACGGTATTTCTGCGATGAAAACCCTTAGGAGCCGACCACCTCACGATACCTTGCAGACCGCCTTGCGGTCTGCTTTCCCTGTGGACGCTCGCCGCCTCGTCGTCTTCACGGCCCTGATCCTGGCGGTCATTCAGGCGCGCACCGTTGTCCTGTACAGCCTGAAGACGCATGTCGCCCTCCCGGGCTCGTTGACGACTCGGTATCAGCGGCTCTGCCGGTTCGTCCAGTTCCCGTTTCCTGAGGCGCTGTTCCCCCGATTCGCCTTGTCCTTTCTCCCGCCCGGCCCAGTCGACCTCATTCTCGATCGCACCAACTGGAAACTTGGCCAACAGGACGTCAATATTCTCCTGCTCTCTGCCGTGTGGAACGGGTTCAGTTTGCCGCTGATGTGGACACTGCTCCCGCACGGTGGGGCCAGTCGTTCCTGTGTCCGGGAAGCGCTCGTGGAGCGCTTCCTGAAGCTCTGCCCAGATCGGGAGATCCGGTGCCTGCTCGCGGATCGTGAATTCATTGGGCAGCACTGGTTTCGATTCCTCGACCAGCACGGGATTGCACCCTGCATTCGTCTCCCAGCTCGCGCCACGATCGGCGCGCACGGCATGCCGGTCTGGGCGGTCTTCAAGAACCTTCAGGTGGGTGAAGTCAGGGTCTGGCATCGCCAGACCCGCATCTACGGTGTGAATCTGCGAGTGGCGGCCACGAAAAACGCAGCCGGTGACATGCTGTACCTGGCGTATCGGGGGCACGCCCTGCCGAACATGCGCCGGTATGCCCTGCGCTGGCAAACAGAAAATCTGCACGCCGCGTTGAAAACCAGAGGGTTCAACCTGGAAGATACGGGTCTGACGCGCCCCGAGCGAGTGTCTTCGCTCCTGACGGTCGTCAGCGTCGCCTTCATCTGGGCGTGCGTGACGGGCGAGGTCGTGGCACGTCGAACAGCTACCAAAGTAAAGAAACACGGACACCGCACGGTGTCTGTGTTTCGACTCGGGCTTGATCATCTCCAGGATCTTCTGCTGCATCCGTCCGGCGCATCCTGGCGCACCTTGAGCACACTCATGCCCCGTTTTGAAGGGTAGTCAGGGGGTTGAGTCCTGCCGAGTTCGACCAGCTGCTGATTGAACTGGAGCCCTTGTGGGAACGGAGTCATCACCGCTCCCTTGCCCGCGCCGGACGGGTCCGGCGCATCGGAGCGGGCAACACCTTTAAGCTCGACCTCAGCCAGCGGCTGCTGGTGACGCTGCTCTATCTGCGACAGTACTTCACCATGCATGTTCTGGGCATCCTGTTCGATCTGGACGCGGCGAACATCTGCCGGAACATCCACGCCCTGCTGCCGGTCCTGGAGCAGGCGTTGCCTGCTCCCCTCCGTCCCCGGACGCTCCAGGCCGAGCCGGATAACGCTCCTGGAGGGGTGAGCAGGAACCCGAGGAAAATACGCTCGCTGGAGGAGTTTCTGGATATCTTCCCCGAACTGACCGACGTGATCGTGGATGGGACTGAGCAACCTCGCGGGCAGCCGAAAGTGAAGAAGGGGGAGAACCCCGGCAAGAAGGCGGTCGGGCGACCAAAGGACAAGAAGCGCTTCTACAGCGTCAAGAATAGGACCCACACCCTGAAAACCCAGGTGGCGGTGACGCCCGAAGGACAGATCGTGCACCTCAGTGCGACCGCCAGCGGTCGCACCCACGACATGAAGGTGCTGCGACGTTCCCGATTGATGAACCGACTGCCCAGGCACGTCCGGGTGTGGGGAGACCGGGGCTATACCGGAATGGAGAAGGTCTATCCGGACTGGGAAACCATCGTGCCCGCCAAACGACCGAAGAACGGCGAGTTGAGCAAGGAGCAACGTGAGCTGAATCGGCTGATCTCCAAGGTGCGGATCAGCGCTGAGAATGCCATCGGCCGCATCAAGAAATTTCGCGTCTGCAAGGAGTTTTTCAGGAATCAGACCTCACAGCACGGCGTGATGTGGGGGTGTGTTGCTGGACTCGTCAATCTCCGTTGGCAACGCCGCCACCACCTCTGCACGCCCTGAGCGCAGGGACAGATCAGTGGGGAGCCGATTCACGGCTCCCCACTGATCCTTCAACTACTGCGCAACAGGTCTTCAGAATCTGACGCTTCGCGGGAAATTGCGGAGTGTCAGGTGCTGAGTCTCGCGTCAAGATAAAAGCCTGCGATGGTAGATCGTACGGGGGACAGAGAGCAGGTGATCTGCCAAGATACGAGCGCGCTTCCCGGAGGGTCTGATTTCGTACTCACTCTCGTTCTCTCGTCTGGGAGTGCTTTTTGACTACCTATTCAGGTGCAAGATCTGAGTTAAATGCTTACCGATGATTAAATATATTATTGGTATTCTGCTGAACATGGAATGGGAACGGCTTATCCATCAACCGTTCCCATTCCATGTTTAGTTATCGCGAGGAGGTGTAGGTTTTGGTGGCAGCCGAGCCACCAGAGTAGGTGACGACAACTTTGTACTGGGCTGCGTCAGCGGCGGTAGTGGCGGCCGAGCCATCAGCCTTGATATTGGAGCACACAGTATCAGTAACCGGTCCAGGTGCGTTAACTTTGGCAGTTTCAGAGCCGGCGGTAACAGTGGTTACACCGGTGGCCCAAGCGCAGGTGGGCAGTGTGCCAGTAGTGTTGCCCACTTCCGTGGCTGCCATTGCAGTGAGGATCTGACGTCCCACGGCGTTAGCGGCGGTGTCATTCGCCTTCGTCCGAGCACCCAGCAGGTTGGGGATCAGGACGGCGGCCAGGATGCCGATGATGGCGATGACGATGAGCAGCTCGATCAGGGTGAAGCCTTGGGTGGTGTTCTTCATGCTGTGCTCCTGGTGCGACCACGCCGGTTGATGGATGGATGGGTCCGGGTGGTCTGCGTATGGCATTGGGCGGGTCAGGTGTCTCCTGTCCTGCCTTGATGTGAAGTGTACCCGGGTTTTTCTCACAACAGTCTTACGGAACGGTGGGGTGCGGGACGATCCGCCCTGCGGTGCCCGGCAGGGGCCAAGTGTGAACTACACGTCTTTTTTCCATCGTTTTGAACTGCCATTTCGTTTGTGAGGGTCGCGGTGCGGTGTTCCCCCGTAGGTGGGGGTGGTATGCTGCTGGGCAGTTCAGCCTGCTCCGTCACCGGGGTCAGGCGAATGGGATGACCTGCGGGTGTCCCCGACTTGCTCACATCACATTGGACGGCGGGAGCGGTCCGGGGCCCCAGCGTCCCGCGCCCTGCCGGGAGAGAGGCCGCATTTGGAACTCACGCCACGCGTTCCGCCGCACAGCAACGACGCTGAGATCAGCGTGCTGGGCAGCATTCTTCTGGACAACGACACCCTGAACTCCCTGGGCGACACGGTCACGCCCGAGATGTTCTACCGCGAGGGTCACCGCAAGATCTTCACGGCCATGCGCACCCTGCAGGAGCGCGGCGAGCCGGTGGACCTGGTGACGCTCAGCGAGGACCTGCGGGTCAAGGGCATGCTGGACGAGGTCGGGGGCCTGACGTACCTGATCGGCCTGTCGGATCAGGTGCCGACCGCCGCGTACGCCGAGCACTACGCGCGCATCGTGCAGGAGAAGGCCACGCTGCGCTCGCTGATCAGCGCGTCCGGGAAGGCCATGCAGCTGGCGTACGAGGCGCAGCTGCCGCTGGAGGACCTGCTGGACCGCGCCGAGAAGATGATCTTCGAGGTCGCCGAGCAGAAGAAGAAGGGCGAGGCGTTCCAGGCGATGAACGAGGTCGTCACCGAGACCTTCGAGTACATCACGCTGCTGCACCAGAATAAGGGCATCCCGGACGGCGTCAGCACGGGCTTCCGTGACCTGGACGAGCAGATCTCGGGGTTGCAGAAGGGCAGCCTGAACGTGCTGGCCGCCCGGCCTTCGATGGGGAAATGCGTGTCGGCCGACACGCTGATCGACGTGCCGGGCACCGGAGAGCGGATCACGGTGGAGGCGTTCGTGCGCCGGGAGTTGCCGGTCGTGTTGAGTGTCGCGCCGGACGGCCAGGTGCGGGAGTCGCGGGTGGGGGCGTGGATTGACAGTGGTGTGAAGTCGGTGCGGCGCGTGACGACCCGCACGGGGCGCGTGGTCGAGACCACCCCGCACCACCCGTTCCTGGGTGTGGACGGCTGGACGCCGCTGTATGACCTGAAGGTCGGCGACCGGATTGCCGTGCCGCGTGAGGTGGCCGTGTTCGGTTCCGTGGACGCCCTGAGCGCGGAGCGTGTGCGGCTCCTGGCCTACCTGCTGGCCGAGGGTGGCCTCACGCAGAGCAGCCCGAGGTTCACGAACGCCGATCCCGAACTGGTCGAGGATTTCCGCGCGTGCCTGCAGGCGGAGTTCCCGGAGCTGGACATGATCCAGGACGAGCGGACCGGAATCGACTACCGGATCAGTCGCTGCTGGTCGCCCGGCGAGCAGAAGAACCGAGCTAACCCCCTGATCGCGTGGCTCCGTGAGCTGGGCGTGTGGGGTGAACACGCGGACAGCAAGCGCATTCCGGACGTGGTCTGGACCCTGACCCGCGCGGGGCTGGCGTCGTTCCTGCGGGTGCTGCTGTCGTGCGACGGAACGCTGTACGCCCTGGCCGGGAAGGCGCGGATCGAGTTCACGGTCGCCAGTGAGCGGCTGGCGCGTGACGTGCATCACGCCCTGACCCGCTTCGGGATCGTGTCGAAGCTGTGGCAGAAGACCGGGCGGTCCTGGCGGGTCGAGATCACCGAGCCGCGGAGTATCGCCGGGTACCAGAACCGGATCGGCTGGCTGGGCGCCAAGGCGCAGCGGGAGATCCCCGTGAGTGCCGGTCAGCGGAGCAATGTCGGTCATCCGGGTGTCGGCGCGTGGGTGCATGTTCGTCGGGCCGCGCAGGCCCGCGGCCTGAGCCTGTCCGCGCTGGCCCGCGCGGCGGGAGAGCACACCGGGGGCGGGTTCAATGCGCACACGTCGCGCGGTCTGCCGCAGGCTCGCGCTGCGCGGTACGCCGCCGTGCTGGATGATCCGCATCTGTCCATGCTGGGCAGCGGCGCACTGTACTGGGACGACATCGTCACCATCGAGGACGTGGGTGAACGGCAGGTGTACGACCTGACGGTGCCCGGTGACGCGAACTTCATCGCGGCGGACATCTGCCTGCACAACACGGCCTTCGCGCTGTCCATCGCGCAGAACGTCGCGCTGCGCGGCGAGAAGGCGGTCGCGGTGTTCAGCCTGGAAATGCCCGCCGTGCAGCTGGCGCTGCGCATGCTGTGCAGCGAGGCGCGCGTGGACATGAACCGCATCCGGTCCGGGCAGCTGAACGAGCGGGATTTCGAGCGGCTGGCGCACGCGGCCGGGCGGCTGGCGGACGCGCCGATGATCATCGACGACGAGGCGGACCTGACGCTGAACAACCTGCGCAGCAAACTGCGGCGGATCGCGGCGCAGCACGGGCGGCTGGGGCTGGTCGTCATCGACTACCTGCAGCTCATGTCGGGCAGCAAGGGCGGCGGCGGGACCGAGAACCGCCAGCAGGAGATCAGTACCATCTCGCGCGGCCTGAAGGGGCTGGCCCGTGAGATGGAGGTGCCGATCATCGTGCTGTCGCAGCTGTCGCGCGCCGTCGAGCAGCGCCCCAACCACCGGCCGATGCTGTCGGACCTGCGTGAGTCGGGCGCGATCGAGCAGGACGCGGACATCGTGATGTTCATCTACCGCGACGAGTACTACAACAAGGAGACGGATCAGCAGGGCATCGCGGAGATCATCGTCGGCAAGCAGCGCAACGGGCCGGTCGGTACGGTGAAGTTGCAGTTTCACAGCGCGCACGTCCGCTTCAACGACCTCGCGCCGGAGGGCGTGTAATGGCGGAAGAACAGGTCAAGGCCGCAGGGCAGGGCGCGCAGCGCCGCCGCCGTCGTCGCCGCGGCACCGGGGGGGCGCAGGCGCGGCCCGGGCAGGTCACGAACACGACCGCCACGCCCATCCCGGCGGCACCCAGCAAGCGCGGGCAGAAGCGGCCGCTGGCCGACCCGCGCATCGGCGTGGGCTGCATCGTGCTGCGCGGCGACGAGATCCTGCTCGTGCGCGAGCGGGGCCGCTGGTCGCTGCCCAAGGGCGGCCTGGAGTCCGGGGAGCTCGTGCAGGACGGCGCGCGGCGCGAGACCTTCGAGGAGACCGGACTGGTCGTGGAATTGCGCGACCTGGCCTTCATCGTGGAGTTCCAGGCGGTCACATGGGGTCACCACCTGCAGTTCTTCTACACCGGGCGTGAGGTGGGCGGGAAGCTGGAGCCGCGTGACCCCGACCGGGACGTGCAGGAGGCGCGTTTCGTGCCGATCCGGCAGCTGCGGGAGTTCATCCGTTTCCGGCCGCGGCTGGTGGCGCTGGAGACGTGGCTGCGCGAGCGGCGCCCGCGGCACTTCGTGTTCAACCTGGACAAGGAACCCGCGATGCTGCGCAAGCGGCGCCGGGTGGGGGAGCCGTCGCCGGGGGCGCGCGCGCCGGAACCGGAATTCACGGACGAACCGGACCTGTAATAGCAGAATTCAGGAGTATTGAAGGTGCCCTTCAATACTCCTGAACGAGCGAAGCGAGCACCTGACACCACCGGCGGTTGGAAGTGGAATTGAAGGGCGTGGTGTTGGCCATTCAATGGAACTGGAAACCGCTGTAACAGCCGAGCTTGTGGGGGTGGGCGACGGCCCGCCTCTTTCCTGCTTGGGAAGAATTAGTCGGCTGTATTCTGCTATGATCGTAGTATGAAGCGAGTGTTCCGCCCGCAGGCCGACCCCCTGCCCGCCAGCGGGCGCGGCTACCGGCACGTCTGCCCGCACTGCGCCCAGCCTCTGACCCTGCACGACCTGCGCGACGGCGACCAGGGCTACTGGTGCCACGGGTGCGGCTGCGGCCACCGCGCCGGGGACCCACCCCCGCAGGCCCTGCGGCCCCTCCCGCAGGCGGGATAAACGCCACGCCCGCTCCGGTATGATGAGGAACATGACCCAGCAGACCCCCATCGCTGCCGTGCCCGCGCACACCACCGTCGGTGAAGTGCTGGCCGGACAGGTGATCGCCGTCACCGGGGCGGATCAGGGGTACGGACGCACCATCAGCGCCGCCCTGGCCCGCGCCGGGGCCAGCGTCGTGTTGATCGGCAACAACAGCGAGACCCTCGCGGCGGCCGCCAGCCAGCTCGAACACGCCGGCGGCACCGCCATCCCCATCAAGGCCGACGTGGGCGTCCCCCTGGACTGGCTGAGCGCCCAGACCCGCATCCTCGACATCTACGGCAGCCTGCACGGCATCGTGCACCTCGCCGACAAACGCGCCCACGCCGAGTTCACCATGCTCAGCGAGAACGAATGGATGGACCTGTTCAACTGCAACGTGAAAAGCAGCGTCGCCATCGCGCAGATCATCCGCCGCCGCCTCCCGGGCACCTGGCTGACCATCATCGGCCCGCACACCGACGAACGCGGCCTGCACGTCCACCCGCAGCGCGGCGCCGTGCAGGGCCTCGTGCAGAACGCCCACCGCGAGAACCTGCGCCTGAACCTCCTGCTGCCCTCACGCGCCAGCAGCAGCGACGACACCCTCGACCGCCCGCTGTCCAACGCCGTCATGGCCCTCGCCGCGCCCGGCATGGCCTCCCTGCGCGGCAACGTCATCGAGGTGCCCCTCCCGCCGCTGCCGAAACTGCGCGTGCAGGAGGACTACCCCCTGTGACCTGCCCCACGTCCGCACCGCGCCCCGACCGTTCCCGCCGGGCGGTCCTGGCATGAAGTGCCCGTACTGCTCCGCGCCGGACAGCAAGGTCGTGAACTCCCGGCCCAGCGACGACGGGGCCAGCATCCGCCGCCGCCGCGAATGCCTGAACTGCGCCCGGCGCTTCACCACCTACGAACGCGCGCAGCTCGAGCCGCTGATGGTCGTCAAACGCAGCGGCCCGCGCGAGGCGTTCAACCCCGACAAGCTGCTGCGCGGACTGGTCCTGGCCACCGAGAAACGCCCCGTGGATCAGGACCTGCTGCGCGCCTTCGCGTACGGCTTCGAGGACGAGGTGCAGGCCAGCGAGATCCGCAGCGAGGAGATCGGCCGCCGCGCCATGACCTTCCTGCGGCCCCTGGACGACGTGGCGTACATCCGCTTCGCGAGCGTGTACCGCGACTTCGACAGCCTGGAGCGCTTCATCGAGGAGATCCGCGGCCTGAAAGACGAGCAGTAACCAGAACGGAAGGAGGGCCGCCCGCGCATCTGGTCGGGCGGCCCTCGCCGTGTGCCTTATCGGCGGCGCCGCCAGTGTTGCAGGGTGCCCACCACGCCCCGGCGGAAGAACAGCACCACCAGCACGAACACCACGCCCGTCACGATGCCCACCGGGAGGTTCGCGGTGGTCAGTACGTCGCGCAGCAGCAGCACGATCCCCGCGCCGATCACCGGGCCGAACAGGGTGGTGGTGCCGCCCAGCAGGGTCATCATGACGACCTCGCCGGACGTGCGCCAGTTCACGACCTCCAGGCTGACCACGCCGTGCCCGAAGGTGTACATCGCACCCGCCAGTCCGGCCAGCCCGGCGCTCAGCAGGAACGCCGTGAACTTGAACCGCGCGGGGTTGTACCCGACGCTCTGCGCGCGCTGCTCGCTGTCCCGCACCGCCTGCTGCGCCTGCCCGAAGGGACTGCGGACCGCGCGGTACGCCACGCCGAAGCCCAGCGTGAACAGCGCGAGGCACACGTAGTACCGCACCTGCGCGTCACTGAAGTCCAGGCCCAGGAAGCTGGGCCGCGCGAAGCCCTGCAGGCCGTTCTCGCCGCCGGTCAGGTCCGTCCACTGCAGTGCCAGGAACGACACCATCTGCGCGAACGCCAGCGTGATCATGCTGAAGTAGATGCCGCTGGACCGCACGCTCAGGTACGCGACCGGTACCGCCAGCGCCAGCGCACTCAGCGTGCCGCCCGCGATGGCGACCGGGACGCTCTGCCCGTGCCCCAGCAGGTACGCGGTCAGGTACGCGCTGGTCCCCCAGAACGCCGCGTGCCCGAACGACAGCAGCCCGCTGAAACCGAACAGCAGGTCGAACGCCACCGCGAACAACCCCCACGCCAGGATGTCCAGCGCCAGCACCGGGTAGATCAGATGCGGCAGCGCCAGCAGCACGAGGCCCAGGCCGATCAGCCACGCGGCGCGGGTCACGCGGGCCGGATCGCGCGTCACCCCCAGTTTCGAGACGGCGCTCACCGCGCCCCCTCAGGCAGGCCGAACAGCCCACTGGGCCGCACCAGCAGCACCAGCGCCATCAGGATGAACACCAGCGTGTTCGCGATCGGCGGGTACACCGCCGCGCCCACCGCCGCCAGCACCCCCACCGCGAAGCCCGTCACGACCGACCCCAGGATGCTGCCCATCCCGCCGATCACGACCACCGCGAACGTCGTGATGATCAGCTCGGCACCCATGTACGGCTCGACCGAGTAGATCGGCGCGGCCAGCACGCCCGCCAGTCCGGCCAGCGCCGCGCCCACCGCGAACACGCCGGTCACCCACAGGCTCACGTTGATGCCGAACGCCCGCGTTACGACCGGGTTCTCCGTGCTGGCGCGGATGATCGCCCCCACGCGGGTCTTCTCGATCACGAACCACGTGACCAGGCACACCACCAGCGACAGCGCGATCACGAACAGGCGGTACTTCGGGAACACCACGAAGCCCAGGTTCACCACGCCCGACAGCACCTCGGGCGGCGAGTACGGCGCGCTCGACACCGCGAAGCGGCTCAGCATCACCTGCTTCACCAGATCCTGCGTGAGCAGCGTCAGGCCGAACGTCAGCAGCAGGTTGTAACTGGGTTCCAGCCCGTACAGCCGCGACAGCAGCCCACGCTCCAGCACCACGCCCAGCAGACCCACGAGCAGCGGCGCCAGGATCAGCGACGGCCAGAAGCCCAGCCCCAGCAGCTGCCCCAGCGCGAACGCCGCGAACGCGCCCAGCATGTACAGCGCGCCGTGCATGAAATTCACGATCCGCAGCATCCCGAAGATCACCGCGAGGCCCAGCGACAGCAGCGCGTAGAACGCGCCGTTCACCAGACCGTTGAACACCTGAATCAAGAGTAACTGTGTATTCATAAGCGTCCGAGGGTCGAAGAGTCTGAAGGTCGCAGAGTCCAAGAGCGCGCCGACACGGCGTGGGACGCGCCCTGGACGGTGAGACCCTCTGACCCTTAGACCGCCTTCCTCACATGCGGCACTTGTTCTCGCTCAGGGGCATGAAGGCCTTCGCGGCGGGAATGGTGTTCAGGCGCTTGTAGATGTCCCCGGCTTCCTTGGATTCGCTCTTGCCCTTGACCTGCACGACCTGCACGTCGAGCAGGACGCGGTGGTCCTGCGGGCGGATCGTGGCGTTGCGCGCGAAGAAGTCGTCGAAGGAGTACCCTTCGAGCGCCTTGACGACCGCGTCGCTGTTGTCGGTCTTGGCGCGGGCCACGGCGCTCAGGTACTGCAGGGTCGCGGAGTACACGCCCGCCTGCGCCCAGGTGGGTTTCTTCCCGAAGGCCTTCTCGAAGCGGCCGGCCCACTGGCGGGAGCGCGCGTCGAAGTTCCAGAACCACGGCACGGTGGCGATCGCGCCGGAGAACGCGTCCTGGCCCAGCGCGGCCACGTCGGTTTCGAACAGCAGGCCGATGCCCAGGCCGATGCCCTGTTTCTTCAGGCCGAACTCGTTGTACTGCTTGACGACGTTCACGAGGTCGTTCCCGGCCTGCATCGTCCCGAAGATCTTGGGCCGCACGCTCTGCGCTTTCAGTAGGTACGAGCTGAAGTCCGTGTTCGGGAAGGGCGTCGCGTCGCTGGGCGCGGCCAGTTTCCCGCCGTTCTCCTGCACGGCCGACACCATCTGGCGGTTCAGGTCCTGCCCGAACGCGTAGTTGGGGTAGATGATGTACCAGCTGCTCCCGCCGCGTTTCGTGACGGCGGTGCCGGTGCCGTTGGCGAGCATGTAGTTGTCGTACGCGTAGTGGAAGGTGTACTTGTTGCACTTCTCGTTGGTCAGGGCGGTGGTGGCGCCGGTGACGACCATCGCGACCGTCTTCTTCTGCCGGGCGACCTCGGTGGCGGCCAGCGCGGCGCTGCTGGTGGGCATGTCGACCAGCAGGTCCACGTTCTGCCGGTCGATCATCTCGGCGGCCTTGTTCCCGGCGACGTCGGCCTTGTTCTGGTGGTCCACGCCGATGACGCTGACCTTCCCGGCGTACGCGCGGTTCGCTTTCATGAAGTCCTCGGCGGCCATCTGCGCGGCCTTCACGCTGCCCTGCCCGGACAGTTCGGAGTACACGCCGGACAGGTCCGTCAGGACGCCCACCTTGACGCCCCCATCGGACAGGGACTGGGCAGACGTGGCGGGCGCCAGAAGCAGGGCGGTCAGGGCCAGGATGGCGGTGCGGGTCTTGTTCATGGGACAACCTCCAGATGGAGTGAATGGGGCGCGGAATGGGGGAGAGGGACGCGGGCTTACACGCTGAGGTACCGCAGCAAGTCCTCCCGGCGGGCGTCCACCTGTTCGCGCGGCACCTCGTCCACGATCTGCCCGTCCACGAACACGTAGTGCCGGTCCGCGAGGCGCGACGCGAACTTCAGGTTCTGCTCGACCAGCAGCACCGCCATGCCGCTCTGGCGCAGCGTGTCGATGATCTCGCCGATGCGCTGCACGATCACGGGCGCCAGGCCCTCGCTGGGCTCGTCCAGCAGCAGCAGCTTCGGCCCGGCGCGCAGCACGCGCACCATCGCCAGCATCTGCTGCTCCCCGCCCGAGAGCTTGCTGCCCGGATGATGCCCCCGCTCGCGCAGCACGGGGAACGCGTCGTAGATGCGCTCGGTACTCCAGCCTCCGGGGCGGCTGGGCGGCAGTTCGAGGTTCTCCCGGACGGTCAGGGTGCTGAGGATCGCGCGTTCCTCCGGCACCCACGCCAGGCCCTGCGCCGCCACGCGGTTGCTGGGCAGGCGGCTGATGTCCTGCCCGCCGAACGTGATCTGCCCCGTACGGCTGCGCAGCACGCCCATCACGCTTTTCAGGGTGGTGGTCTTCCCGGCGCCGTTGCGGCCGATCAGGCTGACGACCTCGCCCGGGTTCACGTGCAGGTTCACGCCGCGCAGCACGTGACTCTGCCCGTAGAAGGCGTTCAGGTCCTGCACCGAGAGGAGCGGGGTCATACGAACTCCGATGGGATGGGTTGGCAAAACCCATTCCATCCGAGCAGAGCGAGAGGGAGCGAAGCGGGTTCCGGACGTGGAGTGGACAGATCGGTGGTGTGCCGATCTGGCAACGAAACAGACGGAACCCGCATCACGCGTGTCCCCCGTCGTCGCCGAGGTACGCCTCGATGACGCGCGGGTCGCGCCGCACGTCCTCGTACCGGCCGCTGGCGAGGACCGAGCCGTACTGGAGGACCGTGATGCGGTCGGCGAGTTCCGCCACGACGCTCATGTTGTGTTCCACCAGCACCACGGTGCGCCCGCGCGCCACCTGACGCACCAGGGCGATCACCCGCGCGATGCCTTCTGAGCCCATGCCGGACGTGGGTTCGTCCAGCAGCAGCACGCGCGGGTCCTGCGTCATGGAGATCCCGATCTCCAGCTGCCGTTTCTCCCCGTGACTCAGGTCCGCCGCCAGCCGCCCTGGCATGCCGCCCAGGCCCACGTCCGCGAGGATCGCGTCCGCCCGCTCGCCCAGCGACTCCAGGCGTGACAGCGGCACCCAGAACCGGTGCGGGAGCGGCGTGGGTGACTGGAGGGCCACCAGCACGTTCTCCCGCACGCTCAGGGTCGGGAACACCGAACTGATCTGAAACGACCGGGACAGACCCCGCCGCACGATCTCGAAGGGCCGCAGGGTGTCCACCCGCTCGCCGAACAGACGCACCTCGCCCGCCGTGGGTTTCAGGAAGCCGGACAGCAGGTTGAACAGCGTGGTCTTCCCGGCCCCGTTCGGGCCGATGATCGCGTGAATCTCACCGTCATGAACCTGCAGGTTCACGTCGTTCGTGGCGCGGAACCCCCGGAAGTCCTTGACCAGCCCCCGCGCTTCCAGCGCAATGGCTGGCGCGGGGGCCACCCTGTCCATGTGAACCGACGTCGCCGTCACGGCGCGCCGGATGCCTCGTGTCGCATCACTCCTCCCCCCATGTTGTGTGGTCTGGGAGGAGCCTAGCGGGCGCGCGTCACGCTGTCGTTACACTTTGACCGGCGCAGGCCGGACGGGGCATAGGGATTCCGTCTGTTTCGTTGACAGATCGGAACACCACCGATCTGCCAACTCCACGCCCGGAACCCGCTTCTCTCCTTCTCGCATCCGCTCGGTTTGAACGGTTTTTGCAAACCTTTCAACCGGAGTCCGTATCAGGCGGGGCCGGGGCGGCCCAGGGTGCGGCGCACCTCGCGCAGTTCCTCCGGTCCGGCCAGCACGAGCACCTGATCCCCGCCGCGCAGGTCGGTCGCGCCGCGCGGAATGAGGTACTCCCCGGCGCGGTTCACAAGAATCACCAGCGCCTCGGGCGGCAACTTCAGGTCCACGATCCGCTGCCCGTCGGCGGCGCTGCCGGGCACGACCTCCACCTCGACCATGTTGTTGCGGTCATGCCCGGTCGGCGTGTACGTGATCGGGGACGCCGCGTTCACCGGCAGCGCTTCGCGCACGTGCAGGAAGCGCGCCACGAGCGTCAGGGTGGTGCCCTGCAGCAGCACGCTGACCAGCACGATGAAGAACACGATGTTGAACAGCGTCTGCGCCTGCGGCACGCCCGCCAGCAGCGGGAAGGTCGCCAGGACGATCGGCACCGCGCCGCGCAGGCCCACCCACGCCACCATGCTCTTCTCGTTCAGCGGCATCTTCGCGCGGGCCAGCGCCAGGTACACGCTGACCGGCCGCGCCAGGAACACCAGCACGAGCGCGCACGCGATCGCCAGGCCCGCCGTGGGCAGGAGGTCGTGCGGGTTCACGAGCAGACCCAGCGTGAGGAACATCGCCACCTGCATCAGCCACGACAGCCCATCGTGGAAGCCGATCAGGGACCGCTTGTGGATGAAGTCCGCGTTGCCCAGGATCACGCCCGCGATGTAGATCGCCAGGAAGCCGCTGCCGCCCGCGACCGCCGTGCCCGCGAAGATCGTCAGGGCCAGCGCCAGCGACAGCACCGAGTACAGGCCCTCGAACTGCAGCTGCAGGCGGTTCAGGACCCACAGCGCCGCGCGGCCCAGCACCACCCCGAACACGGCGCCCAGCAGCATCTGCTTGACGAACAGCGGCACGATGCTCAGCACGCCCAGCCCCGGATTCGCGATCAGTTCCAGCAGGCCCACCGTCAGGAAGACCGCCATCGGGTCGTTCCCGCCGGACTCGAACTCCAGCAGCGGCGCCACGTCCCCCTTCAGGCCCAGCTGCCGCTCCTTGAGGACGCTGAACACCGCGCTGGCGTCCGTGCTGCTGACCACCGCGCCCAGCAGCCACGCCGTCAGCCAGGGAAAGCCGAACGCGTAGTGCACGAACGCCGCCATGATCCCGGCGGTGCCCAGTACCCCCACCGTCGCCAGACTCAGGCCGCGGCGCACCACGGGCCGCGTGTGCGCCCAGTTCGTGTCCAGTCCGCCCTGGAACAGGATGAAGCACAGCGCCACCGTCCCGATTGCCTGCGCCAGCCGGTAATCGTGAAACTGGATGCCCAGCCCGTCGGACCCGGCCAGCATGCCCACCCCCAGGAACAGGAGCAGGCCCGGGATGCCCAGGCGCCCCCCGATGCGGCTCATGAGCAGGCTGCCCAGCAGCAGCACCCCGACAATCAGCAGGAACAGTTCGGCGTGTACTTCACCCATGCGGTCTCCAGATCATGTGTGTCATCTTTTCATGCGCCTGGACACGCAAAACAGGACCGGCCGCCCAGAAGCGGGCCGCCGGTCAGGAACGTGAAGACTAGATGAAGATCAGAGGTCCTTCGCCAGCCAGCGCACGATGTTCTTACCCATCGTGGCGTTGCTGAGGTTCGGCCAGTTGTTGTACGTGCCGGTGCTGCCGTCCGAGTACGTGTTGTCCCCGAAGGTGCTGCTGTCGCCCCACATCGCCACGCGGCCCGACCCGACGCTGTTCACCGCGAGGTACGTCTTGCCGCCCGTGCCCATCAGCGCCGTGCCCGCCAGGACGTCCACGCTGGTGCCCACGTACACCCCGGCGCTGCTCACGCCGTTGAGGATCGGGTGCGTGGTGACGGGGGTCGCCGTGAGGACCGGGTCGCTGAAGCTGGAGTTGAACGACGCGTTCAGCCCGAAGATCACGTCACTGTTCAGGCTCGCCTGCAGGCTCGTACTGACGCTGGCGGGCGTGCTGCCGTCCCAGCCGTCGAACACTTCCGGGCTGTCCCAGCCGCTGTTGTTGCGGTCGCTGACGCGGTGATCGGTGATCATGAACACCCCACCGCCGTTCTGCACGAAGGTCTGGATCGCGGCGCGCTCCGCGTCGCTGAACGGGTTCTGCGGCTCGGGAATGACCAGCACCGACGCGCCCGACAGGCTGGTCGAGGTGATGCTCGTCCCCGTGATGCTGCTCACCGTGTACCCCAGGCCGCGCAGAGCGTTCGCGTAATCGCTGTACGCCCCGTCGATGCGCCAGTCGGCGTTCCCGGCGTCCTCGGCCTTCGTCAGGTCGAACAGGACCTTCTTCCCGGTCGTGCCGCCCCCGCCGCCGGTCCCGCCCCCGTTCGCCGAGCCCGGCGTGGCGGCCTGGACCTTGAAATCAACGCTGTTCGCGTTCGTGTCCGACCCGTCCGGCACGCGCGCCAGGGCGCTGCCCGCCCCGGTCGTGGGCGCCGAGCTGCCCTCGCCCTTGTTGCTGGTGGGCGAGCCGTACGCCACCGCGTCGATGATCGTGGTGCTCTTCAGCAGGCGCAGGCTCCCCGCCCCGTTGTTCAGGTCCGCGCCCGCATTCACCAGATTCCGGCTCGCGACCGTCGTGTCCTGCGCCACCACGAAGTACCCGCTCGCCGGGATCGTCCCGGACAGGGTGATCGTGCGGTACTGCGTGCCCGCCGTATCGAACGCCGCCAGCGTGTACCCGCTCAGGCTCGCGCCCGCCGGGCCCTTCAGTTCGATGAACGTCCCGGCGTCCGTGCCCGGCGAGTCGTAGTACAGCTCGTTGATGACCGGCTCGCCCGCCGCCGCCAGGGCAGACAGGTTCGGCGCCGCCGAGGCGGGAGTGCGACCACAGGAAGACAACGCAAGGGAAACGGAGGCCAGCAGCACGAAGCCGCGCCGGACAGTTGAATTGAACATCGGAATACCATTCTGCCCCCAGTTGTCAAGCAGATGTCAACACCGTCCGGTCACTTGTGCCCCGCCCGCCCCCGGACCTGCTACCCTGAACCCCATGACGCCCCGGACCGGTACACCTTCGCCGTTTACCCGCACCGGGGTCACGCTCGCCTGAACAGGTCGCAGCGCGTCACCCCGCCCGCACCCGCGAGGCGGGGCTTTTCATTGCCAGACTGTTCATTCCCCCCACCGGAGGACCCATGCAGCACGAAGCCATTCCCGAAATCCAGGCGGCCACCACCCTCGAAGCCCTGCAAGCCGTCAAGACCAAATACGTCGGCAAGAGCGGCCTCGTCACCCGCGAACTCGGCACCCTCGGCAAACTCCCCCCCGAGGAACGCAAGACCCGCGGCGCCGAAATCAACGCCGTCCGGCAGGCCATCCAGGACGCCCTCGACACCCGCGAAACCACCCTGAAACGCGAAGCGCTCGACGCCCAGCTGGCCAGCGAAGCCATCGACGTCACCCTCCCCGGCCTCCCCCTCCCAGCAGGCGGCCTGCACCCCATCAACCGCGTCTACGACGACCTCACCGGCATCTACGAACGCCTCGGGTACACCGTCGTCGAAGGCCCCGAAGTCGAGGACGAACACCACAACTTCGAAGCCCTGAACGTCCCCTGGTACCACCCCGCCCGCGACCTCCAGGACACCTTCTGGCTCGAGGACGGCCGCCTGCTGCGCACCCACACCAGCCCCATGCAGATCCGCTACATGGTCGACCACGAACCCGACCTCAAGATCGTCGTGCGCGGCAAGGTCTACCGCTACGAAGCCACCGACGCCACCCACGAAAGCATGTTCCACCAGCTCGAAGGCCTCGTCGTCGGCGACCACATCAACATGGCCGACCTGAAAGGCACCATCGCCGAGATGGCCCGCGGCCTCTACGGCCCCCGCGCCAAGGTCCGCTTCCAGCCCAGCTACTACCCCTTCGTCGAACCCGGCGCGGACTTCGCCGTGTACTGGGACAACCCCCGCGGCGAGAGCAAATGGCTCGAACTCGGCGGATGCGGCATGGTCCACCCCAACGTCTTCAAAGCCGTCGACGACCTCCGCGAAGCCCAGGGCAAGGAGCGCGTGTACGAAGGCAAGACCGGCTTCGCATTCGGCCTCGGCCCGGAACGCATCGCCATGCTCAAGTACAAGATCCCCGACATCCGCTACTTCTACGCCAACGACCCCCGCGTCATCGGACAGTTCCGGGGAGAACTGGAGTGAGAGCCCGCGCCGTCGCCATCATCCTGAACGACGCCACCACCGACAGCGCCGAGGTGCTCCTCATGCTCCGGCGCAAGGCGGGCCGCGCGTACGCCACGCTGCCCGGCGGCGGCATCGAAGATGGCGAGACGCCTGCCCAGGCCTGCGTCCGTGAGGTGCTGGAGGAAGTGAACCTGACCGTCGCCGTCGGCCCCGAACTGCTCGTGCTGGAGAACATCGGCAACCTGGAGCACTACTTCCAGGCGCAGGTGCAGTCCGGTGAGATGCGCCTCGGCGACGGCCCCGAAGCGATCCGCAGCAGCGACGAGAACTGGTACTCGCCGCAGTGGGTGCCCCTCACGGACCTGGAAAGCGTGAACCTCGTGCCCGAGCGGGCGAGGGAACTCGTGCGCGAGGTGGCGCACGGACCCCTCACCCCAACCCCTCTCCCCACGGGAGAGGGACTGACAGAAAGCTGAAGCCAGAGCGTTTTTCTCCCTCTCCCCAAGGGAGAGGGCCGGGGTGAGGGGTTCCCTACCCCCCGACCAACTCAAGAGGTTACTCAATGAAAATTCCGTATTCGTGGTTGAAGGAACTGGTGCCGGGTCTGCCGGTGGTGTCGGAGCTGGAGCCGATTTTCGCGCAGTTGGGTCTGCCGCTGGAGGGTGTGGAGGAGGTCGCCGCGCCGCCTGCGGGGGTGTTGCTGGTGGCCGTGAAGGCGGCGGAGGCGATGCCGGGCACGCAGTTGACGCGCCTGACGCTGGATGTCGGTGAGCATGGCGAGCGGGTCATCGCGTCGGGTGCGGGGAACGCGGTGGGGCTGCCGGCGGGGACGATGCTGGCGCTGGTATCGCCGGGCACGGAGCTGGGCGGCATGACGTATGGCGTGCGGGCGTTGCAGGGCGTGGAGTCCTGGGGCATGGCGGCGAGCGCGAAGGAGCTGGGCCTGGGCGAGAGCAGCGCGGGGCTGATGCTGTTCCCGGCCGGGACGGCGAAACCGGGGACGCCCATGCGGGAGCTGTGGGCGGCGGATCACGTGCTGGACGTGGAGGTCACCCCGAACCGCGCGGACGTGCTGAGTGCGCTGGGGTTGGCGCGGGATCTGGCGGCGTTCCTGAAACTGGATCTGGTGCAGCCCCCGATGGGGCCACAGGCGGTGGGGGAGGGCGAGATCCGCGTGTCCCTGCCGGAGAAGGGCATCCGCATCGAGCGGGACCCGACGCAGAAGCTGCGTTTCGGCTGCGACCGCTTCGTGGCCCGCACGGTCGGCGGCCTGCGGAACGGCCCGGCGCCGCTGTGGATGCAGCGCCGCGTGACCCTGTCCGGCATGCGCTCGATTGACCTGATCGTGGATACCAGCAATTACGTGATGCTGGAACTGGGCCAGCCGACGGCGCTGTACGACCGCCGGGACGTGCGTGGCGATCAGATTCTCGTGGCGTTCGGGCTGCGGCAGGGCGAGCGGGTGCGGGACCTGATGGGCGGCGAGCATGAGGTCGGCCCGGAGGACCTGCTGATCCTCGACGGCGCGCAGCCCGAGGTCTCCACCGTCGCGGAGGCCTTCGAGACCGCCGGGCAGCCCAGGCCGGGCGACACGGTGCTGGGCATCGCGGGCATCATGGGCGGCGATCACGGGCACGTGCGCGCCGACACGACGGACGTGGTGATCGAGGTCGCGCACTTCGACCCGGTCCTGCTGCGCCGCACGAGCACCCGCCTGGGCCTGAAGACCGACGCCGTGTACCGCTACGAGCGCGGTGTGGACCCCCTGCTGCCCGAACGCGCGGCGGCCCGACTGGTGGGCCTGCTGGGCGACGCGGGCGGGCAGGTGCACCCCGGCGCGACCGTCGTGGGCGACCCCGAGATTCCGGGCCGGATCGAGGCGACGGGCGAGCAGATCCGCGCGCTGCTGGGCATGCCGGTGGACACCGACGAGATGCGCGGCATCCTCACCCGCCTCGGGTGCGTCGTGGAGGGCGAGGGGGACGCCCTGAGTGTCGTGCCGCCCTCATGGCGGGTGGACATGGCGATCTGGCAGGACCTCGCCGAGGAGGTCGCGCGCCTGCACGGCTACTCACATCTGCCCGAGAGCCTCCCCACCCTGCGCGTCCACGAGAGCAACGTCGGCGCGGAGAGGGAGGGCGTGGCCCGCGCGACGCTGCGCCGCACCCTGGCCGGACTGGGCGCGCAGGAGGTCGTCACGTACACCTTCACCAGCGACGAGGAAGCCGGGAAGGCCCGCACCGAGCGGCCCGGCGTGCGCCTGCGCAACCCCCTGACCGCCGACCGGACCGGCATGCGCACCGCGCTGTACCCCAGCCTCGTGAAGGCCGCGCAGGCCCACGCGAAAGGCGACCGCGTGCTGATCTTCGAGATGGGCCGCATCTTCCCCACCAGCGGCGAAACGGAACGCGTCGGCCTGCTCATGCGCGGCCCGCTGGCGCCCCGAACCGATCAGGCGGGCATTGCCGGAGACTTCCGGGCGTTCAAGGGCCTCGTCGAATCGCTGGCGGGCACCCTGGGCGCCAGCTTCGAACTGCGCCAACTGCGCGGCGAGGCCGTCCCTGCGGCCCTGCACCCCGGCATCGCGGGCGAGGTCGTCTGGAACGGGCAGAGCGTCGGCTGGCTCGGCGCGCTGCACCCCGAGATCGCCCAGGCATTCGGCCTGAAGGGCGACACCTTCCTGATGGAAGCCGCGCTGCCCCTGCCGGGCCGCGAATGGGCATTCCGCGACCCCAGCCGCGCGCCCGCCGCGTGGCGCGACCTCGCCGTCATCACCCCCGCAGGCGTCAGCTACGGCGAGATCGCCGCCCTGCTGCGCGAACACGGCGGCACCCTGCTCGAAAGCGTGGAACCCTTCGACGTGTTCACCGGCGAGCAGATCGGCGCAGGCAACCGCTCCGTCGCCGTGCGCCTCGTCTTCCGCGGCGACAGGACCCTCACCGACGCCGAGGTGGACCCCGTCATGGACGCCCTCATGAACGCGGTGCGCGCGCAGGGCTGGAGCATCCGCGAGAAATAACGGGCTGTGCGCTCTGAGCCACGAGCTCTGAGCAGGCAGAGGAGGCCAGGGCCGCGTGCTCTGGCCTCCTTCCCATGCAGGTGCAGCGGCGGGGCTGCGCGGGGGCGGGTAGGCTCGGGCATGACTTCCGAGACGGTGACGGCAGACGTGCGCGGCTTCCAGGGTGAGGCGCTGCCCTGCATGGTGAACCGCCACCCGCCGGGCGAGGCGGTGGGGGCGGCGCTCCTGCTGCCGGGGCTGAGGTACGGGGCGCGGCAGCCGGGCCTGCTGTACCCGGCGCTCCTGCTGGATGAACTGGGCTTCGACACGCTGGCGCTCGACACCCGCTGGAACGTCCCGGCGTTCATGGACGCCCCGCCGGAGGAGCGATTGGCGTGGCTGCGGGAGGACGTGCTGGCCGCCTGCCACGCGATCCTGCCGGAACCGGGGGGCGCGTGCGTGGTGGCGAAATCCATCGGGACCCTGGGCCTGACCCTGCTGCTGCACGGGGGAGCGGTGCCGCCCGGCGCGCGGCTGGTGTGGCTCACGCCGCTGCTGGAACGCCCGGAGGTCCGCGCGGCCATCGCGGCGCACGCGGCGACCTCGCTGGTCGTGATCGGCACCCAGGACGGCCAGTACCGCCCCGAGTGGATCACGGAACTGACCGGCGCGGGCGTGCGGGTGCTCGTGCTGGACGGCGTGAATCACGGCCTTCAGGTCGAGGGGAACGTGGTCGGCACGCTGGGGGCGCTGCACGCCCTCATGCGGGAACTCCGCGCGTTCCTGACCGGGCAGGCGGGGTGAGGGCCCGCCCGCTGAGTCGGGTCAGCCGTGCGTGCGCCACCAGCGGAGGTTGGCGCGGATCAGTTCGCCGCTCAGTTCGTTTTCGGGGGGGAGGTCGTCGGGGCTGAACCAGCCGACGTCCAGTACCTCGCCGTCCTGCGGGGTGAGGGTGCCGGTGACGCCGTGGGCGCGGTACAGGACCGACACGAAGTCCACGACGTGTCCGTTGGGGTACGTGAAGCGGTACTCGGGTCCGGCGAACAGGTGCAGCGGGTCCAGGTGGGCGGCGCGCAGGCCGGTCTCCTCGTGCAGTTCCCGCGCGGCGGTCTGGGCGAAGGTCTCGCCGGGTTCCAGGCTGCCGCCGGGGAGCGTCCACAGGCGGGTGTGCCCGTGCCGCAGCAGCAGGAGGCGGCCCCCGTCGTCGGTGACGAGGACGTTCGAGCCGGGCGCGAACCAGGGGCGCGGGCCGATCACGCGCCGCAAGTCCATCAGGAAATTCCCGACCGGTGGCGCGGGTGGCGTGGGCATCAGCGGCAGGGGCGGCAGGCCCGCGCGGGCACGCAGGACGTTCAGGCTGGCGCGGTTGGCGTTGTTGCTGAGGTCCGGCAGGGCGTCCAGCGGGAACCACTGGAGTTCCAGCGTCTCGCCGCTGTCGTCCGGCGCGGCCCGTTCCAGCGCGGCGGCGGGGAGCGTGCCGTGGGCGCGCATCCCGATGATGTAGATCTCGTGCCCGTTCGGGTAGCGGTGGAACAGCTCCGGGCCGTCCTGAAGCCCCTCGGGCAGCGGCAGCAGCGTCAGGTTCGGGCAGTCCAGGCCGGTCTCCTCCAGCAGTTCGCGGCGGGCGCCGGTCAGGAAGTCCTCGCCGGGTTCCAGCGCGCCGCCCGGTTCGCTCCACAGGCCGTCGTCGCCGCGGCGTTGCAGCAGCACCCGGCCGTGCTCGTCCTGGAGCAGGACGCCCACGGCGGCGGCCATCAGGGGGCGGTTGCCCCATACCTCACGCAGTTGCATCAGGGTCATCAGGGCTTACGGTACCCTGGCGTTCGATGAGGACCGATGCTGCGCCGCTGCGCGTGCTGTTCGTGACCGACGCGCCCGCCGTGGGCGGCAGCGAGGTCTACATGCGCGAGATCATTCCCCCCATGCGCGCCCACGGGGTGCACGCCGAGGTCGCCATGCCGGACGTGCCGGGCACCGCCGACTTCCGCGCGCAGCTGCAGGAACGCGGCATTCCCGTGCACGCCTACCGCACCCTGGACGAGGTGGCCCGCGTGGAGCGTGCGGGGCAGGGCTTTGATCTGACGATCCTGAGCAGCTGGAATCCGCGCGGGTACCGCAAGTACTACCGCGCGCTGCGCGGGCCGTTCGTGTCGCTGGTGCACGATCAGCTGATGCTGCACATTCCGGGCCTGCCGCAGGGCGTGTACCGCGCGTGCTACGAGTGGTTGCAGGCGGGGGACATCCGCGGCGCGCAGCACGTGATCACCGTGTCCGAGTGGGGTGCCGAGTATCTGCGGCGGCACCACCGCATGACCCAGGTGCACGCGGTCCCGAACGGCGTGGACACCGTGAAGTTCCGCCCCGGCGACCCGCAGGAACGCGCCGCGCTGCGTGAGCGGCTGGGCTTCAAAGGGTTCACGGTGCTGAACCCGGCCCGCATGAGCATCGAGAAGAACCACCCGGCGGTCATCGCCACGGCGTGGCAGGCGCCGGAACTGCACTTCGTGCTGGTCGGCACCGGGTACCTGGAACCCGCCCTGAAACGCGCGGCGCCGCGCAACGTGACGTTCCTGGGCAAACGGCACGACATGCCGGACCTGTACCGCGCGGCGGACGTGGTGCTGCAACCCACCATCGCGGAGAACCAGTCCCTGGCGACCCTGGAGGCATTGAGCAGCGGCACGCCGGTCGTCACGAACGACATTCCCGCGCAGCGCGAACTGATCCGCATGGGCCAGGAGGGCCTGCTCGTGCGCGGCGGCGCCCCCGGCTACGCGGCGGCCCTGCGCGCCCTGGCCGCCCACCCGGACGCCCTGTGCCGTATGGGCTTCGCCGCGCGCCAGAGCGTGCTGGAGGGGCACACGCTGGACGGCAACGCCCGGCACCTCGCCACGCTGCTGAAGGAACTGGCTCAGGCGGAAAGGGTCGGGCGCTGACCGCGCGGGACAGTCACTGATACGGATTCCGTCTGTTTCGTTGACAACCCGGAACCACACCGGGTTGCCAACTCCACGCCCGGAACCCGTTTTTCTCCCACTCGCTCCGCTCGGATTGAACGGCTTTGTCAGCCATTCAATCGGAGTCCGTATGAGTCTCAGCCGTCGTAGAAGGTCTCGATGCGCTGGCGGGCCAGTTCGGGGCTGAGTTTCAGGGCGGCGTTGCGCAGCAGCCGGGCCGGGCCGCGCAGCTGGCCGATCTGGCCCAGGTGCCGGGACTGCTGCACCATGCTGTTCGCGGTGCCCTCCCGGGCGCGCTGGTAGGCGGGCAGCGCCAGCGAGAGCGGCAGCCCGCTGCACAGCGCCTGCGCCAGGGCGTCGGCGTCCTGCAGGGCCTGCGCGGCGCCCTGCCCGAGATTCGGGGTGGTGGCGTGCGCGGCGTCCCCGATCAGGACGGCCCGGCCCCGGTGCCAGTGGGGCAGCGGGTCGATGTCGCTGAGTTCCACCGGGTGGATGTGGTCCTCCTGCGTGTGGGCGATGAGTTCGATCACCTGGTCGGGGAAGTCGCGGTACTCGCGCAGCAGGTCGGTCTTCCTGCGGGTCTGCCCGGGGGCCGTGTGGATGGGGGCGTGCCAGTACGTGACGCCGGGCGCGATCCGGAAGAACGTGAAGCGGTGCCCGCGTCCCCAGAACTCCACGAAGGAATCGCGGAATTCGGGCAGCGGGTCGATGTTCGTCAGGCCCCGGTACGCGATCTGCCCGGTGCTCACCAGTCGCGCCTCGGGCATCAGCAGGTCGCGGGCTCGGGAGACGCGGCCCTCGGCGTCCACGAGCAGCCCGGCGTTCACGCGGGTGCCGTCCGTGAAGGTCACGGCGACCTGATGCGCGTCCTGCGTGAGGCCCAGCAGGCGGCGGCCGGTGTGCACCGTGCCGTCCGGGAGGCTGGCGGCCAGCGCGCGGTGCAGCGCCGTTCTGGAGATCGCGTACAGGCCGCGGCCGTGCGTGCGGGCCACCTCGCGCTGGTCGCGGTGGTACAGCACGCGCCCGCCCGCGTCGATGATCTGCATGTCGCGCAGGGGGAGCCCGTGGGTGTCCAGCACGTCCGCCACGCCCAGCCGTTCCAGGATGCGGGCGCTGTTCGGCGGGATGATCAGCCCGCCCCCGATGGACTGGAGCTGCGGCGCGGCCTCGTGCACGTGGATGGACTGGCCGCGCAGGATCATGGCGCGGGCGAAGGCCAGGCCGCTGATACCGGCCCCGACGACGTGAATGTTCATGGGCACCCTCCAGGGGTGGGAATGGCGAAGGCAGGCGCGGCTTTTCGCCGTGCTGGACGTTGTTAAGCTCAGTATTCGCCCGGGCGGGTGGGCCGGTTGTCCCGCCCTGGCGCCGGCGCGAACCTGCGCCCGCTCACACCTGACCCTGGGCGCGGCTGTTATGCTGCTGTGCTTGAGGCGAGGCCCCCACGGGTGGCCCGCGCGTGCAGGTGCAGTGATGCAGGTGAGGGGCCGCCACAGCGTCCCGAAAAGGGGTGAAGTGACGTGACGGCAGCCGAACAGATTCAGGATCAGGTGTTTCCCGCGCCCATCAAGACCGTGGAGGCGGGCAGCGCCGCCGAACGTGCGGGCGTGCGCCCCGGCGACGTGCTGCTGCGCGTGAACGGGCAGGCGGTCACGGACGTCCTCGCGTACCGCCACCTGCTCTCGCAGGGGAAGGCGACGCTGGAGATCGCCCGCCCGCAGGAGGCGCCGCGCGTCATGACCGGCGTGCCCGGCACCGCGCAGGACCACCACCGCCTCTTCCTGACGGCGGCGCCCAGCCTGGACGACACGTTCACGTTCAGCGTCGAGTGGGAGGACCCGGGCCTGGAGTTCGAGGAGGTGCTGTTCGACGGCATCAAGAAGTGCGCGAACAAGTGCGACTTCTGCTACGTGCACCAGATGCCGCGCGGCTTCCGCAAGAGTCTGTACATCATGGACGACGACTACCGTCTGAGCTTCCTGTACGGCTCGTTCGTGACCCTGACGAACCTCTCCGAAAACGACATCCGGCGGATCGAGGACGAGAACCTCTCGCCGCTGTACGTGTCGGTGCACACCGCGAACCAGGACCTGCGCCAGGACATGATGAAGTGGTGGCGCCTGAAGGTGAAGGACCCGCAGGCGGTGCAGATCCGGAGCATGATCGAGCGGCTGGAGCAGATCGACCTGTACACGCAGATCGTGCTGGTCCCCGAACGCAACGACCGCGAGAACCTCGACGAGACCGTCGAGTACCTGTCCAGCCGCCCGAACGTGATCAGCGCGGCGGTCGTGCCGATCGGCCTGACCAGCCACCGCACGAACCTCCCGGACGTGCGCGTGTTCTCCCGCGAGGAAGCGCAGGACACCCTTCGCCGCCTGAACGTGTGGCGCAGGCAGTTCCTCGCCGAGCGCGGCACCCGCTTCGTGTTCCCGTCCGACGAACTGTACCTGCTGGCCGGCGAGCCGCTCCCCACCGAGGAGGAATACGAGGGCTTCCCCATGCTGGAAAACGGCGTGGGCATGATCCGTGATTTCCTCACCGAGGGGATTCCGGACCTGCCCGACGCGCTGCCCGAACCCCGGCGTGTGATCCTGGGCACCGGCACGCTGTTCGCAGAGTCCCTGGACCGCGCCGTGGAACCCCTGCGCGCCATCAGGAACCTGACGGTCGAGGTACGCGCCGTCGAGAACAAGACCTTCGGCAAGGTCACGACCGTCGCGGGCCTCCTCACGGGCCGCTGCTTCCGGCACGCCATCAAGCCCGGCGAGGCCGACCTGCTGATCGTGCCACCCACCACCCTGCGTTACGGCACGGAACTCATGCTGGACGACGTCAGCCTGAGCGAACTGCGCGCCGAACTGCGCATGGACATCCGCGCGGGTGGGTCCACGCTGGGCGAACTGACCCGCGTGATCCTCCAGGGCGCGCAGAGCAGCGGCCCGCAGTTCGGCATGAGCGCCCACGCCGTCAAGGACACCGCCGAACCCATCTCGGTGCAGGTCGCCGAGCAGAACATGCGCGGGCAGGCCTAACACGGATTCCGTCTGTTTCGTTGACAGATCGGAACACCACCGACCTGCCAACTCCACGCCCGGAACCCGTGTTTCTCCTGCTCGCTCCGCTCGGGTTGAAAGATTTGGCAAACCTTTCAACCGGAGTCCGTATAAGCGGTCGTCACGTCCGGCCCGCCGCCTCCAGAACGGGGTGACGGGCCGGACGCGTCTGGCCGGGGGCTGCCTGGCGGGATGCCCCCGCCGGGGGAGCAGGTGCGGTGGGGGTCTGCGCTCGCTGCGTCGTATAGCACGAAAAATGGATCAGGAACCCGAAAAAATTCATACTGTCGAGAAATCTGACTAGGCAACTCGCTGAGTGGCGGATTGCTGAACGCTGAACGACCTGACACACTCCGGGCATGATCAGCGGATTCCAGAAGTTCCTCCTGCGCGGCAACCTCATCGACCTGGCGGTGGGCGTCATCATCGGCGCGGCGTTCAGCGGCGTCGTCAAGACCTTCACCGAGGGCGTCATCATGCCGATCATCGGCATCTTCGGCGGCGTCCCGAACTTCGACGCGCTGCAGTTCACGGTGAATGGCAGCATTTTCAAGTACGGCCAGTTCCTCACTGCGCTCGTCAGCTTCCTGATCACCGCGACCGTCATCTACTTCTTCGTGATCACGCCCTTCAACCGCCTGATGGAACGCTTCAAGCGCGAGGAGAAACCCGCCGTCGCCGAACCCAGCAACGAGGAAAAACTGCTTGCCGAGATCCGCGACGAACTGCGCCGCCGCCCCTGAGCAGCGCTCCAGCGACGTCCCCCGGTGCCCATCGGCCCGGGGGACGTTCCCGCTGTTCAGCGCCGTGGGATCACCGCAGGAGATCCAGGGTCGCGCCGTACAGCCCAATAAAGGCGTCCTCCTGCAGGGGCCCCGGGGCGTTCCAGGTGGCACTCACGCAGTACGTACGGCCAGTCAGGGTGGTGACCTGCGTGGTCAGGTTCAGCACACCGGGCTCACTGCCGCCCTTGTAGCTCACGCTGCGGAAGCGAGCCGGGTCGGCCACGCCGGGGTTCAGCTGCGTCTCCTTCAGGGCCGCGACCTCGTTCATCAGGCGGCACAGCGTGGCCGGTGTAGCGAACCACTCCACGTCCCGCGCCAGAGTCCCGCCACCTGCGAAGTCGGCGGCGGCGGGCAGCGGCGCCATGCGGGCGCGGTCCAGCACCGCGCGGCGCGCGGGCACGTTCAGGACGGCGGCGCGGTACCCGGCGAGCAGCGCGGCGTTCGCGGGATTCTTCAGGGCGAAGGCCTCACGGGTGCTCGGGAAGGGCCGCTGGCCGAAGCGGGCCTCCACGCCCGCGCGGCCCACCACGCCCAGCAGCAGGTCGGTGGCGGTGTTGTCACTCTGCGCGATCATCCGCGCCGCCAGGTCCCGCAGCGTGTAGCGGCTGCCGGTGGGGGCGTCCTGCAGGGTGCCGCTGGGCAGGCTGCGGTCTGCGTCGGTGAGGGTCACCTCGTCCGTCCACTGTTTCTGCCCGGCGCTCACCTGTGCTTGCAGTTCGGCCAGGATCGCCAGCTTGAACGTGGACCCGACCGCCAGGGGCCGCGTGACGTTCAGCGCGGCGGCGGGCGTGCGCGCACCGACCTCCTGCACGAGCAGGCTGACCTGACCGGGCAGCGCCGCGAAGGCCGCGCGGGCCTCGTCCAGCGACGTGAAGACCGGCGGGGGCGGCGTGAGGAGCAGTCCCGTCACGCGGCCCTGGTCGTCCAGCGAGAACTGTGTCACGTTCAGCTGCCCCCGCTCGAAGATCAGGGCCGCCATCTGCGCGCCGATCTGCACGTCCTTCAGGGCGCCGAACTGCGCCGTGACGTCCGCCAGCAGGGCGCGCAGCTGCGCTTCCGGCACGGCCGCCAGGAAGGACGGGGCGAACAGCGAGACGTCGAACGGCCCGCTGAAGATGCGGGTCAGCACCTCGCGCGGCGAACCCACCCCGGGAGCCTGGGCCGTCGCCAGAAGCGGCGTGAAGCGCAGGCCCGTGAAGCGCCCCTGGTCGTCCAGCGCCGCCAGCACGTTCAGGTCACCGCGCTCGAACACCGCCACGAGCAGGTCCCCGCGCGCCTCGGTCCGCACGAACGCGCCCAGCTGGGCGGTCAGGCCGTCCAGCGCCGCCTGGAGGCCGTCGGCGGGCAGGGCCGCCAGGAAGGACGGCGCCAGCCACGCCGACTGCACCGGCCCGCTGAACAGGCGCGTCACGGCGGCCGCCGGGTTGGATGGCGTCTGGGTGGGCGTCTGGGCCTGCGCGGGCAGGGCGGCGGTCAGGACGATCAGGGCAGCGGTGAGGGGGCGCATGTCAGGCACTACGCCAGTGGGCGGGTGCGGGTTCCGGGGGTGGCGACTCTATACTTCTGGGCATGATTGACGCGGCCCAGATCGACCACCTCGCGCAGCTCGCGCGGCTGCACCTGACCCCGGAGGAACGCGCGGCCATGCAGGCCGACCTCACCCGCGTGCTCGGCTACTTCGAACAGCTCAGCGAGGTGAACACCGACGGCGTGCAGGAGATGCAGCGCCCCGTGAACCTCGTGAACGTCCTGCGCGACGACGTCGCGGGCGACGTGTTCCCCGTGGCGACCGTCACCGCGCTGGCGCCCGAGAGCATGCCCGACGGGCACATCCGCGTCCCCCGTACCGTGGAGACCGACTGATGACGGGCAAGACGCTCAGGGGCGGCCCCTCGCTTGACTTGATGGTCACCGACCGTCTCTGGAGGCTGTGATGCTCGACCTCAAATTCATCCGCGAGAACGCCGGAGCCGTGAAGCACGCCGTGGACGTCAAGGGCGTGAACCTCGACATCGACGAGCTGCTGCGCCTCGACCGCGAACTGGTGGACCTCAAGCAGCGCGTGGAGGCCATGCAGGCCGAACGCAACGCCAACGCGAAACTGGTGCCCAGGGCGACGCCCGAGGAGCGCCCCACCCTGATCCAGCGCGGCAAGGACCTCGCCGAGGAGATCAAGGCGCTCGACCCGGCCCTGCGTGCCCACGAGGACAACCTCAGGCAGCTGCTGCTGCGCGTGCCGAACATCCCGCACGCCTCGGTGCCGGTCGGCAAGGACGACAATGACAACGTCGAGCTGCGCCGCGAGGGACAGCTCCCCGCGTTCGAGTTCACGCCGCGCGATCAGGTGGACCTGCTCGAAGGTCAGGGCTGGAGCGACTTCGAGCGGGTGGCGCGCGTGTCCGGGAGCCGCAGCTACCTCCTGAAGGGCGAGGGCGCGCTGCTGGAGATGGCCGTGCAGATGTTCGCCATGAGCTTCCTGGCGGGGCGGGGCTTCACGCCGCTGAGCACGACCGCGCTCGTGCGCCCCGAGACGCTCGTGAACTCCGGGCACTTCCCCGGCGACGAGGAGAGCGTGTACAAGCTCGAGGGCGACGAGCTGATGCTGGCCGGGACCGCCGAGGTGCCCGTGAACAGCCTGTACGCCGGGGAGCAGCTGAACGCCGAGGAGCTGCCGATGGCGTTCTCCGCGATCAGCGGCGCGTTCCGCCGCGAGGCCGGGAGCGCCGGGCGGGACGTGCGCGGCCTGATCCGCGTGCACGAGTTCCGCAAGGTCGAGCAGTACGTCATCTGCCGCGCCGACGAGCAGGAGGGCCTGAAGTGGTTCGAGACCCTGCTCGGCAACGCCGAGGCGATCCTGCAGGCGCTGGAACTCCCGTACCGGGTCGTGCAGAACTGCACGGGCGACATGGGCGCGGGCAAGGTGCTGATGTACGACATCGAGACCTGGGTGCCCAGCGAGCAGAAGTACCGCGAGACGCACTCCTGCTCGTACCTGGGCGACTGGCAGGCGCGCCGCACCGGCCTGCGCTACCGCGACGAGACCGGCAAGCTGGTGTACGCGCATACCCTGAACAACACCGGGATCGCCACGCCGCGCATTCTCGTGCCGCTGCTGGAAAACCACCAGCGGGCCGACGGGACCATCCACGTGCCGGGGGCGCTGCGCCCGTACCTGGGCGGGAAGGCCGTCCTGGGTCAGCCCATCCGCTGACTTCAGGACCGGGGGAGAGGGGGGCCGCGCTGACCTGCGGCCCCCCTCCTCATGCGTGCCCGCTACCCTGTCAGGATGAAGGCTGCCGGTCTGAACCTCCTGCGCGCCGCCCTGCTGCCGCTGCTCCTGCTCACGCCCGCGCAGGCCGGGGGCGCGGCGCAGCCCGCCTGGATCGGCCGCGCGGTGGACGTACCCGCCACGCCGCTGTGCCGGGCGCTGCGCTGCACCCTCCAGACCGTCCGCGAGAACACCCCGGACACCATGGGCTGGCATGACGGCCAGCAGCGCACCTACCGCACCGCGAGCGGCTGGCGGCTGGAGGTGGACGTCCGCCCCGGCGGCCACGTCAGCGGCGCGCGCCTGCTGCGCCCCGGCGCCCCACGCGGCACGCGCCTGACCGCCGCGCAGACCCGCGAGGCCGCCGCGTTCCTGAGCGCCCTGACCGGACGGAGCTTCCGACCACAGGCCGTGCAGGACTGCGTCACCGCCGGGCTGGCCGCGCAGGACCGGGACTTCGACGCCTACGGGCCCGCCGAGCCCCTGAGCCGCTGGAGCACGCCCGCCGGGTGGCCGTTCCGGGCCCGCTGCGGCGTGGCGGGCGCGGGCGCGCTGGGCGTGTGGGCCGGGTGGATGCAGGGCTGATCCGGATTCCGTCTGTTTCGTTCACACCCCGGAAGGACACCGGGTTGCCAACTCCACGCCCGGAGGGGCGTTTCTCTTCTGCTCGCTCTGCTTCGCAGCTCTCCGAGTCCGCTCGGGTTGAACGTTGTTGCAACCCGTTCAACCGGAGTGCGTATGACCGCGCCGGGCCGCGCGGCGTACACTGCCCGCATGACCAAACCGCTGCTGGACCCGGCCGCCCTGGCCCCCATGGGCGCCACGCCCGAGGACGTCCGCGCCCGTCTGGACCGCGAACTCGACCTGTTCCACGCGCACCTGCGCACCCGCGCAGATGACTGGACCCGCACCCAGCCGGGCCGCGACTGGAGCCCCGCGCAGGAGGCCGAGCACGTCCTGAAGATCAACGACTCCATCGCGCGCGGCGTGGGCCTGCTGCTGTCCGAACGGGAACTGCGCCCCATGCCGCAGACGCCCGGTGAACTCACGCCCGACGGCCGCCGCGTCGCCCCGCCCCACACCCAGCCCAGCGCTGCGGGCCTCGCGTGGGACGACCTGGACGCCACCTGGACGCACAGCCGCGCGGGCCTGAGCACCGTCACGGGCGCGCTGCGCGCCACGCCGGGCCGGACCCTCTGGCACCCGTTCTTCGGTGAACTCGACGCGCTCGACTGGACGCGCATGGTCGCCGCGCACCTGTACCAGCACCGCAAGGCCCTGGAACGGAGCGCTCAGCCGTGACGGCCCCGACCTCCCGCACGGACAAGGGCACGCGCGGGTTCGACATCGACCTGCACGTCACCTTCACCCGCCCGCTGCCCGAAGCGCAGGCCCGCGCGGCGCTGCTGGCCCTGCCGGGCTTCACGGTGGACCTGTACCGCCCGCACCCCAACCCCACCGGCCAGACCTCCACCGGACAGACCCCCACCCAGACGCCGGAGGAGGCGCCGGGCGTGCCCTCCGCGCGCCTGACCGGCCCCCTGACCGACCCGGACGCCGTCCGCGCCGGACTCGCCGCGCTGCTGGGCGGCGACGCCCGTTACGTCGAGGTCGGCCTGCGCGGCTTCCTGCGCAGCGCCCAGGGGCAGACCGAATGGATGCCCTGGCGAAAAAACGTCGTCCTGCCGCGCGCCGACGTCGCCCGCGTCACCTTCGAGGAGAGCATCCGCTTCGTGCTGGAGTAGCGTGCTGCCGGACGGGCACGGGTCAGGCCAGCAGTGCGCCCAGCGCCGCGCAGGCGGGCACGACCACCCACGCGGGCACCCGCCCCGCTGTCAGCGCCGCGTACGCCAGCAGCACGCCCGCCAGATCGGCCGGGCCGCGCACCGCGCCCGTGAACACCGGCGTGTACAGCGCCGCCAGCAGCAGGCCCACCACGCCCGCGTTCACGCCCGCCAGCGCGGCCCGCGCGCCTGCGCGGCCACTCAGCGCGGACCAGAACGGCAGCGCGCCCAGCATCAGCAGCGCGCCTGGCAGGAAGATCCCCAGCGTGCCCAGCAGCGCTCCCAGGCCCGCCCCCAGCCCCAGGGCAGGCGCGGCGGCGGCCCCCAGGTACGACGCGAAGGTGAACAGCGGCCCCGGCATGGCGTTCGCCGCGCCGTACCCCGCCACGAACACCCCCTCTGGCAGCAGGCCCGGTACGAACGCGGGTTCCAGCAGCGGCAGCACCACGTGCCCCCCGCCGAACACCAGCGCGCCCGCCCGGAACGTCGCCCACAGCAACTCCCACCCGCCCCCCAGCGCCGACAGCGCCGCGAAGGTGGCCGCCAGCACCGCGGCCAGCGCCAGCAGCGTCCCACCCACTCGGCGGGACACCGGCACGCGCAGCGCCCCCGCCCCGGACGCCGCGCCGCTCGGCACTCGCCAGCCGATCAGCGCGCACAGCCCCAGCACGCCCAGCGTCCCCCAGCCACCCGCGCCCGGCCACCACGCAGGCAGGACCAGCAGCGCCGCCGCCGCGCCCAGCGCCAGTCCCGCCCGCACCCGGTCCGTCACCAGCGCGCCCCACATGCCCGCCACCGCCTGCGCGACGACCGCCACGGCCGCCAGTTTCACGCCCTGCACCCACCCCGCCCCGTCCGCCGCGCCGCCCGCCAGCGTGCCGCCCAGCAGCGCCATGAGCAGCGCGCTGGGCAGTGTGAAGCCCAGCCACGCCGCGCCAGCCCCCACCCACCCCGCCCGGTGCAGGCCCACCGCCAGCCCCACCTGCGAACTGCTCGGCCCCGGCAGGAAGTTTGCCACCGCCACCAGCTCCGCGTACTCCGCGTCACCCAGCCAAGCGCGGCGCTCCACGAACTCGGCCCGGAAGAAGCCCAGGTGCGCGACCGGTCCCCCGAAACTCGACAGGCCCAGCCGCAGGAACACCGTGAAGACCTCCAGAGCGCGCATGCCGAACAGCGTACCGGACGTCCTGTCAGGGCCACCTCCGGCCCCGGACCGCTCCTCACTCGGGAATGCACGAGAATGCCGGGTATGACCGCAGCCCCCACCCCCACGCCCGCCAACCGCTCCCGCGTGCCCAAGACCGTCTGGGACCTGATCTTCACGCTGGTGATCCCCATCATGATCCTCAGCCCGAACATCCTCGGCAGCGGCATCAGCGTCGCCGAGCAGGTGTTCGGGGGCGGCACCACCGGCAACGTCCGCGCGTACCTCCTGGCCGCGCTGATCCCCGTCGCGTACGTCCTGTGGGACCTCCTCGTGAACCGCAACGTCAGCCCCGTCGCCCTGATCGGCGGGGCAGGCGCGATCTTCAGCGGCGCGCTGGCCTTCTGGTACGTGGACGGCTTCTGGTACGCCATCAAGGACAGCGCCCGCTCGTACCTCGTGGGCCTGCTGTTCCTGATCAGCGCCGCCACCAGCGTCCCGCTGTTCCGCGTCTTCCTGGACGCCACCAGCATCGGCGAGAGCCCCGAACACCGCGCCGCCACCCAGACCGCCATGCGCGACCCCATCGTGAAACGCGGCCTGGTGCAGGGCACCGTCGTGTTCGCTGTGGTGGACCTGATCGGCGGCGTCGTGAACAGCGTCGTGAACTACCAGCGCGTCACCGCGAAGTTCGGTACCGACGACTTCAACGCCCAGATCGCCGCCGTGAACGCCGTCATGCGCGTCCCGGGCCTGGTCATCAGCCTCGTGGGCGTCGCGGGCGCCGTGTGGCTCCTGAACCGCGCCGTGACCGCCCGTTACGGCGCGGGCGCCAGCCTCTTCGAACCCGGCAAGCTCGCCGAGCGCCTGCGCGAACGCGGCGAAACGCCCGCCTGAATCACCCCCACGGGCCGCGCCGGGGGAGGGTGCCCCGGCGCGGCCCTTCCACGTCCGACGCCGGGGGGTGTTGACAGTTTCGGCACTCGCCTATAAAGTAAGCGAGCCCTGAAACGCGCCCGAGCGCGGGCGAGAATACCAAAGGTGTGCCGAGGTGGCGGAATTGGTAGACGCACTAGTTTCAGGGACTAGCGCCGCGAGGCGTGTGGGTTCAAGTCCCATCTTCGGCACCACACAGAAGACCCCAGCAGCAATGCCGGGGTCTTCCTGTCTTGCATGACGATCCAGCAGCGGAGGGGAGACCAGTCCGGCCTCCCCTCCGCTGCGGCGTTCCCTACCGTCGTCTGCGGCGGATGACGTCCTCGTACACGGCTTCCAGCGCGGCGGCGCGGGTGGTCAGGTCGTACTGCGCGGCGCTGGCCCGCGCCCCGGCCTGGAGCGTGGGCAGCCGGGCGGGCATCAGGGTGTCGAGCAGGCCCTCGGCGAGTGCGTCGGGCGTGGCGGTGCGGACGGTGCCGTTCACGCCCTCCTGGATCAGGTCCAGCGCGGCGGGACTCTGCGCGGCGACCAGGGGCGCGCCCGCCGCGAGGGCCTCGATCATGCTCATGGGGAGGACCTCGCTGGTGCTGGCCGTGATGAACACGTCTGCGGCCGCCAGCGCCTCGGGCACCCGCTCGTAGGGGACCGGGCCGGTGAAGGTGACGCCCTCGGGGGCCGACTGTTCCAGCGCGGCGCGGCTGGGGCCGTCCCCGACGACCAGCAGGCGCAGGTCCGGGCGGCTGGCGCGCGCGCGGTCGAAGGCGCGCAGCATCACGTCCAGGTTCTTCTCGGGGGCCAGTCGGCCCAGCGACACGACGAGCGGCGCGTCCGGCGCCACGTGGTACGCCTCGCGGAACGCCGCGCCGGTGGCGGCGCGGAACGCGGCGAGGTCCACCGGGTTCGGCATCAGGTTCACGGGGCCCTGGAAGCCGTACTCGCGCAGCATGTCCACCATCGCCCGGCCCGGCGCGAGGACGGCGTCCACGCGGCGCGCGAAGGCACTCACGTGCGGGCGCAGCACCGCGCGGCCCACCCGCCCCGGCATCGGCGCGTAGTGCAGGTACTGGTCGTACTGCGTGTGCGCCGTGTACACCACGGGCGCCCCGGACAGCCGCGCCCACTTCAGGGCCAGCTGGCCCGCCAGGAACGGGTGCATGGTGTGCAGCACGTCCAGCCCCCGCAGGGGCAGCCGCGAGGTGAGCAGCGGGCCCGGCGCGAGCATCACGGGGTAGTCCGCCGGGGCGCCCAGCGCCCGCGCGCCCGCGAACGAGGAATTCAGGCGGTACACGCCGTCCTCGCGTGGGGGCATCAGCGGGTGGCGGGGCGCGAAGATCCGCACCTCGTGCCCGCGTTCACGCAGGCCCCGCGCGAACAGCGCCGTGCTGGTCGCCACCCCGTTCCGGGACGGCAGGTAGGTCGCAGTGACAATCCCGACGCGCACCCGCGCAGTGTAGCCCCGCAGGCGTCCCCGCGCGAGCCGGCCCCGTATCCTGTGGCCCATGCAAGAGCCGCTCATCATTCCCTGCGTGGACATCCAGTCCGGGCGCGCCGTGCGCCTGTTCGAGGGCGACCCGGACCGCGAGACCGTGTACTTCGACTCCCCCCTGGACGCCGCCCGGCACTGGGTGCGCCTGGGCGCTGGCCTCGTGCACCTCGTGGACCTGGACGCCGCCACGGGCCGCGGCGAGAACCGCGCCGTGATCGCGCAGATCACGCAGGAACTCGGCGTGCCGGTCGAGGTGGGCGGCGGCATCCGCAGCCGCGAGGCCGCCGAGGACCTGCTGCGCCTGGGCGTGGACCGCGTCGTGATCGGCACCGCCGCCGTGAAGCAGCCGGAACTCGTGCGGGCATTGATCGCCGCGCACGGCCCCGAGCGGGTGGTCGTCAGCCTGGACGCGCGCGGGCTGGAGGTCGCCACGCACGGCTGGGCGCAGGGCAGCGGCGTCATGGTCGCCGACCTGACCCCCACCCTGGCCGACGCGGGCCTGGAGACCCTGATCTTCACGGACGTCACCCGCGACGGCACGCTGCGCGGCCTGAACCGCGACCTGATGGCCCAGGTCCGCCGTCTCTGGACGAACACCCTGATCGTGGGCGGCGGCGTCGCCAACCTCGACGACGTGCGCCTGCTGCGCGAGGAACACATCGAGGGCGCCATCGTGGGCCGCGCCATCTACGAGGGCACCCTGCCGTTCCCCGCCGCGCTCGACTGATCTGCCGCACAGGGAGCGGGGCGGAGGTCGTGGGTCACCTCCGCCCCGCTCCCCGCGTCCTTACCTGCGGCGGCCGCCGGTGATGCCCAGCAGGCGCAGCACGATCACGACGGGCACGGCGAGCACGGCAGTCACGGCGTTCCACAGGGCGGCGCGGACGGTGGGGAGCATGCGGCCCTCCTCGCGGCGCGGCACCTGCCTGAGCACACGCGGCAGTTTCGGGACCGTCACGCCCAGCACGCGGCCCCGGGCGTCCTGCGCGGGGCGCCCGGCGGCGTCCTTCGCGTCGCGTTCCTGGGCGCTCTCGGTGGGGTCGATGTCCACGCCCTGCGCGGCCAGCGCTTCCTTCTTCGCGGTGTTCGCGGCGCCCCCGGCATGCGTGCCGAACTTCTGCGAGTACACCCAGGTCACTTCCGCGCCGAAGAAGAAGATCATTGCGGAGTAGTAGATCCACAGCAGCAGCACGATCAGGGTCGCGGCCGCCCCGAAGGCGCTGCCGGGCGCCGCCTGACCCAGGTACAGGCCGATGCCCAGCTGGCCCAGCGTGAACAGCGTGGACGTGAAGAAGCCCCCCACCCACACCTCGTGCCACTGGAGTTTCACGTCGGGCAGCACCTTGTACACGCCCGCGAAGACCGGCGCGAGGAACAGCGTGGACAGCAGTGCCGTGCCCAGCCGCACGAAGAACGCGCCCGCGCCGATGGTGTCCCCCAGGGTCTGCGCGATGGCGGACAGGTACGTGTTCAGGCCCAGGAACACGATCAGCAGCAGGCCGATCACGATGATCATCAGGAACGACTTCACGCGCGTCCACAGGATGTTCACGATGCCCTGCGGCGGGGCCGGGTCGGCGCCCCACATGGAGTTCAGGGCGTCCTGCACCTGCACGAACAGGCCCGTGGCGCCCATGAACAGCGTCACGAACGCCGCGATGGTCGCCACGAGGCTCCCCTTGAGCAGGCTGTCGGGTTTGATCAGGCCGCGCAGGAACTCGGCGGTGTCGGTGCCGAGGTTCTGCGACACCAGCCCCGCCGGCCCGAACAGCTGATCCAGGACGGCCGAGTCGGTCAGGAACCGCCCGGCGACCGCCACGGCCAGCAGCAGGAGCGGCGCGATGCTGAACATGGCGTAGTAGGCGATCGCGGCGGCGAGGCGCGGGGCCTTGTCCTGCCCGAAGGCCAGGAAGGCCTCGCGCAGCAGGGTGAACAGGTCGGCAGGCTTGAGCCTCATCCCGGCAGTCTACGGACGCGCGCGGCAGGTGTCCGCATGAGCGGGATTCACGCTTTTCCCATACTGCCCCGGCCCTGCTAGCCTGCCTCTCATGCACGCCATCCCGGAAGGCTTCACGCAGACCCTGACCGTGACCGTCACCGACGACATGACCGTCGACTTCGGTGAGCTGGGCCGCCTGCACCCCGTGTACGCCACGTATTGGATGGCCAAACACTTCGAGGAGGCCGGACGCAAGATCATCCTGCCCTTCCTGGAGGACGGCGAGGGCGGCATCGGGACACAGGTGGACGTCACCCACACCGCGTCCGCGCTGCCCGGCATGACCGTCACCGTGACCGCCACCTTCGACCGGATGGAGGGGCGGCGCATCGTCGCCCGGATGCGCGCCGTGAACGAACTCGGCGACGAGATCGGCCAAGGCAGCACCACGCAGATGGTCCTGGCGCAGTCGCGCATCGACGCGGGCTTCGACACGCTGCGCGCCCGCTGGGCAGAGAAGGTCAATGGTTGATCGGTGATGGGTGATGGAGAGGTGGACGGTTCCCGCCTCTGCCCCCCTTCTGTTCACGGCCTGAACTGAGGTGCGGGCCTGCCTGGGCGGCGGCGTGCGTTTCGTGCGCGCCTTTCCTGGACCGGGTGCAGCGGGGGGCCGCTATGCTGGAGCGTCATGCCGAAATCTCTTCCCGTGTCCCGGTACTACGACGTGCAGCGCGATGAGGCCGGTCAGCGTTTCATCCGCGTGAACGTGACGGGCCTGGCCCTGCTGCAGAACCCCCTGCTGAACAAGACCACCGCCTTCACGCCCCAGGAACGGCGCGAACTGCACCTCGAGGGCCTCGTGCCGCCCCACACCAGCACCTTCGAGGAGCAGAAGGAACGCACGTACCTGCGCTACCTGAAGTGCGGCTCGGACCTGGAAAAGCACGAGTACCTGCGCGCCCTGCAGGACCGCAACGAGGTGCTGTTCTACGCGATCCTCGAAGATCACCTCGAGGAGATGCTGCCCATCATCTACACGCCCACCGTGGGCGAGGCGGTGCGGAACTACTCCAGCAACTACCGCTACCCGCGCGGGTTCACGGTCAGCACCGGCGACATCGACCGGGTGGACGACATGCTGGAGAACGTCACCGTGAACGACGTCCGCATGATCGTCGCGACCGACAGCAGCGCCATCCTCGGCATCGGCGACCAGGGCTTCGGCGGCATGGCGATCAGCATCGGGAAACTGTCGCTGTACACCGCCGCCGGGGGCGTCGGCCCCGACAAGACCCTCCCCGTGGAACTGGACGTCGGCACGAACCGCCAGGACCTCATCGACGACCCGCTGTACCTGGGTGTGCACCACCAGCGCCTCACCGGGGCGGCGTACGACGAGTTCCTGGACGCGTTCGTGGAGGCCGTGTCGCACCGCTACCCGAAGGCGATCATCCAGTGGGAGGACTTCAGCCGCGGCACCGCCTTCCGCGTGCTCGAACGCTACCGCCGGGTGGTGCCCAGCTTCAACGACGACATCCAGGGCACGGGCGCCATGGCGCTGGCGGGCCTGATGCGCGCCGCGCAGATCAAGGGCGAGCGGCTGGAGGACCAGGTGTTCGTGATCGTCGGCGCGGGCGCCGCCGGGATCGGCGTGGCCATGGCGATCCGGCAGGGCCTGATGACCTGGGGCGGCCTGAGCTTTGCTGACGCGAACGCCCGCGTGTTCGTCGTGGACCGCCACGGCCTGCTTATGCACGGTCAGCCGGACCTGGAGGAACAGCAGCTCAGCTTCGTGCGCCGCCCCGAGGACCTTCAGGGCTGGACGTACGAGGGCGAGTACCCCAGCATGCACGACGTCCTCGTGAACGCGCGCGCCACGGCGCTGCTGGGCTTCACCGGCGTGCCCGGCCTGTTCCGCCAGGAGAGCATCCAGGCAATGCTGGAGAGCACCCCGCGGCCCATCGTATTCCCGCTCAGCAACCCCAGCAGCCACGTCGAGGCCCGCCCCGCCGACGTCATCCACTGGACGCACGGCGGCGCCATCGTCGCGTCCGGCAGCCCCTTCCCCGACGTCGAGTACGACGGGCAGCGCCACCCCATCGGGCAGGGCAACAACGCGTTCATCTTCCCCGGCCTGGGCTTCGGCGCGATCGCCAGCCGCGCCCGCGAGATCACCGACACCATGGTCATGGAAGCCGCCCGCACCCTCGCCGAATTCACCGCGCAGTACGGCGAGCGCGTCTACCCGCCCATCAGCGACCTGCGCGAACTGAGCATCCAGGTGGCCGTGAACGTCGCCCTGCAATCCATACGCGACGGCGTGTGCGCCGAACGCCGCATCCGCAACATGACCAGAGACGAACTCGAACAGGTCATCCGCGACCGCGCCTGGGAACCCCGCTACCTGCCGCTGCGCAAGGGGTGATGGTTGAAAGGTGATGGGTGATGGGGGGGCTGCTCTCCGTCACCCATCAACTCTGCCTCGCGTCACCGCGCCGCTTCCCGCCTGGGCTCTAGAATGGTGAGGTGAAGCGGCGTGCGTGCAGGGTGGGGCTTGAGTTGAGCGGCGACAGGCCGCGGGGTTCAGCGTTCGAGCCGCTCCTGCGCCGCGCCGCCCGGGGGCGCGCGTGAGTGCCATCTACCAGCGGGCCCGCCCGGTCCGGTGGGAGGACGTGGTCGGGCAGGAGCACGTCAAGGACGTCCTCAAGGCCGCGCTGGAGCAGGGCCGCGTCGGGCACGCGTACCTGTTCAGCGGGCCGCGCGGGGTGGGGAAGACCACCACCGCCCGATTGATCGCCATGACCGCCAACTGCACCGGCCCGACGCCGAAACCCTGCGGCGAGTGCGAGTCGTGCCTGAGCGTCCGCGCCGGATCGCACCCGGACGTCATGGAGATCGACGCGGCCAGCAACAACAGCGTCGACGACGTCCGCGACCTGCGCGAGAAGGTCGGCCTGGCCGCCATGCGCGGCGGGAAGAAGATCTACATCCTGGACGAGGCGCACATGATGAGCCGCGCCGCGTTCAACGCGCTCCTCAAGACGCTGGAGGAACCACCCGGTCACGTCATCTTCATCCTGGCGACCACCGAACCGGAGAAGATCATCCCCACGATCCTCTCGCGCTGCCAGCATTACCGCTTCCGCCGCCTGACCCCGGAGGAGATCGCCGGGAAGCTCGCCGGACTCGCCCAGCGCGAGGGCGTGCGCGCCGAGGGCGACGCGCTGCAACTCATTGGGCGACTGGCCGACGGCGCCATGCGCGACGGCGAGAGCCTGCTGGAACGCATGCTGGCCGCTGGCACGGCCGTGACCCGCGCGGGTGTGGAGGAGGCGCTGGGTCTCCCGCCCGGCGAGCGCGTGCGCGGCATCGCCGCCGCCCTGGTGAGCGGGGACGCGGGCGCGGCCCTGAGTGGTGCGGGGCACCTGTACCGCGACGGCTTCGCGGCCCGCACGGTCGTCGAGGGCCTTGTCGCGGCGCTGGGCGCGGCCCTGCACGCCGAACTGGGCCTGAACCCCGACGGTCGCCTGGACGGCGCGGACATTCCCCGCCTGCTGAAACTCCAGGCGGCCCTCGACGAACAGGAATCCCGCTTCGCCCGCGCGGCCGACCAGCAGAGCCTCGAACTGGCCCTCACGCACGCCCTGCTGGCCGCCGATACCGTGACCGGCGGCAGCGCCCCGGCCAGCGCGGGCGCGGGGGCCGCTATGCCTGCCGACCTCGCGCAGCGCCTGAACCGCCTGGAGAAGGAACTCGCCACGCTGCGCGCCAACCCGCCCGCCGCGCCGTCCGGCCCGGTGGGAGAGGCCCGCCGCGCGCCCGCCCCCGCGCCCGGCGGTGCAGGCCTCGGCCCGCGCGCTGCCAGCCCCGACCCCGCCCAGCCCGTCCCCGCCCCGACGGGGGGCAGCTGGGCGGACGTGACCCGGCAGGCCAGCATGCAGCTGCGCGCGTTCCTGAAACCCGCCCGGCAGCACGCCGAACCCGGCTACGTCAGCCTCGGGTACGACGACCGCAACGCCTTCCACGCCAAACAGGTCGCCGCGAAATTCGACGACATCGCCAAGATCGTTCTGAGCGTGTTCGGCCCGGTCACCTTCGAACTGATCGCGCCGGAAGGCAGCCGCCGCGTGAACCTCGGCGGGGGGCAATCCGGTGGGGGACAGGCAGGCAGCGCGCCAGCCCCCACGCCCGACCCCACCCCACCCGCCCCAGCCCCGGCCCGCGCCGCGCCTCCCATGCGCGAGCCTGCGCCGGACCATGGAGCCGCGCCGGACGTCGCGCCGTTCGACCCGACCCGCAGCGCCCCCCGCCGCCCCGCGGGCACGCGCAGCCCGGACTTCGCGCCCATCGACCCGCCGCAGGCCCAGGCCAGCCAGGCGCAACCCACCCAGGTCCAGCCCATGCAGGCGCCACAGCCGCAGGCCACCCCGCCGACCCAGCCCGCGCAGACCCAGGCCGCCCCGCCCCCACGCGCCAGCGTCGCCACGCTCCCCCCACCCCTCCCCGAACGGCGCGTGCCCCCCGCCAGCCCGGACGACGCCGCGCCCGCCCCGCTGGCCGACCTCGACCCCGGACGCTGGGACGACACGCCCGCCGCGCAGCCCGCCAGCACCCCCCGTGACGCCGGGCCGCCCCCGCGCAGCGAACGGAACCTCTACCTGGGTGAAGTCATCACCGAGGAACCCGACTGGAACGCCTTCGGCGGCCCCGACCTGCTGGGCGACCTGCCGCCCGAGGAGGACATGCCCTTCGCGGACCTCAGCGTCCCCCGCCCCGCCCCGAAACCCACCCCGGCCCCCGCACCCGCCCCGCAGGACGCGAAAGCCCCCCCGCAGGACGCCCGGGCGACCCCCGGACGGCCCGGCGACATCCGCGCGCACCCCGTCTACGAGGACATCCGCACCCGCTTCAGCGGCCGCGTGCGCGAGATCGGCAAGAACCGCAACGCCCCACCCGCCCCCGACACCCTGGGCGCCGACCTTCCCGAAGAGGACGACGAGTAAACGGAACAGCAGCCCCCAGCGTTGGCCGGGGGCTGCTGCCGTTCACAGATCCGCGCGGGTCAGCCGCACGTGCCAGAGCTTCGCGTCCTGCAACGTGGGCAGCTCCGGCGTGTGGCCCAGCACCACCGCGTCGAACGCGGCGCGCATCTGCCGGGCGCACACGTCCGGCGCTATGCGGCCAATCGCGGTGCCCAGCCCCGGACACGCCACCCGCCGGATGGGCGGCCCAACCGACGCGTTGTGCGCCTGCACTGCCAGCAGCGCCGCCCGGAACGCCAGGAACGCATTCGGCGTGCCGGACACGTCTGCCGGGACGCGCATGGTCGGCGCGCAGATCAGGTGCGGCCACACCGCGTCCAGCGTCGGCACGATAAGCGCCTGCCCGACCAGCAACTCCCCGTGATAGTCCCGGCGGATGCGCTCCTGCACGCGCGCCTGCAGGTCCCACCCGAACTGCTCACTGAACGCCAGATCGATCCCGCCGTCCATGAACCCGAAACTGTTCGCGGGGCTGACCAGCGCGTCCGCCTCATCCTGAAAAATGTCCCCCGGCTGCACGCGCACCTGCTCCACACCCGCGAAATGCGCTCCCCAGGCCTCCACGACCGCCGGGTGGCGATCCCGGAGGTCGAAGCGGACGCCTGTGAGATTCATGGCTTAGCCGCGCCCCCGGATCGTGTCCAGCGTGTCGCGGACGAGCAGTTCGCCGTCCTTGTACACGGTGCGCATGAGGCTGCCGGGGAAGTCGGTGTCGAAGGTCTTGTATGCCCTTGTGACCATGCGGCCGCCTTCCTGCACGAGGTCGAGGACGCCGTCTTTGCTGCGTTTGCCGGGGTCGGTGACGGGGTCCTTGTAGATGCCGCGGTACGCGCCGTCGATCTGGCCGGCGCTGGCCTTGTACGCGAAGCGCTGGGTGTCGCGGTCGACTTTCTGCAGGAGGGCACCGCCCATGCCGAAGCTCACGTTTTCGGCGCTGTAGCCGTCCACGTCGAGGTTCCCGAGAATCTGGCGGATGGTCTGTTCGTCGATACCGTCGCCCTGGATGACGCGGACGTGGTTCAGGACCTTGTAGCCTTTGCTGTTGGTGGTGGTGCCGTACTTGGCGGCCAGGGCGTTCACGGCGAGGCGGACCATGGCGGGTGGTTCGCCGCTGTCGGGCCGGACGACCAGGGTGCCGCCCGAGGCGATGACGTCGGCCTTGAGTTCTTCGCCCCAGAGGGTGTTGATGGCGTTCTTGAGGTCGTAGCTGTCGCTGACGACGGCGTAGATGCTGCCGGGGCGGCTGAACTGCGTGATCATGTTGCGGTACGCGTCGACCTCGTGTTCCTTGCCCCAGCTGGTGATGGTGCTGTGTTCGGCGGCGGGGATGGAAAACGCGGCGATGTCGGCGCCGTAGTGGTTCCGGGCGACCCGCAGGGCCTCCAGCGTGTCGCTGCCCTGGAAGTTGATGAGGTGCGCGAGGCCACCGATGCCTGCGCTCTCGCGGCTGCTGACGCCCCTGGACCCGAAGTCGTGCAGTTTGAACGGGAGTTCCTCCGCCGGGCGGTCGCTGGTCTTTTCGAGGGCGGCGCGGATGATCTCGCGGATGTGCCAGCTCTGCGTGGCGACGGTGGTGGGGTACCAGACGCGCATCAGCATCGTCTCGAACCAGCCGACCAGCCAGGGGAGTTCCGGGTCGGTGTTCGTGCAGCTCAGGAGGACGTTGTGGATGGGCACCAGCGTGCCTTCCGGGACGGCACGGATGTGCAGGGGCAGGCGGCCACCGTGGACGTTCACGACGCGCATCCAGCCGTCGTAGGGGAAGGGCTCGCCGTGCGCCTCGATCAGTGCGCGGGCCTCCTCGACCATCTCGGCGGTGACGCGGGTGGTCAGGTAGCGGTCGAGGATGTACTGCAGGCCGAAGAAGCGCGTCTGGGGGTACTTGCCGCCGCGACTTTCCAGGTAGCTGAAGAGGCGGGTGGTGCCACTGGGGTACTGGAGGAAGTGGCTGCTCTTGTAGGAGTCGGTGTCGAGGATGATGTTGCGGTCGTTCAGCGGAGTGGTCATGGGGTACCTCCTATGGTGCAACCTCTTGCTTTGCTCATAATCCAGAAATCCATTATGAAAACTATGAGTAAGGGGATGCGTGAGGTTCAGGCAGTCGTGACCTCGCGCCAGATCGCCGGGTGCTTCAGCCGGGGAACCTGTCCCAGACGACCTTCGCGCGCGTCTGCACAGCGGTGGGGAAGAGGTGCGAAGTCCTTCACGCCACCCTGCTGACCGTGCGTTTATCATTCCTTCATGCCCGCGCGCCGCTCCGCGACCGTCCTGCTCCTCACGGCCCTCCTGACCGCCTGCGGCTCGGGTTCCGGCGGCAGCGGCACCACCCCCGCCCCCACGCCGACGCCCACCCCCACGCCCAGCCCGACCCCCACGCTTTCCAGCGTGAAATGGAGCGACCCCGCTACCTGGGGCGGCACGCTGCCCGCCGCCGGGCAGAAGGTCACCCTCCCCGCCGGGAAACGCGTGCTGCTGGACACCACCCCGCCCGACCTGGGCGGCCTGACCGTCCCCACCGGCAGCGCCCTGGAGTTCGAGGACAGTGCCGACCGCACCCTGCGCGCCGAGTGGATCATGGTGCACGGCGAACTCCGCGTGGGCAGCGAGGCGAAACCCTTCACGCACCACGCCGAGATCCTCCTGACGAACACGGTCCCCAGCGAGGACGTGATGGGTATGGGCGACCGCGTGCTGGGCGTCATGGACGGCACCCTGGAACTCCACGGTCAACCCCGCCTCGCCTGGACGCGCCTGAACGCCACCGCCCGCCGGGGCAGCAGCACCTTGACCCTGGACCGCGCGCCCGACTGGCAGCCCGGCGACAGCCTCACGCTGACCAGCACGGACTTTGGCGCGAATCAGACCGAGCAGGTCACCGTGCAGCGCGTCAGCGGCACGGCCGTCACCCTGGCCGCGCCGCTGAAATACACGCACTGGGGCGACCCGATCACCGTCGCGGGTCTGAGCGTGAACGAACGCGCCGAGGTGGGCCTCCTGACCCGCAACGTCGTCGTGGCCGCCACGGACGACGCCGCGCAGACCGGCGTGGGCGCGCACGTCATGATCATGGGCACCAGCACCGCCCGCATCGAGGGCACGGAATTCACTCGCGTGGGGCAGCTGAACACCCTGCGCCGCTACCCCGTGCACTTCCACCAGCTGGGCAGCGACCCCGCCTCGTACCTGCGGGGCAGCAGCGTCCACGAGTCGTACAACCGCTGCGTCGTCGTACACGGCACCCGTGACCTGCGCGTGCAGGACAACGTCACCTTCGACAACATCGGCCACTGCCTCTTCCTGGAAGACGGCGACGAGACCGGCAACACCCTCAGCGGAAACCTCGTCACGCGCGTCAAGGCGCCCGACGCCAAGCAGGGGCAGACGCCGCTGCTCGACAGCGACAAACGCCCCGCCGCGTACTGGATCACCCACCCCGCCAACACCGTCAGGAACAACGTGGCCGCCGGGGTGGACGGCACCGGCTTCTGGCTCGCATTCCCCGAACACCCCACCGGCCTCGCCGCCACGAAGACCGACCTCTGGCCCCGCCGCACCCCGCTGGGCGACTTCAGCGGCAACGTCGCCCACAGCACCGACCGCGGCCTGAACCTCGACAACGGCCCGAAAGCGGACGGCACCACCGAGGTCACCTATTACGCGCCCGTCACCACGCCCAGCGACCCCAGGAGCGCGCCCGTCACCGCCACCCTGGACACCTTCACCGCGTACAAGAACCGCGACCACGGCGTGTGGCTGCGCGGGAAGGGCCACGTCCTGCTGAACGCCACCCTCGCCGACAACGGCGTCGGCGCGACCTTCGCCAGCGACGACAGCACCCTCCGGGGCGGCATCCTGATCGGCGAGACGCCCAACCTCGGCCAGCCCGAAAGCTGGGAACCCACCGGCACCGGCGGCCGCGCCCTCCCACGCCCCTGGGACCCCAGCTTCCCCATCCGTGGCTACCAGTTCTACGACGGGCACGTCACCATCGACGGCGCCACCCTCGCCGGATTCACACCCGACGCCACCCGGCAGGCCAGCGGCCTCGGGTACCTCACGAAGAACGCCTTCAGCCTCGTCCCCACCAACAACGCCCTGAACCTCCGCTGGGCCGACGCCAGCCCCCGCGTGTACTTCCCGGCCGCGCAACCCGACAAGGACGGCGACAAGGCCGCCACGTTCCTCGACACCGACGGCACCGTCACCGGCACGGCCGGACTGACCGTCACCGCCAGCCCCCTCCTGAAAGGCGCGCCCGACTGCACCCCCAACGCCGACTGGAACGCCAGCACCTGCCCCGGCACGTACACCCGCCTGTGGCTCCAGGACGTTCGCGGCGGCAAGCTCGCCCCCATCACCGTGACCGGCCCGCACGGTACCGTCAGCCTCACCGGCACGCCGGGCACCTTCACCAGTTTCAGCACCAGCGCCCGCCTGAACCAGACCTACACCCTGACCCCCAGCGCCGCCAGCCCCCACCTGCGCCTCGGCCTCCAGAACCGCCAGCCCGGCGACACCCTGACCGTCACCCTGCCCGCCGCCACGGAGCCCCGCATCTACCGCGACTGGTGGATCGACAACCGCAACCTCCTGAAGAAAGTCACCCCCGCCGCCCTGCCGGGCACCACCGGCGACAGCTACACCTACGAGAACGGCCAGCTCACCCTGAAACTCGTCGTGCAGGCCAGCCGGGACTACGCCCAGGTGGAGATCTGCACCACCGACCTGTGCAAGTAAAGAGGAGGGGAGCCCCCAGCCCCTACAGGTAGACCTGACAGCCCCGCGCGATCAGCGTGTCGAAGGCGTCCGGCAGCTGCTCGATGCGGTTCCAGCGCAGGTCGAGTTTCCGCAACCCCGGCAGGTGCGCCAGCCCCTCGGGGAGGCTGGTCAGTTCGTTGGCGCGCAGGTCGAGGGTGTGCAGCGCGTGCAGGTCGCCCAGCGAGTCTGGCAGGTGCGTCAGCGCGTTGAAGCGCAGGTTCAGCGTGGTCAGGCGGGAGAGGTGCCCCAGCGAGTCCGGCAGTGCCGTCAGTGCGTTGCCCTGAAGGTCCAGGACCTCCAGCGCCCCGCACCCGCCCAGGCTGGTGGGCACCCCGGTCAGGCGGGCGTTCATGACGTGCAGTTCCCGCAGTGAGCCCAGCGCCCCGAGTCCGTCCGGCAGGGCCTCCAGCGGGTTGCCGTACAGCCGCAGCTCGGTCAGGGCGCGCAGGTCGCCCAGCCAGTCCGGCAGGCGCGTCAGGGCGTTGTCCGTCACGTTCAGGTACGTCAGCGACCCCAGGTGACGCAGGGACTCCGGCAGCTCCGTCAGGCGGTTGTGGCTCAGGTACAGGAACGCCAACTGCCCCAGCCCGCCGAACACGTCCGGCAGGGCATCCAGCTCGTTGTGGCCCAGGTCCAGCATCCGCAGCTCACGCAGGTCACCCAGCGCGTCCGGCAGCCTCTGGAACTGGTTCGCGGACAGGTTCAGCGTCCGGAGTCCCCGCCGCGTCCACACCCAGTCCGGCACGTCCGTCAGCGCGTTGTCGTACACGCTGAAGACCGTCAGGTCCGGCGCGGCCTCCCGCCCCGGCAGGGCCTCCAGACCCAGCCCGTCCAGATTCACGCGCCGCACTCCCGACCAGTCCGGCAGATTCAGCAGGGCCGCCCCGCGCAGATCCGAGAGGTGCTGGTGAACGGGCATGGGGACAGCAGACATGCCCGCAGTGTAACGGCAGCGGGCACGGCGCGGGCATGCACATGAGCTGTGGGCTCGGAGGATGCCTGCTCATGCCTCACAGCCCACAGCCCGGATCAGTCTTTCTTGGGCAGGGCGAGGCCCATCTGCTGGTACATCTGGTACTGGGGGGCGCCGCCGAGCATGTTCTGGCCGCCGTCGACGGGCAGGATGACGCCCGTGACGTAGCTGGCGGCGTCACTCACGAGGAACAGGGCGGCGTTGGCGATGTCCTGCGGGATGCCGAAGCGGCCCAGGGGAACGGTGCTCATGAATTTCTGGCGGGTCTTCTCGTCGGGGGCGAGGCGGGCCATGCCCTCGGTGCCGTCGATGGGGCCGGGGATGATGGCGTTCACGCGGATGCCGCGCAGGCCCCACTCGACGGCGAGGGTGCGGGTCAGGGCGTCCACGCCGGCCTTCGCGGCGACGACGTGCGCCTGCATGGGAACGGGGACGCCGTATGCGCTGATCGAGAGGACGTTCCCGCCGGGGGTGGTCAGGTGGGGCGCGCAGGCCTTGATGGTGTTGTACGTGCCGAGCAGGTCGATGTCCACGACGGTCTTGAAGCCGTTGGGGCTGATGCCGTCCACGGGCGCGGGGAAGTTCCCGGCGGCGCCCGCCAGGACGATGTCGATGGGGCCGAAGGCTTCGACGGCCTGCGCGGCGGCGGCCTGCATGGCGGCGATGTCGCGCACGTCGGCACTGACGCCGATGGCCTGCCCGCCCGCGTCATTGATGCCCTGCGCGGCCGTCTGGGCTTTCTCGAGGTTGCGGCCCAGGATGGTCACCCGGCAGCCGTGCGCGGCGAAACTCTGCGCGATGCCGAGGTTGATGCCGCTGCCGCCCCCGGTGATCAGGGCGTGCTTGCCCTGCAGGAGGTCGGGGCGGAAGGTGCTGTCGGCGGTGCCGGGCTGGAGGGTACCGGGATTCTGGCTCATGGTGGGGCTCCTTGAGGGGGTCTGAGGGGCGGAGGGTCTAAAGGTCTAAGGGTCTCAGCGGTCCAGGTCGAGGGTCTTCGACTCTTCGACCCTCGTCCCTCGACCCTACTTCAGCGCCTGGGCGAGGCCGTCGGTGGTCATGTGCTGGGCGTTCCAGCGCACGGCCTGTTCGAGGCTCTGCGCGTGGGACAGGTGCGCGTGGAGGGTGCGTTTGGTGCCTTCGACCGCGCGGGGCGGCAGTGCGGCCAGCCCCGTGGCGAGGGCGTTCGCCCGCTCGAACAGCGCGTCCGGGGTGGGGAGGAGTTCCGTGATCAGCCCCCAGCGTTCGGCGGTGGGCGCGTCGATGGGGTCGCCGGTCAGGGCGAGGTGCGCCGTGCGGCCGGTGCCGATCAGGTGGGGGAGGCGTTGCAGGCCGCCCAGGTCGGCGGTGATGCCGAGTTTCACCTCGGGGAGGCTGAAGCGGGCGTCCGCGCTGGCGACGCGGATGTCGCAGGCGCTGATGAGTTCCAGGCCTGCGCCGATGCACCAACCGTGCACGGCGGCGATCACCGGGATGGGCAGCGCGGCGAACGCGTCGATGGCGGCGTGCATCTCGGCGACGACCGCCGCGAAGGCGCCTGGGTCGCCCAGGGTGGGGGCGATGACGGGGGCGCTGGCGCGGACGTCCAGTCCGGCGCTGAACAGGTCCTGGCCGCGCAGGATCAGCGCGCGGGCGCCGCCCAGTTCGGTCAGGACGCGGGGAATTTCGGGCCAGAAGGTCGGGCCCATGCTGCCCTTCTTGCTCGTCAGGGTCAGCGTGGCGACCTCACCCGCGTGGGTGAGATTCACGTTCTGGAATGTCATGCGTCCACTCTACCCCGCGCGGTGGACCGGGTTCAAAATTCCCCGCGCGGGTCCGGCTGCGCGGGCCGCACAGGTGCGCGCCGCTGCACTAGAATGCCCGGCGATGTCGGCCGTTCCCGTCCCTGCCGAGCCCGCCCCGGTCCCGGCGCAGGGCGCCGCGCACGCCCCCAGCCTGCGGCAGGTGCTGCTGCGCCCGTTCGTGCTGCCGTTCGCGCTGCTGCTCGGGGTGGGCAGCCTGGTCGCGTACGGCGTGAACCAGAACGACGAGGCACTCCAGCAGGTTCTCGACGCGCAGACCCGACTGCAGCTCATCACGGATCTCTCGCAGCAGGTCTCCCTGATGGAAAACGGGCAGCGGGGCTTCGTGATCACGGGACAGAACGACTTCCTGCACCCCTACGAGGACGGCAAACTGGCCTTCCAGGCCGACGTCTTCGCGCTGCACGACCTGAGCGTCACCGCGCAGCAGCGCACGAATCTGGCCCGGGTGCAGGCAGCGGTGGCCCGCTGGGACGAGGTGGCCGCGCAGCCGGAGATCGGCGTGCGCCGCGACTCGCTGGAACGCGCCGCCGCGCGGGTCGGCAACGGCGTGGGGCGCACGCTGCTGGACGACGCCCGCCGCGTCCTGACGATCATGGCGACGAACGAAACGGCGCGCCTGAACGCCGCGACCGACCGCAGCAGCGTCCTGCTGAGCCGCGTGCGGCTGGTGACCGTGGGGGGGCTGCTGCTCAGCATCGCCCTGCTGCTCGTCACGGCGTACCGCGTCACCCGCACCGTGAACCGCACCGTGCTGGAACTCAACGGCGCGGCGCAGGCCATCGCGCAGGGCGAGTACGCACGCCGCACGCCCCCCATGCCCGTGCGGGAACTGGCGCAGCTGGGCGCGCAGTTCGACGCCATGGCCGCTGCCGTGCAGGACCGCGAGGCGCAGCTGCGCGCCACCGCCGAGGCCCTGCAGGCCAGCAACATGCACCTGGAACGCAGCAACCGCGAACTCGAACAGTTCGCGTACGTCGCCAGTCACGACCTGCAAGAACCCCTGCGGACCATCGGCAGCTACACCGAACTGCTCGCCCGCCGCTACCACGGCAAGCTGGACGACCGCGCCGACCAGTACATCGCCTTCACGACCTCCGCCACGCTGCGCATGAAGACCCTGATCCAGGACCTCCTCGCGTACTCCCGCGTGCGCAAGGCGCCGCGCACCACGCACGACGTGAACCTGGGTGACCTGACCCGCGACATCGTGGCGGACCTGGCCGTGCAGATCGAGGGCCTGGGCGCGCAGGTGGACGTCGGCCCGCTCCCCACCGTGCACAGCAACCCCGAACTGCTGCGCCACGCCCTACAGAACCTCATCGGGAACGCCCTGAAATTCCAGCAGCCCGGCGTGCCCCCCCGCGTGCGCGTCACTGCCGAGCGCGAGGCGCGCCGCTGGGTGATTCACGTGCAGGACAACGGCATCGGCATCGCGCCGGAGTACCACGAGCGGATCTTCGGGGTGTTCCAGCGCCTGCACGGCATGGACGAGTACGCGGGCAGCGGCATCGGCCTGGCCGTCACCCGTAGCGCCGCCGAACAGCTCGACGGGGACCTGTGGCTGGACAGCACCCCCGGCCAGGGCAGTACATTTCATCTGGCACTGCCGCTGACGCCCGCCCACACCGGAGACCCCCTATGACCACCAGACCAGTCGAGATCCTGCTCGTCGAGGACAACCCCGCCGACGTCCTGCTCACCCAGGAAGCCTTCGAGGAAGCGGACTTCCCGCACCACCTCAGCCACGCCCGCGACGGCGTGGACGCCCTGAACTTCCTGCGCCGCAGCGAGGACCACGCAGGCGCGCCCCGACCCGACGTGATCCTGATGGATCTGAACATGCCCCGCATGACCGGCCTGGAACTGCTGGACGTCCTCAAGGAGGACGACGAGCTGCGCAGCATTCCCGTGATCGTGCTGACCACCAGCCGCGCCGAGAGCGACATCTGGCGCAGTTACAACCTGCACGCCAACGCGTACATTCCCAAGCCCGTGTCCATCGCGGAATTCGTGGAGGTCATCCAGTCGCTGGAGAACTTCTGGTTCCGCAAGGTGGCGTTGCCGCACCCTCCCCGCCCCTCCTGACGGCAAAGAAGCACGGCCCCCGGATCCGCATCCGGGGGCCGTGCCATGGGGTGGTTTACATCGAGGCGACGTAGTCCGAGCGGCGCGCGCCGCTGTCCACGATCTCGCCGCCGTGACGGGCAACGGCGTCCATCAGGACGTCCTGGGGCACACTGTCATGCACGGCCACCACGCGGCCACCACTGTTGATGGTGCTGTCCATGCGGTCGTAGTAGGTATCGTCCACGTCGTAACGGTCATCCACCTTGCCGGTCTCATCGACGCCCATCGCGCCGCCGGTCGCGCCGACCGCCGCGCCCACGCCCGAGCCCAGCGCCGCCATGCCCAGGATCACCGGGAGGGCCAGGCCGCCCGTGGCGATGGTCGCGCCGGTCGCCAGGATGCCCGCCGCGGCGCCCACCACGGCGCCCACGCCCGTGCCCTTTACGGCGCCCGCACCGGCGTCCTCGGGGGTGCCGCCCACGCCGTCGGCATCCATGGTGAGGCTGCCGGGGCCGTCAGCGCGCGTATCGGCCACGTCGGTCGCGGCGCTGCGGCGGGTGTAGGTGCTGCTGCCCATCGTGGGGGCGATGACGCCCTGGGCCTGGAGGTCAGCGGTGAACGCATCGGCCGCAGCCGCCGTCGGGAACAGAATGTGTTTCATGCCTGTCAGTCTTCGCTGCCGCCTTCCCGGAACCATGAGAGTGCCCGCAACAGCCATTGGGCTGACCCTGAACGGACACTGAGACGGGACTCATACGGACTCCGATTGAATGGCTTATGAAGCCGTTCAATCCGAGCGGATGCGAGGAAGAGAGAAACGGATTCCGGACGTGGAGTTGGCAGATCGGTGGCGTTCCGATCTGTCAACGAAACAAACGGAATCCGTATCACAAAGTGGTGGCTCAGCCGACCTGTTGCGCTTCGAACAGCCGTGCGGGTTTCAGGAACTCGTCCTGCGCGGCGACGAGCTGAATCTCGCGGGTGCCCGCCACGTGCGTGCGTTGCAGCAGGGCGTACAGGGCGCTCATGGACAGGCTCAGGGCCTGCGCGGCGTCCCCGCCCCGCAGGTAATGACCCAGGAACAGCGCCGCGATGGCGTCCCCGGTCCCGTTGCGTGGCGGGTCCAGCGGCAGCAGGGGCGTGCGGCACAGCCACGCGCCGCCGTCCGTGACGACCAGCGTTTCGATGCTGCCCTCCGGCGCGCCGCTGCGGACCAGACTGGTCACCACGACGATCCTCGGCCCACCGGCGCGCAGCCGCTCCCGCAGGGCGCGGGCGGCCTCCAGCGCGTGCTCCAGCGTGTCCACCGTGTGCCCGGTCAGGAGTTCCAGTTCGAACTGGTTCGGCGTGACGACATCCGCCTCGGGAATCGCCTGCGCGGCGATCAGGTCCGGCAGTTCCGGGCGCACGAACACGCCGCGCCCCACGTCGCCCATCACCGGGTCGCAGGCGTACAGCGCGCCCGGGTTCGCCACGCGCACGCGCCGCACGGCGTCCACGACCGCCGCGACCGTGCCCTCGCTGCCCATGTACCCGCTCAGGACCGCGTTGCAGTCGCCCAGCGCGCCGCGCGCCTCGATCCCGTCGATCAGGTCCGCGACCTGTTCGGGCGGGAACACCGCGCCCGTCCACGCGCCGTACCCGGTGTGGTTGCTGAACTGCACCGTGTGGATCGCCCAGACCTCGAACCCCAGGCGCTGCAGCGGAAACACGGCGGCGGCGTTCCCCACGTGCCCGTACGCCACCCATGACTGGATGCTCAGGATGTTCTGAGGCAGTGCCGGAGAGGTGACGGCCGGTGACAGTGCAGGCTGGGCGGCGGGCGGGGCGTCCTTCATGCCGCCCAGCATACCCGCCCCCAGGCGCTGACCGTGATTCCCGGCGTGCTACTCGGCCTTCAGGGTCAGCGGGCCGAACGCGCGGGCCCACACGTCCGCCTTCTCACGCGCACCCTCCAGATCCAGCGGCGTGGCCCCCTGCACGCCCAGCTGCCAGCCGTCACGCGTGCGGGTCAGGCCGGTCACGCGCGCCGCGCCCGCATGCGAGCGGTCCAGGCCGTCCGCGACCCGCAGGATGCCCACCCAGCGCGTCACGAGCGCCTGATCCGCTGCGCTGAGCGCCGCGAACTCCGGATGCGACAGCTTGGGCGCACTCTTGCGGTGGTAGCGCGACAGCAGCGCCACCAGCTCGATCTCCCGCGGCGTGAACCCCCGCAACTCCGCGTGCCGGATCAGGTACGCCGAATGCTTGTGATGCGCGCTCTGCGCCACGATCTGCCCCACCTCATGCAGCGCGCCCGCCGCCGTCAGGACGCTGCGCGCCTCACCCTCCGCCCCCAGGTCCACGCCCAGCGCCCGCAGGCGCGCCAGGAGCTCACGGGCCAGGGCCGCCACCTGCCGCGAATGCGACAGATTCGCCCCGAATCGCTCCGCCATGCCCAGCACGCTGCGCTGCCGCGCACTGATCGACGAACTGTACGCCTCCAGCCGCGTCAATTCCTCGATCAGCATGCCCTCACGCAGCGCACCCTCGCTGACCGTGAACTCCTGCGCGCCCAGCACGCCCAGCGCCGCGTGCAGCGTCGCCAGCCCCGCCACGACCGTGTCCGCCCGGCGCTCCAGGCCCGGCACCCGCGCCCGCGCCGCGCCCTTCAGGCCCCGCACGTACTCCAGCAACTCGCCCAGTTCCGTGACGCTCAGGCGCGTGCCGTTCACGCCACGCGCCTCCTCGCCCCGCCGCGCCAGGATCGCCTCGGCCGCCGCCTCCGCCGTACCGCTCGACAGCACCACCCGCGTCCCCGGCCGCACCCGGAAGCGCCCCACATGCGGCTCCAGCGCCTCCCGCACCGCCGCGTCCAGCGCCGCCAGCTCCCGCCGCCCCGGTGGGTCCGCGCGCAGGAACGCGTCCCGCATCCGGATCGCCCCCAGCGGCAGGCTCAGCACGTCCAGCGCCCGCGCCGCGTCCCCCCGCGCGAACTCCAGACTCCCCCCACCCAGATCCAGCAGCACGCTGTCCGCCCCCAGCTCCACCGCATGCGCCGCGCCCAGGTACGTCAACTCCCCCTCACGCACCCCACTAATGATCACCGGATACACCCCGGTCCGCGCCAGCATCCGCGACGCGACCTCCGGCCCGTTCGGCGCCTCCCGCAGCGCACTCGTCGCGCACACGTGAATCTCCGCCACGCCCGCCCCCGACGCCAGCGCCCGGAACCGCGTCAACGCCGACGCCAGCCGGTCCTCACCCTCCGGCGTCAGGTTCCCCAACCCGTCCAGGCACTCGCCCAGCCGCGTGCGGTCCTTCAGGGCGTCCAGCACCCGGTACCCGCCCGCATCCCCACGCGCCGCCTCCGCGATGAGCAGGTGACTGGAATTGGTACCCACATCCGCAACGGCAACCCTCATGGGCAGCAGCGTAGCGCAGCGCGCCTCAGGGCCTCACGTCCCCCAGCCACAGCCGCTTGAAATCAATCCGGCCGTACGCGTCCGGATGCACGTCCCGGATCAGCGGATGCACCGCGCGGCGCTTGACGCGGTGATGCGTGAGGTGCAGGTGATGCCCGCCCAGCAACCTGGCCTCCACGCGGGTCATCAGGGCCTCCAGCGCCGCCGCGTCGGGAGCCACGCGGTACCCGTCCAGCAGGGCGTCCACGTCGCGCAGCACGTCGGCGGGCAGCAGGCGGCGGAACAGCAGCTCCGGCTGCTTCAGCGCCGACCAGAACGACAGGTGCTCGTCCGACCCGGCGATCTCACCCATGAACGCCAGATCCACGTCGTCCCCGGCGTCCGGCAGGGCGTCCAGCGGCGCCGGAACGACCTGCATCGGCAGGCCCAGGCGGGCGGCCCGCGCGGCCAGCCAGTCGGCCTCCTGCCGCGCGCCCGGCAGGTCCAGCACCCACACGCGCAGCGGCGGCCCGGCGTACGCGGCCCGTGCCAGCAGCGCCTGCGCCCGTGCCAGCGAGTGCCCACGCGGCGGACGGTTCAGGCTGCGGCGCGGCAGGAACGACGTGGCCGGCAGCAGCCGCTCGGCGCGGCCCGATTCGTGCCAGAACGCGCGGATGTCGTGCAGTTCGACCACCGCCGCGCGCAGCGCCGCCGACCGCGCGGCGGGCCGGTGGGCGTTCCAGATCAGGAAATGCACGCTGTTCTCCGGCACCCAGCGCTCGACCGGGTCCTCCGGCACACCCGATACGTCCAGGGCAGGCGGCGCGTCCCCACGCAGCTCGGGCACCAGGAACACCTCCACCTCGTCGATCAGCGGCCGCCCCGCGAAGTGTGCGTCGAAGGCCTCCAGCCGGAACCCGCCGTCCAGCGCGTGCCAGCGGAACGCCCCAGTCCCGACCGGGCGGCGCTCGTCGAACGGCACGTCCCACGGGAGGATCAGCGCCTGCTCGTGCGCCAGCCGCCGCGGGAAGAACAGGTCCGGCCGGTCCAGCGTGACCTGCACCGTGAACGGCGCGATCTCCCGCACGTCCAGCACGCCGCCCAGGTACCACGGCGCGCCACGCCGCACCCGCTCCAGCGTGAAGCACACGTCCTGCGCGTCCAGCGTCCGCCCGTGATGGAACTGCACGCCCTTACGCAGGTGAAACACCCAGCGGCGCCCCCCGTCCGGCGTGCCCCAGTGATGCGCCAGATGAGGCCGCAACGTCCCCGCCAGCGGATCGAAGAGCAGCAGCGGGTCCAGCACCTGCGTCAGCAGATGCGCCTCCGCCGCCGAGTTCACCGTCAGCGGATCCAGACTGGTCAGGGGCCGCGTCACCACCGTCCGCAGGCGATCCGTGCCCGCCGGACCCACCCCCAGCCCGAACGTGCCACGCACCGCGTCCGTCAGCACCCACGCCCGCGGAAAGCCCAGCCGCGAGAGGCGCGCCAGATCCGCCGCCGCGCCTGCGGCCGCCAGACCCGCCGTCAGGGCCGCCAGTTCCCCCTCCATCCCCGTCGCGAACGCCACCCGCGACGTGTTCCCCCGCCCGCGCCCCGGCGTGTACACCAGCCGCCCCGAAGCGTGCAACCGCGCCAGCTGCCGTTTCGCCGTCCGGTCACTGCACCCCCACCACCCCTGCGCGTCCGCCAGCGTCACCCGATGCCAGTCCCGCACCCCATCCCGCGCGTGCAGCGCCGCCCGCAGCGACAGGTACGGCCAGTCCGGCACACGCGAATCAACAGGAAAAGGGGACACCATCACGCCACTATGCGTCTTTTTTCCCCCTTTCCACCTGCGCCACCCTGAACGCATGTGGCGCACCCTGCACCCCAACGTGAAAACCCGCATCACCACGTCATTCCTCAGCCGCGTCGTCGGCAGCATGGTCTTCCCCTTCATGGCCATCTACTTCACCGCCCACCTCGGCGCCGCACTCGCCGGAACACTGCTGCTCGTGGCAGGCATCGTGCAGTTCCTCGCGGGCCTATACGGCGGCGCCCTCGCCGACGCCCTCGGCCGCCGCCGCACCCTCCTGACCGGCGAAGGCCTGAAACTCCTCGCCTTCACCCTCATGCTCCTCGGCAACCTTCACGGCCCCAACCCCTGGCTCACCTTCGCCGCGCTGCTCCTCGTCAACGTCTCCGGCGGCCTCATCAACCCCGCCGCCGAAGCCATGCTCGTCGACGTCAGCACCCCCGACACCCGCACCTTCATGTACGCCGTCAACTACTGGGCCGTGAACCTCAGCATCCTGATTGGCACCCTCATCGGCGGCTGGCTGTACCACGACCACTTCACGCTCCTGCTCGCCCTGCTCGTCGGCATGAGCGTCCTCACCGCCGCCCTCTGCACCGCCCTCATGACCGAAACGCGCGCCGCCAGCCCCACCGCCCGCACCGACCTCGGCCTCAAACCCCTCCTGCGCAGCTACGCGCAGGTCATCACCGACCGCCCCTTCCTCCTCTTCGTCCTCGGCGGCATCCTCATCCTCAGCATCGAATTCACCCGCACCAACCACATCGCCGTGCACCTCGCCCAGCACTTCCCCCACACCGACTGGCACGGCCTCACCCTCGACGGCATCCGCGCCGCCAGCGTCCTCACCGCCATCAACACCCTCCTCATCGTCGCCCTCACCGCCCCCGTCGCCCGCTGGCTCACCGGCCGCGACCCGCACCGACCCATGCACGCCGGCTTCGCCCTCTTCGCCCTCGGCTTCGCCGGACTGGCCTACAGCACCCACCTCCCCACCCTGGTCGCCGCCACCGTCATCCTCAGCATCGGCGAACTGCTCTACGTCCCCACCCGTCAGGCCCTCCTCGCCGACCTCATCCCCGAAGAACGCCGCGGCGCGTACCTCGCCACGCACGGGCAAGTCTTCACGATCAGCAAATGGGTGGCCGCACTGGGCCTCCCCTTCGGCGCCGCCATCGGCGGGGCAGGCATGGCTGCCGCACTGCTGCTGCTCGGCGCGCTGGGGAGCCTGTTCACCGCGCTGGCGCTGCGTCCGGGAGCGGGGGGGAGGCTGGCACGGGCTTGAACGGTGGAATGTGGGCGCCTGCGGCGGGCCTCCCCACCCCCCAGCCCCCTACCCCAGAGGGGCAGGGGGAGCAGCGTTGCACTGGGCAAGGTATTTCTCGGGCTTGGCGTGTGGGTAATCGGCGGGGACGGCCACTGATGGGGCTGCATGCCTCCGGGTTCGCCGCGTTCGCCCCGCGCGCTGCGCGCACGACGGGCTCGGTTGCCACGACGATGGGTTGGCCCTACATCGTGGTGCGACCCGGAAGGTTCTACTTTTTGGGCTATTGCAGAAGCGGTCTTTTCAAAGTCGATCAGCGGATCCCTGCAAGTTGCCCAGCCAACGACCGCAGACCACCACCGGCCGTCGTGCGCGCAGCGCGCGGGCCTTGCGGGGGGGCGGCAGGATGGCGTCGAAGCCAGACACGTCACCGCCCATTACAAGACCGCCGCACCAGAAACAACTCTTGCCCAGTGCAACGTAAGCCCCCCCTGCCCCTCTGGGGTAGGGGGCTGGGGGGTGGGGAGGCCCGCCGCAGGCGCAGCCACACAACATCAAACTCGGCGTTACGCCCGCTTCAGCTGCCACTCCGTGAAGCTGCTGTACGGCGTGAAGCCGAGTGCGACGTTGATGCCGAGCATTGGGGGCGTTTTCGTTGGCGTTGTTCGTCTGGATCCAGCGGGCGCCGGGGCAGGCGTGCAGGACGTGGTCGAGCATGGCGGCTTTGACCCATTTGCCGAGGCCCTGCCCGCGCGCGGAGGGTCGCACGGCGGTCGCGCCCTGGTAGACGAGGGTGGCGCGTTCCGGCATCCAGAAGACCTCGCTGTACGCGTCGAGCCTTCCAGTGCGGGTGTCCTCGACGGCGAGCATGTGGCGGGTCTCGTTGGCTTCCTCGATCATGGTTTCCCAGGAGCGGATCATGTCGGGCGTGATCGTCCAGTCGTGTTGTTCCAGGTCGCCGCGGGGGGCGGTGTTCATGACCATCATCATGTCGGCGACGCGGGTCAGGTACTCGTCGGGGACGCGCTGCCAGAGGTGCAGGCGGAACGGGTCACCGTCGGGGCGGGCCTGCCAGCGGCTCAGGAGGTCGTGGTCGAGGGTGGTGAGGTCCAGGCGACTCTGGCGCATGGGGAGGGCGGGTTGCGCGCCCAGTGCGGTCGCGAAGGCTTCGCCGGCGGGGCTGCGACTGCTCGTGCCGAAGGTGAGGGTGCCGCGTTCCAGCTTGTCGGCGTGGGTGAGGAGCTGGGTCATGACGGCGCGGCCCAGGCCCTGGCGGCGGGCGGTGGGGTGGACGGTGAGGCGCAGGTGGGCCATGTGGGTGTTCTGCTCGAGGTCGTAGGACAGGCTGCCCCAGGCCAGCGCGTGCTCGCCGTTCCACACGGCGTAGTGCGCGGTGCGTTCGGTGGGCAGCTGGTGCGTGAGGCCCACGGCTTCGGTTTCGGGCAGGAGGGCCGGGTCGTCCGGGTGGGTGTGCGCGAAGGCGTCGGCGAGGCGTTGCCCGACGGCGAGGCGTTGCGCGGGGGTGGCCGCGTGCGGGTCGAAGGGGGTCACGGTGGGCCAGCCGGGTGCCGGTTGGGCCTGGGGTTCCGGGGTGGTCTGGGGCGCGGTGGAGGTCATGTTCGCAGTGTGCGCCCCGCCGGTCAGCGCGGCATGCGCCGGATGGCGGAGGGGATGAGTAGGCCAGATCGGCGCTTGCGGGGCGCTACGCTGCGGGTGTGTTCGCGCATGCCATCGGGTTTGACGACGCGCCCTTCGCGCATGGCTGGCGGGGCGACGTGCCGGTGATCGGGACCGTGTACGCCCGCGCCACCCTGCATGGGGTCGTCAGTGGCCGCGTGAGGCGTGACGGGCGCAACAGCACGGCCGAACTGGCGCGGCTGGTGAACCAGTCTCCGGAGCACATTCAGCTGATCCTGCTGCAGGGCATCGCGCTGGCGGGCTTCAACGTCGTGGACCTGCACGCGCTGCACGCGCAGACGGGAAAGCCCGTGCTGGTCGTCGCGCGGCGCGCCCCGGACCTGGATCGCATCCGCGCGGCGCTGCTGACGCGCGTGCCGGGCGGGGCGCGCAAGTGGGCGCTGATCGGGGCGGCCGGGCCGATGGAACCCTGCGCGGGGGTGTTCGTGCAGCGTGCCGGGCTCACGTTGGCGCAGGCGCAGGGGGCGCTGGAGGCGTTCACGGTCACGGGCTGCGTTCCGGAGCCGCTGCGGGCCGCGCACCTGATCGCGCGTGGGGTCACGCAGGGGCACAGCCGGGGTGGACGCGTCTGAATGGTCCTCACATCTGACCCGGCTGGAACTTCACCTGAGGGGCGGGGCGCGGGCGCGATCCGGGCAGTGCGCGCGGCACCGTCCCCGTAGGCTTGGCAGGACTTCACGCTTTCCTGAACTCTCAAGGCTTCCATCAGGTGCGGTCAGCCTGCCGTCACGCGTTCGCCGCAGACTTGATCTCATGAAAAGCAACCTGACCGCCCTGCTCGCCCTCGGGACCGCCGCCGCCATCAGCACCGCCGGTGCCCAGGCGAAGATCAGCGCCCAGAGCATCATCGTGAACCCCACCCAGCCTGACCTGAGCGTCAGCGTCCGCATCAACAAGGACACGACCGGCAACCAGAACCCCGCGTACCGCATCGACGAGCCGATCAGCGTCAGCACCACCGTCAACCGTGACGCGTACGTGTACCTGTTCAACGTGAACCCCGACGGCAGCGTCGATCAGATCCTCCCCAACCGCCTGAGCGGCGAGAACTTCGTCAAGGCGAACACCACCACCACCTTCCCCGCCGCCGGCGCGAACTTCACGTACACCGTGGGCGGCCCCATCGGGCAGAACAAGGTCCTGGCCCTGGCCAGCCTCACCCCGCTGAACCTCTCGCAGATCAGCGAGTTCAAGACCGCGCAGGACCAGTTCGCGACCGTCAAGACCCAGGGCGGCCAGACCGGCCTCGCCCAGGCGCTGAGCATCGTCGTCAATCCCCTGCCGCAGAACAGCTGGGTCAGTGACACCGCGTTCTACACGGTCGCTGCGCAGAACCCTGTCAGCACCGGCAGCCTGTTCGTCGGGACGAACGTCGGCAACGCGACCGTGATCCTGAACGGTCAGCGTCTGGGCGGCGCGAACGTCACCTACAGCAACCTCCGCGCCGGGACGTACCCCGTTCGCGTGCAGGCCCCCGGCTTTACCGATTTCACCACCACGGTCACGGTCCGCGCTGGCGGCACCACGAACCTGAACGTCGAGTTCGCCCGTCCCATCGCCGCCCCCGCCCCCACCAGCGGCAACCCGGTCCTCGACCTGATCGGCAACCTGCTCGGCGCGATCGCCGGGACGACCATCCAGGATCCCGCCCGCAGCGCCTACGACCAGAAGGTCCGCGACCTGCAGAACATGGGCTACACTCTGCAGCAGACCCGTCAGACGACCACCGGGTACACCGGCACGCTCGTGAAGGGTGCGACGACCGCGACCCTGACCGTGGACCGCGGCGCGAACCGCACCGTGCGTGTGAACGTCAGCGAGAGCACCACCTACCAGTACTGATCCACCACATGAAGGGGGGCCGCGCAGCGAATGTGCGGCCCCCCTTCTGTTGGTGCTTCCCGGTGCCGCTGGTCAGGCCTGCATCTGCCCGCGCAGGAACGCCATCAGGCCCCGGATGTGCTCGCGGTCGAAGCGGAACTCCACGCCCGCCGCGCGGTACAGCTCGGGCACGCTGACGGTGCTGCCCAGGCGCAGGCTGGCGCGGTAGCGGTCCAGGGCACCTGCGGCGTCGGCCTGCGCGGCGCGCCAGATGCCGGTCGCCGCGAGGTAACACATGGCGTACTCGATGTAGTAGAAGGGCACCTGGAACACGTGGTAGTACTGCCAGCCCTTCGCGCGGGCCCGTTCGTCCAGCCCGTCCCAGTTCACGAACGGGTGGAAGGTCCGGTCCAGTTCCAGCCACTTCGCGTCCAGCGCCTCGATGCTCACGTCCTCTGGGGCCTCGGCGTACAGCCAGTGCTGGAAGGCGTCCATCTGCGCCGCCCACGGCAGGAACGCGATCACGCCCTCCAGCTGCTTCTGGCGGTAGCGGGCCAGTTCCTCAGGCGTGAAGGCGTGCCCCAGGTGATCCAGGGTCAGGAACTCCATGGCCATGCTGGGAATCTCCACGAACTCGATGGGACTCCAGCGGTTCCACACGAGGGGCTGCGCGTCCCCGCTGTAGAAGCCGTGGAAGGCGTGCCCCATCTCGTGGAACAGCACGCGGACGTCCTCGGCGGTGCCCACCACGTTCATCAGCACGAACGGTTCGTTGTGCGTGGGGAAGTACTGGCAGTACGCGTGCGTCATCTTGCCCGGGCGGGATTCCAGATCCAGCAGGCCACCCGCGCGCATCTGCCCGAAGCGCGCGCCCAGGCCCGCGTCGAGCGCGTCGAAGGTCACCTGCGCCAGCGTCTCCAGCTGCGCGCCCGTCTGGAAAGGCGCCAGCGGCGCGCGGCCCCGCGGGTCGAGCAGGTTGTTGCGGTTGTAATCCCAGGGGCGCACCGAGTCCAGGCCCAGCTGCGCGGCGATGTCCCCGGCCAGCTGCGCGGTCAGCGGCACGACCTCGTCCCGCACCGCCTCGTGGAACGCGGCGCAGTCGGCGGGGGTGTAGTCCACGCGGTCGAGGACCTTCCACTGGTAGTCGCGGAAGTTCACCTCGTCCGCGTTGCGCGCCAGCTGCCAGCGCGTGGCGAGCAGGTCCCGCATCACGCCGTCCAGGTCGGCGGCCACGCCCAGGTTGCTCGCGGTCAGGGCGCGCCACACCCCCTCACGCTCGGCGCGCTCGGGGTGGTCGAGGCGCTGCCTGGCCTGCGGGATGGTCAGCGCCTCGCCGCGCAGCGTGACCCCCTGGTTGCCCGTGATCACCGAGTGGCGGTTCTTCTGCTCCTCGTGCGTGACGCCCAGCGCCACGTTCGCCTCGCGGTACAGCGCCGCCTCGTCCCGCATGCGGCGGTACGTCAGCGCGAAACCGGCGTCCGGCACGTAGTCCGGCACGGCCAGCAGCTTCTCCTTCAGGGCCTGCTCGGCCCGTGCCGCCTCGGGCATCACGGTCCCCGTGAACGCCTGGAAGCGCGATTGCACGTCCGGCTGATCGGTGTGCAGGTCGGCGTGCGTCGCGAGTTTCGCCGCGACGCTGTGCAGCTCGCCGCTCAGGTCACTCCACGTGCTCAGCCACGCCGGCACGTCCGCCGCGCTCAGCGGAGCGTCCAGCAGGGCCTGCACGCGCGGCGCGAACGCCTCCCAGCGGGCCAGGGCGTCCGGGACGGCCAGGGTGGCTTCAACGGCACTCAGATCTGTGGCGGTCATTGGCGCGAGTGTACCGTCCGGGCCGTGAACCCCGTCATTCTCGCGGCTGCGCGCGATTCGGCCTGCCCGGACGACCCCCACCCCGGCCGGTGTCGGGCAGCGCCTTGATCTCCGCGTCCGTCAGGCGGCGCAGTTCCGCGGCGGGCACGTCGGTCAGGACGCCCTGATCGGTCGTGACGTCCACCGTCCCGACCAGCGGGTGCAGCTTCGTGACCTTCCCGCACGCGCCGCTCCCCTCATGGCACACCCGGGCGTTCTTGCGCGGCAGGTCCTTCAGGAGGTCGAGGTACTGGGTGTGCTCGAACTGCAGGCAGCACAGCAGCCGCCCGCACGGCCCGGACAGTTTCTCCGGGTTCAGCGGGAGCTGCTGGTCGCGCGCCATGCGGATACTGACCGGCGCGAAGTCCTGCAGGTGCGTCGAGGAGCAGTTCTCGCGGCCACATGCGCCGAGCGTGCCGATCATCTGCGCCTGCTCGCGCGGGCCGACCGCCGCGAAGTTCACCCGGGCGCGCGTGTGCCCGCGCAGCTCGCTGATCAATCCGGTCAGTTCGATGCGTTCCTCGGCGCTGTAGCTGACCGTCACCAGGCTCTCGTCGAGCGTGAACTCGACCGCCACGACCTTCACCGGGAGGCTGCGCTGCCGGGCGCGGGCGCGCAGCAGCCACTTCAGGTCCTCGCCGGTGGCATGGAGTTCCTCCCAGCGGCTCAGGTCCTCGGGCGTGGCGGCGCGCAGCACCGCGCCGTAGCGCTCCTGCTCCTGCGGCGGGGTGGGTTCGCCGCGCACGGTCGCGACCTCGGGGCCGCGTTTGCCCTGCACGACCACGCGGGTGCCCACCGGGTGCGCGACCTCGCTCAGCATGGGGTGCAGGCGGGGACTGCGCTCGAAACGGATGGGCAGGACGACCATGACGCGCAGGATGTCACGCCACGCGGGGGGCCGTCGAGACCCCGTGCACAAAGCCCCCACCACGCACAGGGCGGGGCAGGGGAGAGCCGCAGGTCAGAGGATGCGCTGCCCGAGCAGGCTGGCGGCCATGCCCACCATGACCTCCGCCGTCTGGTTGCGGGTGTCGAGGATCGGGTTGACCTCCACGATGTCCATGCTCGTCACGCGGCCCGACTCGGACAGCAGTTCCATCAGGAGGTGACCCTCGCGGTACGTCAGGCCGCCGGGGACGGGCGTGCCGACGCCGGGGCACACGCTGGGGTCCAGCGCGTCCGCGTCGAAGGACACGTGCAGCCGCTGGGTGCCGCTCAGGCGCTCCAGGGTCTCCTCGTGGATGCGGGTGATGCCCAGCTGGTCCACGTCCTTCATGGTGTACGCCTTGATCCCGGCCTCGCGCAGCAGGTCGCGTTCATGGGGGTCCACGCTGCGGATGCCGATCATGACGATGTCCTCGGGGCGCATGTGCCAGCCGCCGCCCAGCCCGGTCAGGCGCGGGTCGCCCAGCCCGGTCAGGTGCGCGACCGGCATGCCGTGAATGTTGCCGCTGGGGCTGCTGCCCGGCGTGTTGTAGTCGGTGTGCGCGTCCACCCAGATCAGGCCCATGCGCGCCCCGCCCGGGGTGCCGCGCAGGGCGTTGCCGGTCACGGTGCCCATGCTGACGCTGTGATCCCCGCCGATCGTCAGCGGGAAGGTATCAGCGGGCAGCGCCGCGAGGCGGTCACGGGTGCCCTGGCAGGCGTCCAGGATGGACTCCAGGAACACCATGCCCCCTTCCTCCAGCTTGTCCACGCTCTCGGGCAGCGCCACGCGCACGTCGCCCAGGTCGGTCACGCGGTGGCCGAGGTCGCGCAGCGCGCGGGTCAGGTGGGCGTTGCGCAGCGCGGACGGGCCCATGTCCACGCCACGGCGGCCCGCCCCGAGGTCCATCGGGATACCCAGAATCGAGAGGTTCATGCACTCCAGCCTAAGGGGTCCGGGGCGGTATGCCTCACGCCTGCAACATTATTTCCACGCGGCGCGTTCAGATGAGAGGCGCTGAGTATTCAGGTGAATATTCATGCTGGGCGGTAGTCATCCGGTGCTGCTCAGGTGGCGGCGTGCGCCCACAGGATCAGCGGGCCATCCTCGTCGCTGTCTCCGCGGCCCACCTGCCGGAAGCCCAGCTTCGTCAGGACCCGCGCGCTGGCCGGGTTGTCCACGGCGGTCTCAGCCGTGACGGCTCGCACGTGCGGCCCCGCGTGCAGGTACGTCACCAGCGCACCCACGCCCTCGGTGGCGAGGCCCTGCCCCCACACTGCCGGGTTGAAGCCGTACCCGATCTCCAGCGCCCCCTCCGGCGAGGCGGGCCCCTTCGTGCCCAGCATCCCGACCGCCTCGCCGGTGTCCCGCTGCACGGCGATGAACGAGCCCGCTACCTCGGCCTGTTGCCCGGTCATGGCTGCCAGCATCCCCGGAAAGACGGGGAGCGGATCGCCCGGCCACTCCGGCTCGAACGTCACGTCCAGCGGCCCGTCCGGCCCGGGCAGGGGCAGCGTGAACGCTTCGGCCTCCAAGCGGCGCGCGATCACCGCGCGGGACAGGGGCAGCAGCAGCAGGCGGGGCGTCTGGAGGACCGGCACGCCCGCACGCTAGCGCGACCCCTCTCCCCGGAGTGTCGCGCGGGGGTACACTCGTCCATCACGCGCAGTACCCCCGGTCTGGCCGCCTTCGGACCACCCTCATCCTGACCATGACGCCGCCCGCCCTGCCCCCCCTGTCCCGCGCCCCGCTGGGGAAGCGCGTCATGGTGCTGGCCGATCACGTCCACCCGTTCGTGTACCGCTCGGCGTTCCCGCAGGGCGTGCCCCCGGTGGACGCGGTACTGGCCGCCGGGGACCTGCCCGGCTACTACCTGGAGTTCCTGGCGACGAAACTCACGGTGCCCATCATCTACGTGCACGGCAACCACGAGAACGAGTACGTGAACGAGGGCGAGGGCCGCATTCCCCCGCGCGGCGTGATTGCCGCGCACGGCCGCGTGATCGAGGAGGCCGGGCTGCGCGTGGCGGGCTGGGGCGGCGTGCCCCGCTACCGCACAGACGGCGAGGGGCAGTACACCCGCGCGCAGGCCCGCTGGGGGCTGGGGCGGCTGGCGTGGCAGGCGCGGCGCGGCGTGGACGTCCTGCTGACGCACGCGCCCCCCACCGGCCCGCACGCCGGGAGTGACTACGCGCACCGGGGCTGCCCGGACATCAGCGCGTTCATGGCCCGCCGTCACCCCCGCCTGGTCGTGCACGGGCACATCCACGAGTACGAGGGGAAGAAACTGGAGTACCTGGACCCCGAGAGCGGCGCGCGGGTCATCAACGCGTACGGGTACCACATCGTGGACCTGTAGCGGCTGAATGAGTTGGTGTCGTCTGGAACAGTGTTCCCTCTGCGCCATTTTGCTTAAGGCCCGCTGTAGATCCGGCACATGCGGCGCTGACACTGGCGGGGCATACTTCGCCTCGGCCTGGTGAGGTCGCCCCCCACGGGGCGAAGGCCGAGAGGGAGACGCCCACCTCTTCACCAACGGGCGCGCGAGCAGGTCGCAGGCCACCCGGCCAGCGCGCGGAAGGTGCAAGTCCTTCAACCTGACCCAACCAGAGTTTTCCCTGACCGCCCCGGACCCCACCTCCGGGGCGGCGGTCTGTTGCGACCCCGCACGCCACTGGCTGTTGCTAGGCTGCCCGGTATGCGCCCGCTGCCGCTCCTGCTGGTCCCACTGCTGCTGAGTGCGGGCGTCGCCGGGGCCGCCCCCCTGACCGTGGAGGTGAGGTTCGACCTGCGGGCCGTTCTGGTGAACCGCGAGGCCCCCAGCGCCCTGACCCTGCACGCCCCGGGCCGCGCGCCGCTGCCCGTGCGGCTGAGTGGCCCGGCCAGCGTCACCCACCCGGAATCCTTCGGGCTGCTGCTGCCCGTCCGCGTGACCCTGCCCGCCGCGCCCGCCGGGGAGCTGCGCCTGCGCGGCCCGCTGTTCGTGTGCGGCCTGCGCGAACGCGTGTGCCGCCGCGTGGACCTGAACCTCCCCGTGCCCGTCACAGCGGGCGCGGCGCGCGTGACCGTCACGGACGCCGACCTCGCCCCACGCCGCAGCCTGTGGCCGGGCCGTTAGCATGACCGGATGACCAGTCATGCCCCCAAAACGAACGCCCGCCACCTGCGCGACTTCCACGACGCCATCGGCGAGGACCGCCGTGACACCCCCACGCCCCCCGACCGCGCCCTGCTGACGCTGCGCCGCACCCTCATCCAGGAGGAGGCGGCCGAGGTGGACGTCGAATTCCAGGCCCTCGCCGCCCGCCTGGACGCCGGGGAGACCCTGGCCGCGCACGACCTGACCGCCCTGGCGCACGAACTGGCCGACCTGCTGTACGTCACGTACGGCGCCTTCGACCGCCTGGGACTGGATGCCGACGCCGTGTTCGCCGAGGTCCACCGCGCGAACCTGACCAAGGCCAGCGGGCCGCGCCGCGCCGACGGGAAGATCCTCAAACCCGAAGGGTGGCAGCCCGCCGACGTGCGCTCGGTGATCGAACGGGCAGTGGGCGGTAGGTAGAGGGGAGTGGGCAGGAGGGAGTGGGAAAAGAGGAAGGGCACCGCCGATCTGGGGTGCCCTTTTTCTGTGGTGTTCCTACACCCCACAGCCCACAACCCACAACCTCCTCAGAATGGCGGTTCGTCGTCTGCGCGTGCCGGGGCGGGGCGGGCTGGTGCGGGGGCCGGGCGGGTGGGGGCGGGCCGCGCGGCCTGGGTGGGGGCCTGCGTGGGCGTGCCGGGGCGGGCGCCGGGCGTGGCGTAGCGGTCCTGGCGGCGGCCGCCGCGGAAGATGGCGAGGGTCACGTACTCGAATTCGCCGTCGCTCTTCTCGCGGATGTGCTCGGGGTCGGTGCTTTTCGCGCCGCGGGAGTACTTGACGGCGGCGGGGAGTTTCATCTTACGGCTGTCGACCGCTTCGAGTTCGCGGCGGCGGTAGGCGTGCCCCTTGTGGATGACGAGGTCCTCGCCGTCGGGGCTGGTCCACTTGCGCGCGCCGATGAGGTGCCAGTCGAAGTCGGGTTCGTTCTCCAACGGGAACTGGTAGCCGCCGCTGGGGATCTCGCCGCTGGTCCAGCCGAGGCGGCCGTACTGCCGCTGGGTGTCGAGGAGTGCCGAGGCGTTCTCGACGTCCACGGTGACTTTGGCGCCCAGGTCGGTGGTGAATTCAATATGTAACATCTGACCTCCTTATGTAAATAACATAACATGGCCTGGGGGTTCTGAACAGTGGCCGCTCAACCTTCCCGGCGCAGCACGTAGAAGGCCCGCTCATCCTCCCGCGCCAGATCCACCACCGCGAACCCCCGCGCCAGCGCGCCGCCCAGCACGTCACGCAGTGCCAGCCGCCACGCCCGCCGCACCGGCTCCGGCAGAGCGTCCACGCGCAGCGGCACCTCGGCCAGCAACGTCGGGGCGATCAGGACCTCGCCCTCCAGGGGCAGAGGCACGCCCGGCCCGTCGCCCAACGCCTCCAGGACCCGCAGTCCCTCCGGTCGCGGGGCCGGACGTTCCACTGGGCCGCGCGCCAGATCCCACTCGATCAGCAGGCGGTCCGCCGGAAACGCCCCGGCACGGTCCTCCTCCAGCGCGTACCAGTCCGGCAGGTACGTCCGCGCGGTGGCCCCCAGCTTCCCCAGGTTCAGGCGGGCATTCCTCGTCACCAGCGGATCGAAGGTCCACGTCATGCGGGTTAGGCCCTGCGCCAGTGCCAGCCGCCGCTGCACGTCCTTCAGCGCCACCGCCAGCCCCGAGCCCCGGCAGGCCGGATCAACGGCCAGCAGGTGCGAGTGATGCCACACCGCGCCATCCCGCAGCGCCGGGAAGCCGAACGCCAGCCCCACCGGCCGCTCCGGCTGATCCAGCGGGTACGCGCCCAGCA
>NZ_BCMS01000001.1:52500-250000 GCF_001485435.1 Deinococcus grandis | reverse complement strand
TGGCCAGCGCCCGGCCCATCATCGGAGAGCTGCTGCGCGACGCGTACGACAGCACCGCCGGACGCAGCGACGGCCGCGTCGAGATCCACGTGCCCGAGTACCAGGGCTGGACGCTCGCCGAACGCCGACCCGCCCGGCCCCTGAGCAGCCTCATCTACGCCGAGACGCTGCTGGACACGCTGAGCGGCGACCTGAACGCCTTCTTCCGCGACCGGGACTGGTACGCGCAGATGGGCATCCCCTACCGCCGCGGGTACCTGCTGCACGGCCCGCCCGGCAACGGCAAGAGCAGCCTCGTGGCAGCGCTCGCCGGGCACTTCGGGCTGAACGTCTGCGTGCTGAACCTCGCCACGCCGGACCTGACCGACGACCGCCTGACGGGCCTCCTGAACACCCTGCCCCGCCGCGCCCTGCTGCTGCTGGAAGACATCGACGCGGTGTTCCTGGGCCGCGAACCGCGCGCACCCACCGTGAAACTGTCCTTCAACGGGCTGCTGAACGCCCTGGACGGCGTGGCCGCCGGGGAAGGCCGCGTGACCTTCATGACCACCAACGACCCCGGAGGCCTGGACGCCGCGCTGATCCGCCCCGGCCGCGCCGACCGGCACGTGCACCTGGGCAACGCCACGCCCGAACAGATCGCCGGGATGCTCCGGCGCTTCTGGCCCGACTGGACGGACACGCAGATCGAGGACCTCGCGCAGCGCGTGCCCGGCGGGCTGCTCAGCATGGCGCGCGTGCAGGAATACCTCCTCGAACGCCGCGCCGACGAGGCAGGCGTCACCCGCGACTGGGCCACCCTGACCGGCACCGGCTGCCCCACCCGCCTGCGTCTCCTGCCCGCGGGCTGAACCCCGTCTGCACCGGCCCACCCTTCACCCCGCCACGCGTGAAACCATGGCGGGGTGATTCAGGCCCTGAGTAACGTCCTGCTGCCCGTCATGCTCGTCGCGGGGCTGGGCGCGCTCGTCTCGGCGCGGTTTCCGATCGATCAGGCGACCATCGCGCGGGTCACGCTGTACCTGCTGTCCCCGGCCCTCGCGCTGAACGTCCTGCTCACCACCCGCGTACAGGCAGGCGAGGTCCTGACGCTGGGCGCCGCGTACGCCCTGACCGTCGCGGGCAGCCTGCTGCTGGGCTGGCTGACCGGCCTGCGCGCCCCGCAGGCGCAGCGGCGCAGCCTCACCGCGAGCGTCGGGATCTGGAACAGCGGCAACATGGGCCTCCCCATCGCACTGTTCGCGTTCGGGCAGGCGGGCTTCGCGCACGCCACGCTGCTGTTCCTGATGTCCTTCGTGGGCATGTACGTCATCGCGCCCGTCGTGTACACCGCCCGCGTCCGCCGCCCCGACCAGCCGCCCCCCAGCGCAGGCGGGATGCTGCTGAACATGGTGCGCCTGCCCGCCGTGTGGATGGTCGCGCTGGGCGTCACCCTCCGCGCCCTGCACCTCCAGCCCCCGGAGGGCCTGATGCGCGGCGTGGAATTGCTGGCGCAGGCGACCCTGCCGATGGTGCTGCTGTCGCTGGGCCTGCAACTCGGCTCGGGCGGCTGGCCCCGCCTGGACGCCCGCGTGTGGCTCGCGACCGCCGCGCGCCTGATCGGCGGCCCCCTGCTGGGCCTCGCCGCCGGACTCGCCTGCGGCCTGCGGGGCGAGGTGCTGGCCGTCCTCGTGCTGTCCGCCAGCATGCCCACCGCCGTGAACGCCCTGCTGATCGCCCGCGAGTATGGCGGGGACGCCGACACCGTCGCCCGCACCGCGTTCCTCAGCACCGTCCTGAGCGTCCCGACCATCGCGGCGGTCGTGGCCCTGCTGCCCCGCCTGACCGGCTGACGCCCCCGCATACGCCGCATACGGCACCACCCGAAAACACGTCCAGCACGCGCTTTGCGGCACCCATGCACCAGGGTTGACATGCCCTGCATACCACGCTATCCTTTTCTTATCACCGTCCGAGAAGGACGGATTTTTCGTTTTGATCCCCCCAACACCTGCAACGGACGGTCAAGACCACCTGACAGACCGCTGTCAGACGCGCGGTACACACTGAAGGCACATGCGAAATCCTCTGCATCGGAGCATCCGGCAGGCGAAAGTCGAGTGGCGCGTCAAGTACGGCAGCCGCAGCAACGGAGGCCGCACCGGCAGACTCCGCGTCCGGACTCCCAAACCCCACCGACGGGGCGCGTAGGCCACCACACCGATTCGCGCGCCGCTGGCGGCCGCTACGCTGCGCCCATGACCGAGAACGTCTCGCTGGTGCCCGTGACCGAGTGGGCCCCAATGGTGCCCGAGTTGATGACCCGTGACCTGGGGCGTTCGCTGGACGTGTACACGCGCGTGTTCGGGTTCACGCTGCACTACACGCGCCCCGGGTTCGCGTATTTGAGTCTGGGCCGCGTGCAGTGGATGCTGGAGCAGGCGGAGCCGGGGAAGGCGTGGCTGACCGGACCGCTGGAGGTGCCGTTCGGGCGCGGGATCAACTTCCAGATCGTCCACCCGCAGCTGGACGCCCTCCACACTCGGCTGGTCGCGGAGGGCTCCCCGCTGTTCCAGCCGCTGCGCACCGAGACGTACCTGGAGGGCGAGGTGGCGCACACGCAGCGGCAGCTGCTCGTGCAGGACCCCGACGGGTACCTGCTGCGCTTCACGGACTGATACGGACTCCGGTTGAATGGTTTGCAAAAACCGTTCAACCCGAGCGGATGCGAGAAGGAGAGAAGCGGGTTCCGGGCGTGGAGTTGGCAGATCGGTGGTGTTCCGATCTGTCAACGAAACAGACGGAATCCGTCTGATCAGGGCGTCACGCGTTCCTCGTTGATGTAGCCGTCCAGGCGGGCGAGGCGGCCCCGCAGCGCCAGGATGTACACCGCCGGGGGAACCTCCTCGCCCATCGTCCAGGCGCGGATGTCGTGCGTCTCGCCCACCGTCAGCAGTCGGTCGAGGACGCGCAGGAGCATGCGGCGGCCCTCGGCGTGCTCGGCCAGCAGCTCGGGGAGGGTCATGCCCGCCAGGGGCGCGGTGCGGCGCAGCGGCAGGCCGTCCAGGTGCCCTTCGAGGCCGATGCGCATCTCCATCTGGATCTTGCGTTCCATGCCGATGCAGTCGCGCAGGGCTTCCTCGGCGCCCGCACTCCACTCCCCGGGTTCCAGCGTGGGGAGGGGGCGGGCGTTCAGGTCACGCTGCACGGCGCGCGGGTCGGCGTGGCGGGCCTCCTCGCGCAGCAGGTTCAGCGGGTGGGGATCGCGGGTGGTCATGCTGGACAGTCTGCCGCACGCGACTGGGGCCGGGTGCCGCACCTCGCCTATGCTGGCAGGCATGCAACACACCCGCACCTGGTCTGACGTGTATGGCAGCGCCCGCGCTCTGTTCGAGGGTCGCGCCGGGGGGCATGCGTGGCTGATCGCCGCGCCGCCCGAACTGGCAGGCGGACTGGCGGCGGCCATCGCGGGTGTGGACGGAAAGGGCCGCGCCGCGCTGGTCGTGCACGAGGGACTGACGCCGCTGCTGGCCGCCGTTCAGGAGGAACGTCCGCGCGGGGTGATCGTGGTCGCGGACACCGCGCTGGCGGGCGGCCCGGCGGTGAGCGTGCCGGACACGCTGGTCGAGGATGCGGGCGACCTTCCCTACCGCGAGGGCGGCACCTTCCCCGCCTGGACGGGCGAGGACGCCGGTGCGGGCACGCAGGGCGAGTGCCCGGCCGCCTCCGCCGTGGCGGGGGTGGGCGTGCCCGTGACCGTCACCACGCCCACCGCACTGACCGCCACCCTGACCGCCTGGATGGACCGCACCCCGCACGGCCGCTGACCGCGCCGGAGTGGGGGTTCAGCGCGAGGTACACGCAGCGTGCGCATTGCGGGTCAATGGGTCAAGGGTCCAAGGGTCTGAGAGTCTAAGAGAAAAAAGTCGTGTCACACGCCGTTGTTAGACCCTTGGACTCTCAGACCCTCTGACGTTTCGATCCAAACGCCCCTGTCGTCACCCTCCCTGGGCTTCAGCGCAGCAGGAGGCAGGTGGTGGTGGCGTGGGCGTACAGCTTCCCGCTGTCGTCGACGATGCGGCCCTCAGCGATGGCGGTCTGGCGGGTGACCTGCACGACCTGCCCGATGGCCTGCACCTCGGGGCCGCCGGCGAGGAGGGGGCGGATGCAGTTGAATTTCAGTTCCAGCGTGGTGTAGCCGACCCCGGCGGGGAGCGTGGTGTGGATCGCGCAGCCCACGGCGGAGTCGAGCAGCGTGGCGAACACGCCGCCGTGCACGCTGCCGATGGGGTTGTGGTGGTACTCCTGCGGTTTCAGGCGGAAGACGGCGCGGCCCTCGGTGAAGTCCTCGGCGCGCAGGGGTTCCATGCCGAGCGTCATGCCGATGGGTGCGGGGGGCAGCTCACCGCGGGCGATGGCGTGCAGGTACTCCAGGCCGCTGAGGCGGCGGGCGGCTTCCAGGGCGGGGGTCATGTCGGCCCAGGTGTAGGTGCGCTGTCGGGGCTGGTCGGTCATGCGCGGAGGATACGCGCGGGCCGCAGCAGGTCGCTGGACTGCCTCCCGCGCCGGGCGTGGAAGGCGGGTCACGGCTTCGCGCGGGGGTGGGCGGTACACTGCCGCGCGTGAGTCTGCCTGCCCCCTCCCCCGCGCTGGATCCGGTGGTGCGGCACCTGTACGTGCACGTGCCGTTCTGCCCGACGATCTGCCCGTACTGCGATTTTCACGTCCTGACGCGCCGCGCCGGTCTGGTGGAACGCTACCTGGAACAGCTGGAGGTCGAGGCGGCGGGGCTGGCCGCGGCCTACACCGTCGAGCTGGACACGGTGTACCTGGGGGGCGGCACGCCGAGTTTCCTGCGGGACGATGAACTCGCGGCGCTGGTGGGCAGCGTGCGGCGGCACCTGGGGTGGGGCCGCGTGGAGAACACGCTGGAGGTGAATCCGGGGACGGTCAGCGGGGTGCGCGCGGCGCACTGGCGGGCGCTGGGGTTCGACCGGGCCAGCGTGGGCGTGCAGAGCCTCGACGACGCCACCTTGAAATTCCTGGGCCGCCAGCATGACGCGGTGCAGGCACGCGAGGCCGTGACGACCCTGATCGGCGCGGGCTTCCACGTGAGTGGGGACCTGATCACGGCCGTGCCGGGCCAGCCGCTCCTGAGTGACATCCAGGGGCTGGTGGATCTGGGCGTGGGGCACGTCAGTGCGTACACGCTGACCATCGAGCCCGGCACGGAGTTCGCCCGGCGCGGCGTGACCGTGCAGGAGGACGACGAACGGCGCGGCTTCGAGGACACCGAGGCCGCCCTGACCGCTCTGGGCTTCAGCCGCTACGAGGTGAGCAACTACGCGCGGCCCGGGCAGGAATCCCGGCACAACCTCGCGTACTGGCAGGGCCGCACGTACCTGGGGCTGGGTCCGGGTGCGGCGGGGCACTACCCGGCGGATGGCGGATGGCAGATGGCGGATGGTGAACAGCAACGCGCCCCGAACGTGCTGACGGTCCGCCGGACGAATCCGCACCTGCACGAGTGGCTGACGGGCGCGGCGGGCGAGGCGGAGGCCATCGACGCGACCGAGTTCGTGACGGACGCGCTGTTCATGGGTCTGCGCCTGCGCGCGGGCGTGGATCTGGCCGACCTGTCGCGCCGCAGCGGCCTGGACGTGGCAGGGGTGTACGCCGCCCCCATCGCGCAGAACGTCGCGCGCGGCCTCCTGACGCTGCACGGTGACCGCCTGCGCGCCACGCCGGACGGCTGGTGGGTCCTGAATCGCGTCGTGACGGACTTCCTTGAGCTCTGAGTCTTTTCTCCATCACCGATCAACCATCACCCGTGTTTGACCAGTGGGAGTTGTGAATGGCGCCTGTCCAGCTATGGCGGCAGGTCAGTGACGGCTCACGGGGGGCGCGTTAGACTGCCAGCATGACGAAATCCTATGACTACGACGTGCTCGTGATCGGCGCGGGACCCGGCGGGTATCACGCGGCGATCCGCGCGGCGCAGCTGGGCCTGAAGGTCGCGTGCGCTGAGCGGGAGAAGGTGGGCGGCGTGTGCCTGAACGTGGGCTGCATTCCCACCAAGGCGCTGCTGCACGCCGGTGAGCAGATCGCCGCGGCGCGGCACGCGGCGGACTTCGGCCTGACCTTCGGCGAGCAGCGGATGGACATCGCCAAGCTGAACGGCTGGAAGGACGGCATCGTGAAGAAGCTGACCGGCGGCGTCGGCGCGCTGTTCAAGGCGAACAAGGTCACGCACCTGACCGGGCAGGCCAGCTTCGTGGACGACCACACCGTGAAGGTCGGCGAGCAGACGGTCACGGCGGCCAGCATCATCATCGCGACCGGTAGCGAACCCGCCAAACTGCCAGGCCTAGACGTGGATCAGGAGAGCATCGTGGACTCCACGGGCGCGCTGGTCATGCCGGACCCCGTGCCCGCGCGGATGCTGTGCATCGGCGGCGGCGTGATCGGTTTCGAGTTCGCGCACGTGTACAACAACATGGGCAGCAAGGTCAAAGTCATCGAGTTCATGCCGAACGTGGTGCCCGGCGCGGACGCCGATGCCGTCAAGGAATTCACGAAGGCCATGAAGAAGCAGGGCATCGAGATCGCCGTGCAGACCAAGGCCAACAAGGCCGAGAAGAAAGCCGACGGCGTCCACGTGGAACTCGAGGACGTGAAGACCGGCGCGAAGACCGTGGAGGTCTTCGACCGCGTGCTGGTGGCCGTGGGCCGCCGCCCCCGCACCGACGGCCTGAATGCCCAGGCGGCGGGCGTGACGGTCACGGACCGGGGCTTCATCCCGGCGGACAAGCAGCAGCGCACGAACGTCCCGCACATCTACTCCATCGGGGACGTCGCCAGTAACCCCATGCTGGCCCACAAGGCCATGAAGGAAGGTCTGGTCGCCGCCGAGGTCATCGCCGGGAAACCCGCCGAGCAGGACGCCGTCGCCATTCCCGGCGTGGTGTACACCAGCCCCGAACTGGCCTGGGTGGGCCTGACCGAGCAGGAAGCCAAGGACAAGGGCTACAGCGTCAAGACCGGCGTGTTCCCCCTGTCCGCGTCGGGCCGCGCCATGACCCTCCAGCAGACCGACGGGTTCGTGAAGATGGTCGTCGAGAAGGACACCGACCTGCTGCTGGGCGTGCACATCGTCGGCCCGCACGCCAGCGACCTGCTCGGCGAGGCCGGACTGGCGCTGGAGATGGCCGCGACCGCCAGTGACATCGCCCTGACCATCCACGCGCACCCGACCCTGGGCGAGAGCGTGCTGGAGGCCGCCGAGGCGGTGCATAAGCAGGCGATTCATATCATGAACAGGTAATCGCGCCCGTCAGGGCCGAGCGAAGCGAGAAGCGATAGACCCCCCGGGCCGCCCCGGGGGGTTTGCCATACCCGGGGCGAGGAGGCACCGGAGGCGCAGGCTGCCCTTCCCGTGTGCATGGCACGTTGCGGGGGAGGTGCGGAGCGCTGGTCGTCCCCGGCTCACGGACGGGGTGGGTGGTGGGCGCCTAGACTCTTCGAATATGGCCACTTCCCTGTCTGATCGTCTGTCTGCCGAACTGTCCGGCCTGCGTGAGAGCGGGCTGCTGATTCACCCGCGCGTGCTGGACAGCGCGAACCGGGCCCGGACGCGGGTGGATGGGCGTGAGGTGGTGAACCTCGCGAGCAACAATTATCTGGGTTTCGCGGACCACCCGGCCCTGAAGGCGCGGGCTGCCGAGTACCTGGAGACCTGGGGCGTGGGGGCGGGGGCGGTGCGGACCATCGCGGGGACGCTGCGGATTCATGAGGAGTTCGAGGCGCAGCTCGCGGCGTTCAAGCACACGGGGAGTGCGCTGGTGCTGCACAGCGGCTTCACGACGAACCAGGGGGTGCTGGGGGCGCTGCTGCGCGAGGGCGATCTGGTCGTCAGCGACGAGCTGAACCACGCGAGCATCATCGACGGGCTGCGCCTGACGAAGGCGACGAAGAAGGTGTTCAAGCACGCGGACCCGGACGATCTGGAGCGTCTGCTGAAAGAGCACGACACCGACGGCCTGAAACTGGTCGTGACGGACGGGGTGTTCAGCATGGACGGGGACGTGGCGCCGCTGGACCGGCTGGTGGCGGTCGCCCGGAAGTTCGGCGCGGTGACGTACGTGGACGACGCGCACGGCAGCGGCGTGATGGGCGAGGCGGGGCGCGGCACCGTGCATCACTTCGGGTTCGAGTACGCCGACGACGTGATTCAGGTGGGGACGCTCAGCAAGGCGTGGGGCGGCGTGGGTGGCTACGCGGCCGGGCACGGGGACCTGCGGCAGCTGCTGATCAACCGCGCCCGCCCGTACCTGTTCAGCACCGCGCAGGCGCCCGCGACGGTGGGCGCGCTGGCGGCCGCGCTGGACGAGGTGCAGCGCGACCCGACCCTGATGGAGCGCCTGTGGGCGAACACCCGGTACTTCAAGGCGGAGTTGCAGGGCCTGGGCTTCGACATCTTCGGCAGCACCACCCCGATCACGCCGGTGATCTTCGGGGAGGCTCCGGCGGCGTTCGAGGCGAGCCGCCTGCTGTTCGACCGGGGCGTGTTCGCGGTGGGCTTGGGCTTCCCGACCGTGCCGCGCGGGCTGGCCCGCATCCGCAACATCGTGACTGCCGAGCATACCCGCGACGACCTGGATCACGCGCTGCAGGCGTACGCCGAGGTGGGCCGCATGCTGGGCATCATCTCCTGACAGCAGCGTTCAGAGGTATCGAGGGTATCCTCGATGCCTCTGAATCGATCGAAGCGAGGACCTGAGAATGGCGGCGATTGGAAGTGGAATTGAAGGGCGCGGTGTCGGCCCTTCAATGGAACTGGAATGCGCTGTGACCGCGCCGCCCGTCACGTACCGCGTCCGCGAGTGGCCGGACCTGCCCGCGCTGGGTGGGCTCCGGTCGCTGGCGTGGGGCGGTGCGGACGATGGGTCACGCTGGGCGGCGGTGCTGACGCGCAGCCTGATCTGGGTGACCGCGCATGACGGGGCGCGGCTGGTGGGCTTCGTGAACGTCGCCTGGGACGGCGGCGCGCACGCGTTCCTGCTGGACACGACCGTCCGCCCGGACTGGCAGCGGCGCGGCGTCGGCACGCGTCTGGTGCAGGAGGCCATCCGCGCCACGCGGGCGCACGTGGAGGTGGAGTGGCTGCACGTGGATTTCGAAGCGCACCTGACGGCCTTCTATGCGGCGTGCGGTTTCACGGGCACGTCCGCCGGGCTGCTGCGCCTGTAGATTCAGAGTGATGCCTCTGCACGCTGCGCTCTATTCATGACAGCTGCCGCATTTGAATCCGGGCAGCCGCCTTCCTTCAGGGGAACGCGGATGAGATTGGGCCGTCTCTTCAGGCAACCTCGGCCCGGTTGAATCGCTTGACCTTCAACGGTTGCACCGACATGCAGAGTTGAGGGGCGGTCTTTCGACGAACCCGCCTGTGGCCATGCACGAACCGGCGGATGCCTTGACCCTGGAGGCGCACGAAGCCCTTCGGGGCGGGATGAATCGTCTGTGAGGACCAATCGTGCGCCTCATGGCTTGGCGTTTTGATTGTGTAGCGCGCATCTGACTCGATGGATCCTCCCGAGTACCTTCAGAGCAGGATGGCGTGATCGGCCACTGTTTCACTGGTGGATTTCGCTCCTCAAAGAATTCAGTGGCGACCTCTTGAGCGACTCAGGATGACCGATAGACATCTGGCGGTCTTTACTTCATGTCCTCCGGACCGTCATACTTCTGAGTCAGGAGGATTTCCACTTATGGCTTACAAGAAACTCAGTGAACAGGTGATGGAACTCAGCAACCCCCAGCGCAGCGACACCTTCGTGAAGCAGTTCCAGGAGGCGGTGCGGGCTGGCAAGATCGACGGTGCGTACCTGCCCGAGCGCTTCACGATGCCCAAGCAGTTCACGCGCCGTGGCAGCACCGACACGTACCAGAAGGACACCCGCGAGATGATCTTCGACCACACCCCGGACTTCGAGGCGTGGTTCGAGGAGACCAACCGCGAGCTGGCCGCCGCGCGCCGTGGCGGGAACATCAAGCCCAGCATGGAGGCTGTCGAGTCCGGTCTGGTGGACTTCCAGACGATGGTCGAGGAGACGCGCCGCAAGATGCAGGCCAGCTTCGAGAAGGGTCAGGCGCTCGGCAAGGGCCGCGCGAAGGCCACCTCCGGCAAGAAGAAGAAGTAACGGTTCAGTTCAGGCGCGGCTCCCCTGTGCGTGGGGGCCGCGCCTGCTGCGTGCGGGTTTCCAGTCCTGGGGGCTCCCGGGTATGGTGGGGGGATGACGGTTTCCGAGACTCCACTTTCCACTCCCGCGCGGCGCGGGCTGCTGCTGGTCATGACCGGCGCGTCCGGCGTGGGCAAGGGCACGCTGCGTGAACGCTGGCTGGCCGGGCAGGACGTATTCTTTAGTACCTCCTGGACGACCCGCGAGGCCCGCCCGGGCGAGCAGGACGGCGTGCACTACGTGTTCGTGAGCCCCGAGGCGTTCGAGGAGAAGGCGCAGGCGAACGGCTTCCTGGAGCACGCGGCGTTCGTGGGGAACCGCTACGGCACGCCGATCGAGCCAATCGAGGCGGCGCTGAGCCGCGGGCAGGACGTGGTGCTGGAGATCGAGGTGGAGGGTGCCATGCAGGTCAAGGCGCGCGTGGGCGAGGAGGCGATTCTGATCTTCATCATGCCGCCCAGCCTGACGGAGCTGCGCCGCCGCCTGGAGGGCCGCGCGACCGAGACGCCCGAACGGATCGAGAAGCGCCTGGCGCGCGCCCGTGAGGAGATCCGCGAGGCGCACGAGTTCCGGTACGTGGTCGTGAACGACGACCTGGACCGCGCCGTGGAGGAACTCGTGGCGATCCAGCGGGCCGAGCGGGCGCGGCAGCTGCCGGAACCCGAGTGGACGGAAGCCGACCGGGAGGCGCGCGTGCGGGCCGATCACCTGCGCAGCTACACCTTCACGGACGCGCGGCTGGCGCAGGTCACCGGGGAGTAAGGGGCGCGTGCCGCTGGACCTCGTGCAGGGGGACATCGCCGCGCAGGACGTGTGCGCGGTCGTCACGGCGGCCAACAGGGAACTGGCGGGCGGGGGCGGCGTGGACGGCGTCATCCACCGCGCGGCGGGGCCGGAGCTGCTGCGCGCCATCCGCGAGATCGGGGGGACGCCCACGGGCACGGCGGTGATCACCTCGGCGTTCGGCCTGTCGGCGCGGGGTGTGCGGCACGTGATTCACGCGGTCGGGCCGATCTGGCGCGGCGGCACCCAGGGCGAGCCGGAGCTGCTGGCCGGGGCGTACCGCCGCAGCCTGGACCTGGCGGTGCAGGCCGGGTGCCGCAGCGTGGCGTTCCCGGCGATCAGTACGGGGGTGTACGGGTACCCGCTGCCACAGGCGGCGGAGGTGACGCTGCGGACGATCACCGCGTTCCTGGCGGATCACCCGGACCTGCACGTGCGGGTGGTCCTATTCGACGGGGGCACGCTGAACGTGTTCCGCCGCGCGTGGCAGCGAGTGACCGCCTGATACGGATTCCGTCTGTTTCGTTGACAGATCGGAACACCACCGATCTGCCAACTCCACGCCCGGAACCCGTTTTTCTCCTCCTCTGCTGCGCAGCTCTGCGAGTCGCATCCGCTCAGGTTGAAAGATGTTGCACACCTTTCAACCGGAATCCGCCTGAGCGGCGGGTGTAGCCTGCGGGCATGGCCGACCCGACGCTGCCCACCCCGCTGGTTTCCGTGTCCTGGCTGCGCGCGCACCTGCGCGACCCGCGCGTGCGGGTGCTGGACGCCCGCTACGCCCTGAGCGACCCGCTGACCGGGCGGATCGCGTACCTGGGCGGGCACGTGCCGGGCGCCGCGTACGCCGACCTGGAGACGGACCTGAGCGGCCCGGTACAACCGGACGGGTCCGGGGGGCGTCACCCGCTGCCGGACCCGGCGGCGCTGGCAACATGGCTGGGGAGCGTGGGGGTCGGAAACGACAGTCTGGTCGTGTGTTACGACGACCCGGGGACCGGGCAGGGCTTCTACGCGGCGCGGGCGTGGTGGCTGCTGCGCTGGCTGGGGCACACGCAGGTGGCGGTGCTGGACGGCGGCTGGCCCGCCTGGGTCGCAGCGGGCGGCGAGGTCGGCACGGAGGACCCCTCCCCCACTCCGGTCACGTTCGTGCCGGACGTGCAGGCGGACCTCGTGGCGACCGCCGAGGACGTGCAGGCGCGCGGGGCGGGCACCCTCCTGATCGATTCGCGCGCGCCGGGCCGCTACCGGGGCGAGGTGGAACCCATCGACCGCAGGGCCGGGCACATCCCGGGCGCGGTGAACCGCGACTGGACGGGCGCGCTGGACGGGTCGGGCCACTGGCGGGACGCGGAGGCGCAGGCGGCGCGGCTGGACGCTGGAAACGCCCCGACGGTCACGTACTGCGGCAGCGGGGTCAGCGCCACACCGAACCTGCTGGCCCGCGAACTGGCGGGCGTGCCCCTCGGTCCGGACAACCGCCTGTACGCCGGGTCGTGGAGCGACTGGATCAGCGACGACGCTCGCCCGGTGGCCGTGGGTCAGGACGATTGAGGAGCGTCAAGGGCCGTACCCGTCTTCATGTCCCAGGTAGCCCAGCGAGAAGACCGGGTCCCGCACATCCAGGACAGGCATATGCGTTTCCCAGCGCACACCTCCCAGTCCGATGTCCAGGCCCACCAGAAAGGACGTCCAGGCGAACGTTCCCCACAGGACCACCCGCAGCAGCGCCGGCACCCGCACGGGCCTCCGCCACAGCCGCGCCACGCCAACCACCACCAGACCGACGATCAGGAGGTACACCAGCCAGTCAAGCAGCAGCGGCCCCAGGAACACCGCGTACTCCGCGCTGGACGCCGTTCCCCAGTGCGTGAATCCCAGCGGGAATCCGTACCGGTACAGCGTCGCGTACCCCTGATCCCACGACGCCTCCACGTCCACAGTCGTTCGCATGTTCACGTGGTGTACCAGCACCCATGACAACGGCACCGTCACGCCCCAGTGCAGCGAGCGGTTCCCGTACCAGCCCGCTAGCCTCATGCCCCGACCCTGGCACCGGCCTGAGGCGAGTGTCCGTCAGGCGCGAGGGGTGCGTGCCATTCGTTGTCCTGTCGGGCCACGGTGGTCATTCCCCCTGTACCGGGCGGTCGTCTGCCGTGACCGGGACGGTGCCGTCCGTCCATTCGAGCGTGAGGGGCTGCCCGGCCTGGACCTGCGCGGCGCGGGTGACAGGTTGCCCGGCTGCATCCCGCACGAGGGCGTAGCCGCGCGCCAGGGTGCGCTGCGGGGTGAGGCCCAGCGCCTGCCGCATCAGGGCGTCCACGTCCTGCGCGGCGCGGTCCACGTGCCGTCCGGCGGCGCTGCGGGCGCGGTCCAGCGTCCAGTCCGCGCCCGCCTGGGCGTCCACGAGGAGCTGCGTGGCGTGCGCGCGGATGCTGCGGGCGTCCTCCTGCGCCTGCGCGGCGGCCCCCGCGACGGTACGGACGATCAGCGCGGCGGCCTTGCTGGGCGTGTCCACGCGGGTGTGCGCAACCTCGTCCGGGAGGGTGTCGTCGCGGGCGTGCCCGAGCCCCGTGATGACCGGCGCGGGGAAGGTCGCCAGCGCGCGCGCGAACGCGAGGTCGTTCAGCCACGCGAGGTCTGTGACGGCCCCGCCGCCGCGCAGGACGACCAGCGCGTCCAGCGGTTCCTGCTCGTGCAGCGCGCGGGCCTCCTCGGCGGCGCGCAGGAGGCTGGGCGCGGCGTCGCGGCCCTGAAAGGTCGCCTCCAGGTACACCGGGCGCAGCACCCCGGCGGCCTCCAGCGGGTCGATCTCGCGGCGGAAGTCGCCCAGCCCGGCGGCCTCGCGCGGGGCGATCACCGCGAAGCGCCCGAAGTCCTCGGGGGCCACCAGCAGGCGGTTCAGGCCGTATACGCCCTCGCGGACCAGGGTCTCGCGGTGCTCGGCGAGGCGCAGCGCGGCGTCCCCCAGCGTGAATTCCGGCGCGACGTCCAGCACGTTCAGCGAGAACCCGTACTGCTCGTGGAAGGTCGCCTCGGCGAACAGCAGCACCTTCAGGCCCGCCGTGAGGGTGCCGCCCGTCGCGCGGCGGAACTTGCCCTCCAGGCTGAAGCGTTCGCGGGCCCACACGGTCGCGCGGCACTTGGCGACCTCGCCGTCCTCTGCGGCCTGCACGAGATCCAGGTAGAGGTGGCGGCGGTCCGTGACGCTGGCGATCTCAGCGCGGACCCACACTGCGCCCGGCAGGCCCCGCGCGACGACCTGCCCCACGTACGCGAGGAGTTCCGACAGTTCCAGGAACTGCTCGGGCGGGCGGGTCGCGCCGCTGCTCCCCCCCTCCCCGGTCTTCCTGCGGCGGGTCACAGGCGGCTCCCCAGCGTGCGGCCCGCCACGGCCGCCAGGACGCCCAGCGTGACGCTGAGGCCCGCGTACAGCAGCGCCGCCCCGCCCCGCCCGTGCGCGAGCAGGTCGTCGAGTTCCACGCTGAACGTGCTGAAGGTCGTGAAGGCGCCCAGCACCCCGGTCCCGAACGCCAGCCGCGCCGCGTCCGGCCACACGCCCCGCCCCACCAGCGCCAGCGTCAGCCCCAGCAGGAACGAGCCCGCGACGTTGATCAGCAGGACCGGCACGGGAAACGCGGCGCGCAGCGCCAGCGGCGCCAGCAGCAGCTGCGCGCCGTACCGCGCTGCCGCCCCCACGGCGCCGCCCGCCATCACCCACAGCCACGCGTTCATGCAGACAGCATAGAGGCCGGGCGGGAGTCTGCCATCCTGCGGGCATGATCAGGGCGCGGCGACTCAGCGACGGGCAGGACTTTCCCTGGAACGGGGAGCACGAGAACGTCTGGGTGGACACCCAGGACCCCACCCCGGACGAACTCGCGGCCCTTCAGGCGGCGTTCCCCCTGAACCGCCTGGCGCTGGAGGACGCCCTGGAACGCGGCCACTGGAGCCGCGCCGAGGCGTACCCCGAACACGCCTTCATCACGGTGCGGTCGTACGTGAACCCCGATCAGGCCGACGAGTTCACGGAGCGGCTGAGCATCTTCACCTTTGGCGACGCCGTGCTGACCCACAGTCCCGGCGGCACCCGCGCACTGAACAGCGTGTGGCCCCTGACCGGGCGCGACAGCGTGAACACCGCGCAGGAGGTCACGTACGAGCTGCTGGACCACACCGCCGACACCTTCTTCACGGCGGCCGACGCGCTGGAGGCCCGCGTGGACGACCTGGAGGAACGCGTGTTCCAGCGTGTCCGCGAGAACCCGGTCGCGGCCGTGTTCGAACTCAAGCACCTCGTGTCGCAGGCGCGGCGGCTGGCGACCGACGCGCGCGAGGCGACCGCGCTGCTGGGCCGCCACGCCAACTGCACCCCCGCCGATCTGGTGCGCTACCGGGACGTGCAGGACTCCTTCACGCGCGCCGCCGGACGTTTCGACACGCTGCGCGACCTCCTGACGAACCTGCTCGACCTGCACCTGAACCTCCAGAGTCAGCGCATGAACGAGGTCATGCGGACCCTGACGGCCGTCAGCGTGATCTTCCTGCCGCTGACGTTCCTGGCGGGCGTGTGGGGCATGAACTTCGACCACATGCCCGAACTGCGCAGCCCGCACGGCTACGCGCTGGCCTGGGGGACCTTCCTGCTGATCGGCGCGGCCCTGAGCGTGTACTTCAAACGCCGCGGCTGGTGGTAAACGAAAAGCCCCGCCGCAGCGGGGTTCGTGGTGCACTCGCCGCGATTCGAACGCGGGGCCTGCCCCTTAGGAGGGGGCCGCTCTATCCAGCTGAGCTACGAGTGCGCGCGTGGACCGGCGCGCGGCTGGCCGCCGGAAGTATAGCAGGGGCCCCCGCGCGGCGTTCACGTGCGCTCGGATGAGATAATCATGTAAGTCCGGTGTACCTATACTGACTCGAGGTCCCTCATGACGAACGCTGTGTACACCATGACCGTCCGCGCCCTGGCTGGCGTGGTCTCCGAGCGGGCGGCCGAAACGATGGTGCGGTCGGTGCTGCGCGAGCAGAACCTGCTGCCGGAGAACGTGAGTGCCCAGGAGATGCAGCGCATGCTCTCCGGGCCGCTGCTGTCCCGCCTGAGCACCGTGATGCCCGCCGCCCGCGCCCGCCGGGAACTGCTCGCGCTGTCCGCACAGATGGCCGACCGGTACCCCAAGGCGCCCACGCTGTTCATCGAGAGTGGCCCCAGCGCCACCTGGGATGACGCCCCGGACACCGAGATGTGGAACGACCTGGGCCTGGGTGCCGACGACTTCGAATTCGACGATCCCGAGTACGCCGCTGGCCTCCCGGGCCGCTCGTACGACCTGAACACCACCATGGACCAGGACACGCTGATCCAGACGCTGGGGCGCCTGAGTGGCGTGCAGGGCGTGATGGTCTGCCGCGCGAGCGGCGAGGTGCTGCGCGTGCGGGCCGTGCGGGACGCGAACAGCCTGGCGGGCGTCGTGGCGGCCAGCGCGATGCTGTTCCAGAAGCGCGCGCTGCGGCTGCTCTCGGCGGACCTGGGCGGGCAGACGGTGTGCGTGTGCCCGCTGGGCGAGCACTGCGTGGCGGTGATCGCCAGTTCGCAGGCGAACGTGGGGAGACTCCTGGTGGAACTGCAGCAGATCAAGGTGGCCGCGTGACGCGCGGCGTGACGGGCGCGCGGCTGCGCCGGTCCGGACTGGCGTGGGTGACGGCGGCCCTGATGGGCGCGGCGGGCGCGCAGAACCTCACGGCGTACAGCGCGCTGGCCGGCAGTCTGGAAGGCGCGGTGCAGATGCGCGCGCAGTCGGCCGAGCAGGCCCTGAACCGCCTGGACGCGGCCGGGCAGGCGCTGGATGAACTGGCGCCCACGCTGCGCAACCAGCAGATCGTGAGTGGGCTGCGTGACGCGCTGGGCCGCAGCCGCGCGGCGCTGGCGCGCACCCCGGCGGAACTGGAGGCGCAGGTGCAGCTGGCGCGCGGCCTGATGCGCAAGGCGCTGTACGACCAGAGCCTCGCGGCGCTGGGCGCGCAGCCCGCGAACGCCAGTTCGCAGCTGATGCTGCTGACGCGGGAGTTCGGCCTGACCGGCGACGCGGCCAGCGCCCTGAACGCCGACGCGAAGGCCGGGCGGCTGGAACGCGTCGCGTGGCGGTTGCAGCGCGCGGCGGTGCAGAAGGTCAGCGCGGCCCTCCAGGCGACGCAGGCGCGGCAGACGACCGGGTCGTACGTGAACCTGGCGCGCGCGACCGGGTGGTTCACGGTGGTGCAGGATTCCGCCAGTGCGGGCGACCTGAAACTCTCGCAGTTCGGGGACGCGCTGCGGCAGCTGACGTCCGGGGACACGGCGGGCCTGACCTCGTCGCTGGGGACGCTGCGGCGGGGCACGCAGGTGTTCGCGCAGACGCTGGCCCAGCCGCCCGCACTGACGCCCGCCCGGCCCGCGACCGGCACCCCCGCGGGCGGCACGCCGGTCACCACGCCCGCCACCCCGGGCAGTGGGGCGCAGGGCAGTGGGGCGCAGGGCAGTGGAACGCCGGGCAGCGCGCCCGCCACCATCCCGGGCACCGCGCCCGCGACGCCGGGCGCGCCGGGCGCCACGCGGGCCCCCGGCGCCGAGGCGGTGTACGCCGCGCTGGGCCGCGCCCTGGCCGCCAGCGGGCACGCCGACGGTGTCACCGCCCGCGCCGCGCTGCAGGACGCCAGCACGCAACTGGCCCGCGCGGGCACCCCCCTGCGCGACACCGCCGAGTACCTGACGCTGCAGCGGGCGCTGGAGGGCGCGCAGAACCGCGCCGCGCCGCGCCCCAGCGACGTGCAGGCCCTGATCGCGGGCCTCGCGAACGCCGAGCGGGCCGCGCGGGGCGAAGCGGTCAGCGCGCTGGACCGCGCGTCCCTGGGTACCGCCGGGTGGTTCAGCGGCTGGGTGCGCGCCCTGATCTTCCTGCTGCTGGGCGTGGGCGTGGCCGCGCCGCTGTACCTGCTGAACCTGGCGTTCGGGGGCCGCAACGTGTACTGGCGGGCCATCACGGCCGGACTGGTGCTGCTGCTGCTCCCGCTGTTCCTGGAGGGCGTGTTCGGGTTCCTGGGCGCGCTCGGGGACGCGCTGGGCGGCGGCGCCCTGGCGGGCCTGACGAACGTGACGCTCTCGCAGGGCGCGTACGCGCTGCCCGTGTGGGCGCTGCTCGCGCTGGGCGCGCTGGGCCTGCTCGCCTTCGGGTTCCGGGGCCTGTGCCTGCAGTTCGGGCTGCTGGGCGACCAGGGCAGCACACACACCACCGCTCAACACACCGTGATCGACTGGGATGAGGACGTCTGATGGCCAGCCTGCACCGTTTACCCGTCCAGATGCTCGGCGACCTCGTGTCGCCCCGCGCGCTGGAACGCATCCTTCAGGAGGCCGCGCAGACGCGCGGGTCCACCCTGGAACTGCTCGACGTCGCGACCCTTGAAGACATCCTGAAAAAAGAGGTCTTCAAGCGCCTGCAGCTCAGCGTGCCCGCCCCACTGGCGAAGAAACGCGTCTCCGAGGTGCTGGGCGAGCTGATCAAGGCCACGCAGGAACGTCTGCTGCCCGCGCAGGGCAGTCAGATTCCGGCGCTGGAGGAGGCCGCGCGGCGCTTCTCGCTGTACTTCGACTGGCCCGAAACGCAGCGCCTGCGCGGCGTGCTGACCGTCGCCCGGCAGGAGGAGAAGGACGGCCGGGACGTGGGCGACTTGGTGCGCGAGGCGCAGAACCTGATCGACACCATGGACCGCCGCCTGCAGGAGGGCCTGATCGAGCAGGGCCAGGACCTCGCGGAACTCCGCGCGGCGTTCGAGCGGGTGCAGGGCATGGGCGGCAAGGACGTCCGCCGCCTGGACACCCTGATCGGGCAGATCGACGAGGCGCAGAAACAGGGCACGCTGCTGCCCGGCGAGGTGGAACGCGCCCGCACGATCACCTTCAACCTCCGCAAGCTGCTGGAATCGTCGGTCGTGCAGACCGTCCCGTCCGATCAGGCGGTCATCCCCACGAGCGCCACGATTCTCGACCCGGACGCGCAGGCGCGCGTGCTGGCGCTGGAACAGGAACACGCCGCGCAGCAGCTGAACCTGACCGAACGCGAGTACACCGCCCTGCTGCACAGCCGCGCGGACCTGCGCGAACAGCACGACCGCCAGCGCGCCCTGCACGGCCAGGGGCAGCTGACGGCGGAACTCGTCGAGGACTGGCGCACCCAGCTGAAAGTCGAGCGGGAACGCACCCTGAGCGAACAGCGCGCCCAGCTGGCCCGCCTGGAGGACGCGCTGGCCCAGGCGACCGCCACGGCCGACATGCGCATCGCGCTGGACTCCGCGCGGCACCTGCTCGACAGCGGCAGCCTCGCCACGGACGAACTGCAGGAACTGGCCGGCATGCAGGCCGCGCTGGCCGCCGGCGTGAACGCCGCGCAGCAGCTGAAAACGCAGCGTGAACTGCTGGACATCGAACGCTCGGCGCGCAACGTGCCCGGCGCCAGCGAGGAACTCGCGCCGCTGCTCGCGCAGGCCCGCGCGGCCCTCACGCAGGGCGCCGGGGTGGACATCACGGACCTCTGGACGCGCCTGGAACGCCGCATGGGCGCCGCCGCGCAGGAACGCGAGGACTTCGACGCCCGCGCCGACCGGGTCGTGCGCGAGTACGACATGGTCCGCGGACTGGCCGGGGAAACCACCCAGAGCCTGGGCCGACTGGCCGACACGCTGCGCGCCCAGCGCCGCCTGGGCCGCATGAGCGCCCAGGCCCGCGAACGCTACGAGCAGACCCTGCACGACGCCGAGGCGCTACTCGCCGAGGCGCACGCCGAGTACCGCGCCGCGCAGGAAGTCACCGCCACCTTCGGCCAGGACGCCCTGAGCGGCCTGCTGGACGTGTTCGACTTCCAGGAGAGCAGCATCCTGGACACCGACCCCGGCCCGGCCATCGCCGCGCGCACCGACCCGTTCGGCTTCACGGGCGGCGCCGCACCCACCCCCGCAGCGCCCACCCCCGCAACTCCCACCCCGGCGCCCGCACCGGCCCCCACCCCCGCCGCCAGCGCCGCGTCCCTGTTCGACACGCTGCTCTCCGGCGGCGCCGCCCCCGTCACCACGCCCGCCCCCCCACCCCCGACCCCGCACCCGCCACCGGCAGTCCCTTCGCGTTCACCGGGACCACCCCGGCCGAACCGGTCGAGACGTGGCTGTTCGTGCAGGGCCAGATCCAGCACGGCGTCCACACGCTCGCCGCGCAGGGCATGGGCGCCCTGCTGCAACAGGCCAGCGCGCTGGGCCTGCACCGGCTCGACATGGGCGACGCCTCGCACGTCTGGTCCGCGCGCAGCAGCACCCCCGGCGAGTGGCGCGTGGGCCGCGCCCTGAACTGGACGGACCTCGACGAACAGGTCGGCCCCTGGCTCGACACCGGCCAGAGCTGAATCCCGGCATCAGGCAGACCCGTCCCGGCCACCTCGCGGCCGGAACGGGTCTGCCGGTCAATGTCGCGTGACCGTCCCGCCGAAATGACCTATTGTCAACCTCATTGCGGAGGACAGGTCATGTTTGAGCGTCAGGGCGCCACGCGCACCAGGAACATTCCGAGATCCAGCACCCGGCACGCCGGGGAACCCGAACAGTTCCACCCGTTGCCGCTCGCCGCGCCCTTGCAGCGGTTCCTGAGCACGCCCGTCCGCGCGCAGGGTCAGGCCGCCCGGCCCGTCCTGCGCGCCGCCACACTCCAGCGGCAGGAGGAGGCCCGCCTGTCGGGTGCCCGCGCCAGTGTGCAGCAGCAGGTCACCGCCCTGGGTGAAGTCCAGTCTTTCCAGCGGCACGCCCAGATGCCGGTCCCCGCACGGCCTGTCACGCCGTCCGACTGGGCCACCGTCATGCGCCACCGAGCCGAGAGCGTCGAGGGGCAGCGGCTGGACACCCGCACCTTCGGGGAGTTCCAGACCCTCCAGCGGCAGGTCGCCCAGTCCCTGAGTCAGGGCTTCCGCATGGACCGGGGCGAACCCGCCACCCGCTACGCCACCTATGGCGCGCACCTCGCCACCCTGCAACGCCACGCGCTGAGTGCCCCGGTGTCCCGCGTGGTCCTGGGCCTCGTCCCTCCTGCTGAGCGAGTGCCCCTCCAACGCGCAACGGATGAAGCCTTGCACCGTCAGATGGCGCAGGAGCAGGCGGTCCTGAACTTCGACACCCTCGCGTCCCTACAACGCCAGTTGGCGGAACTGGACGCCGAGGCCACCCAGCCTGTCCTGCACCGCATCCAGGCCAGGCGTGGCGCGGGGAACCCCCTGCCGGAAGCGATCCAGCGGCATCTGGAGCAGGGATTGAATCATGACCTGAGCCGCGTGCGGATTCACGACGACTCGGAAGCGGACACACTGGCCAAAGGGGTGAATGCGCTGGCGTTCACGACGGGCACGGACATCTTCTTCCAGGCGGGACGGTTCGACCCGAACACGCGTGGCGGGCTGGAGTTGTTGGCGCACGAGGTGACGCACACGGTGCAGCAGAGCCAGGGGCGCGTCGGGCGCGGCATCGACCCGGACGCCGGACTGGAAGCCGAAGCGCGCAGTATGGGTGCGAAACTCGCGCAGAGCGGCCCGCAGTTCGGCACGAAACACACCCCCAGGCCCCGCGCGGCCCTCCTTGCCCCCACCACACCCGCCGCCCCCACCGTGCAACGCTGGGGCCTGGGCGACCTGAAGAAACTGACGGGCAGCGCCGCCGCCAGCCTCAAGAGCGCTGTCAGGAACGTCCAGAAAGCCACTCAGAAGCGCGTCCAGAAGACAGTTGCCCGCGTGAAGAAGACCGCCGCACCGGCAATCAGGGCCGCACGTCAATCCGCGAGTCAGACCCTGAGAACCGCACAGAAGCTCCGCGCACAGGTCAGCGCGAGCATCACGAAGGCAGGACAGACCGCGCGCGAGTACGGGCGGCAGACCTTGCAGAACGTCAAGACGAAGGCCCGCGCAGCAGCGCAGCAGGTCAGGAGGCAGGCCACCCAGTTGCGCACACGCGCCCACCAGCTGGCCTTCCGTGCTGCCACCGCAGTAGCCAACACGAAACAGCGTCTTCACCACCGGGCGCGCGCGGTGACCGGCGCCCTGCGTCAGGCGGCCTCGGTCACCGCGCTGCATGTGCGCGACACAGCCAGAGCCGCCGGCCAGACCCTCAAGAAAGTGGCGACAGGCATTGTCGACGGCATCAAAACCCAGGCGCAGCGCACCCGGCTGCGCGCTCAGGCCTTCAGGCAGCGCGTCGAGACACGGCTGAGCACCGCAGCCACCGTCGCAAAAACCCGAATCGCCGACGTGAAGACAGCCGCCAGGGCCAGAGCCCAGAGTATCCGGCGCCGCATCGGTGCCACCGCCACCCGCGCCCTGCGCACCACCAAGGGTGGCCTGGGCAGATTTCTGAAAAGCCGCCCCGCCACCGCCCTTCTCCTCGGTGGAGGCGCCGCCCTGACCGCCTTCCAGGCCATCAAACAGGGCGGCGCCAGAGGCCTCTGGAACGCCGCCAAGGGCAAGGCCTCCGAAGCGTGGAAATGGGCTTCCTCCACCGAAGGCAAGGCCACCCTGGCCCGCCTGGCCGTCACAGTGGGCGTCACGGCAGGCGCGGCCCTCCTGACGGGCCTGACCGGCGGGCTCGCCGCGCCGCTGCTGATCATGGCTGCGGGCAGCGTCGCCGGAGGTGCCCTGGGACGCCTGACGCAGAACGCCGTCATGCGCACCGACGACAAGTACAAGGACAAGTTACCGCTGATGCGCGGCGTTCTCGATCCCAAAACCATGGCCCTCGACGGCGCGCTGGGCCTCGTCATGGGGCCCGGCGGCGCGCTCGCTGGCGGCATTGTCAAAGGGGCCGCCGGAAACCTGGGCCGGTACGCCCTGCGACCCGCAGGACAGGGGCTCGCCCAGGGTGCACGACGCCTGATAGGACGGCGAATCACAGCGAATGCCAGTTCACGTGCAGCACTCGGTAACACCTCGCGGATGGGTCAGCGCGACCTTATGAACCGCCTTGATCTGGTCTGGAAGGACATGAAGCAGTACAACGCCAAGCTGGCCAGGGAAACCTGGACGGACATGCAACAGAGCCTCTACGGCAGTGCCGGTGTGGCCGGTCGTGCGACCAGGGACATCAGATCGCTGCTGGGTGGCCGGAAGGCACTGAGAACCCGGCAGTTCACCGTGGCACGTGACCGGGTGGCCGCCATGGACCACCGGGAGGTGCTGACACTGGCCTCGCAACTGAAACTCCCCACGCGATTCAAGCAGGACAAACTGAGGGAACTCGTCGCGCAGGGGCTCGTGAAGACCAACCACCGGCTGGTCGCCCGCCCCATCGCCAGCGAAGCCCGCAAGGCGGCCCTGCGCGCCTCCGGGAAAGACCTCGCCCGGGCTGCGTTCGGCGCGCCCCGCCAGCGTGGCGAGTCCATGGCACGCCGAGTCCTGCGAGGCACGGGCAACCTGTTGACGGCCGGACCCCGAGCCACCTACCGCACCATCCTGGAAAAGGACGCCGGGTGGAGCAAGGCCATCAGCCAGGGCGTCGGTACGGGTCACCTGCTCAGTTCCGTGAGCAACGAGGCCGCCAAGGGCGCGGCACTGGCCGTGAAGACCGAAGCCCTCAAACCTGACGGGGAACAACAACCCGTCAACGGCCAGAAGGTGATGACCGACGCCGTCCTGAACTCGCTGGGTTTCAACCCCGACTACCTGAGTGAAAAAGCCCTGGGCGCAGGCGCAACCGACGGTGCCAAAGCGGTCAATGCGGGGGCCGGGGCCAGTGGCATGAACGATCCCGTACAACTCGAAGACGCGCCACAGGTCGCCACCCCCTGATTATGTTCTGGAACAGAAAAAAATTTGTCGCCGCTCCTCCCTACATGGGTTCCGCTTTCGACTGCGCTGTCCGCTACTGCGAGCAGCACGAAACGGTGACTCACCGCACCGACTCAGAGATTCACGTTCAGCTTGACGGTCACACGGTCTGCATCTACCGCAATCAGGACGACGGGTGGTTGACGGCCCGCGCTTACTACGACGTTGAATATCAGGACAGTGTGGCCAGAGCCTATCAAGAGCACGCCGACTCACAATTTAAACATCTGACCATGCTCCTCGATGTTCTGCCAAACCAGAGAATCGCTCGTTACAGCCAGTTGATGCGGCATCAAGGAAGTCCAGAGATGCTCGTTAGAAACATGCTCTCCACTTATGACTATTTCTTCCATAATCGGGATTCAAGGATCTACCCCCCGGAAGAGCTCAAGTTCATTTGTGGAGGCAAGTCCTTTGAAAATGCAACCCAGGCCCTCATTCATTACATGAAGCACGTCAGGCGAAGCAGAGTGGAAAGTATAGAGGACAAATATATTGCTTTTAATACGGCTGGAGCACACGCCCTGATTGGGACCGGGGAGCTTGCGCATGAGTTTACCATCAGATATGCATTTTCTGATTTTGAAAAGCTCCTTCACGACAATCAGAGCGCGCTCACACCTCATTACTTCGCGGCAGCGTACCGGAAAGCCCCCCTTCACACCGCCTCGTACTGCTTCAGGAACGGCATTTCCGAACTGGCGATTTCCGGGACGTTGACGGCGGGTACGGAGGCGCGGCCCATCTTCACGGCGACCCTGGCGGCGCTGTATCAGGTGCTGCTGGACAGCACCGAGCGCATCAAGATGAATCCGGGCCTCCTGACGGGCAAGCAGCAACTTCAGTCCGAGGAGGAGTCCATTCTCCAGGCAAAGCAGTTCCAGGGCGACCGGACGGGTGGCGTGGAATTCCTCCGCGACGCCTGACATGTGCGTTTAGAACCACATTCACTACCATTCGTTCTCAGACTCACAGCAGATATGCTTGCAAATTCTCGTACTACCCGGAGGTGGCCGCAACAGCTATGTTCTGGAAAAGAAAAAAATTTGTCGCTGCCACATCGTTCACAGGTTCTGCCTTCGATGCAGCCCTCGATTACTGCGAGGCGCACGAGTCTATAATTTCAGTTAGTACCAATGAGTTTTCACTACAGTTGGGGAATTTTACTGTTAATGTGCGCCGCGCACTGGACGACCATTGGCTGGAGGCTCAGGCCTCGTTCGACATACGATCTGAATATGATTCACCAGCCTATTTTTACAATCAGCTGACCCAAAAACAATTCAAGCATATGACTCTGATTGTTGACGCACACGAAGGGATGGGATTGGTCAGATTCAATCAACTGATGCAGTATCAAGCTCGTCCAGAGAAACATGTCTATAATATGCTGTCGGCATTCGAGTACTTTCTGTGTGGTTCAGAATCTCGCCCATGGTCGGACGATGATCTGCAGTTCTACTGTGATGGCAGGAAGTTCAACAACGCGACAGAAGCCCTCCTGTTCTATCTGCGGAAAGTCCGGAGGTGTCCAGTTACCAATCAGACGGATGGTCATGTCACGTTCGATCTGGGAGGAGCGAATGTCGTTGTCAGCCTCGTCGCCGTTCCTCACGAATTTGTCCTCAGATGCGGCTTCAATGACTTCGAGAATCTGGCACGTGGTGATCGTAATGCACTCACGCCTCACTATTTCGCAGCGGCATACCGCAAACTCCCACTTCACACGGCCTCTTACTGTTTCAACGACGGTATCTCCGAACTGGCGATTTCCGGGACGTTGACGGCGGGTACGGAGGCGCGGCCCATCTTCACGGCGACCCTGGCGGCGCTGTATCAGGTGATGCTGGACAGCACTGAGCGCATCAAGATGAATCCGGGTCTCCTGACGGGCAAGCAGCAACTTCAGTCCGAGCAGGAGTCCATTCTCCAGGCAAAGCAGTTCCAGGGTGACCGGACGGGTGGCGTGGAATTCCTCCGCGACGCCTGATTTTCAATTCAGAGGAGTTCTTATGACACAGACCATCAAATTTGGCCGTCAGGCTGTTCGTCGTCCTGCGTTTTCGATCAATGAGTTGTCGTTTTCGTCGTTGCCGTTGTCGTTGGCGGAGGAGCAGCGGCTGGCGGAGGCCGGGGAGGGCGTGCCCGAGGACGCGGTGATGTCAAGGGTGCTGGGTGTGCTGGTGGAGGTGCTGAACGCGCGGGCGGAGGGCGAGCTGGTGGATGCAGGGTGGTTGATGGAGAACCTGACGCCGTCGGATCTGGAGGGGATCGTGGCCCATCTGCGGGGTGAAGGCTGAGGATTCGGGGGCCGCGCGTCCCTGTGCCCACTGTCAGAATGGGCGCATGTGGACTCTGGTGCTGAATTGCGGGTCGAGCAGCGTGAAGTTCGCGTTGCTGGACGTGCAGGGTGGGCAGGTGCGGCTGTCGGGGCTGGCGGAGCGGCTGGGGTCGGCGGGCGCGTCGGCGCGGCTGGACGTGGACGGCGTGCGGCGCGCGGTGGATCTGGGGGGCGGCAGTTACGCGGAGGCGTTCGCGGTGATCGCGGGTGCGCTGGATGAGCTGAGCGTGCGCGCGGGCGTGGGTGCGGTGGGGCACCGGGTGGTGCACGGCGGGGAGCGGTTCAGTGCTCCGGCGCTGATCACGCCGGAGGTGCTGGCAGAGATCCGGGCGTGCGTGCCGCTGGCGCCGCTGCACAACCCGGCGAACATCGCGGGGATCGAGGCGGCGCAGGCGGCGTTCCCGGAGGCGGCGCACGTGGCGGTGTTCGACACGGCGTTCCATCAGAGCATGCCGGAGGTCGCGTTCCGGTACGCGGTGCCGGGCGACTGGTATCGGCAGCATGGGGTGCGGCGGTACGGGTTTCACGGGACGAGTCACGCGTTCGTGGCGGCCCGCGCGGCTGATCTGCTGGGGCGACCGCTGGCGGAGTTGAATCTGGTGACGGCGCACCTGGGGAACGGGTGCAGCGTGTGCGCGGTGCAGGGTGGCCGCAGCGTGGATACCAGCATGGGCCTGACGCCGCTGGAGGGCCTGGTCATGGGGACCCGCAGCGGGGACGTGGATCCGGGCCTGCATGATTACATCGCGCGGCAGGCGGGTCTGAGCCTGTCGGAGGTGACGGCCGCGCTGAACCGTGAGAGCGGCCTGCTGGGCCTCTCAGCCCTGAGCAACGACATGCGTGAGCTGGAGGAAGCCGCGGGACGTGGGCACGCGGGGGCGCGGCTGGCACTGGACGTGTTCGTGCACCGCCTCGCCAAGCAGATGGCGGGGATGGCGGCGGCGATGGGCCGGGTGGACGGGCTGGTGTTCACGGGCGGCATCGGCGAGAACAGCGCCTGGGTGCGCGGCGCGGTGCTCGCGCGGCTGGCGGTGCTGGGCGCCCGGGTGGACGAGGCGGCGAACGCGGCGGCGGTGCGCGGGCAGTCCGGCGTGATCAGCGCGCCGGGGACGTTGGCGGCGCTGGTCGTGAACACGAACGAGGAACTGATGATCGCGCAGCAGACCCAGGAATTGCTGGCGGAAGAGGTGAACGCATGAAAACCCTGTTTGTCGCCCCGACCCGCAACGGCGTGGGCCTGAGCAGCACGGCGCTGGGCCTCACGCGGGCGCTGGAACGGCAGGGCCTGAAGGTCGCGTTCCTGAAACCCATCGCGCAGACGCACGAGCTGAGCACCGACGACAGCGTGCATTTCGCGCGGGCGCTGGCGCACCTGAGCGTGCCCGACCCGATCGCGCTGGCGCTGGCCGAGGAGCAGCTCAGCCACGGGGGCGAGGAGGACCTGATGGAGAGCGTCGTGGCCCTCGCGCAGGAGGTCACGCAGGGCGGCGCGGACGTCCTGATCGCCGAGGGTCTGGCGCTGAACGAACGGAACACGTACGCCGGGGCGCTGAACGCCAGCCTCGCGCGGAACCTCCAGGCGGACACGGTGCTGGTGTCGAGTCTGGCGGGCGTCACGCCGGGCGAACTGGCCGACGAGCTGGAGATCGCCGCGCAGGCGTACCGGCGCAGCGACGGCTCGGGCCTCAGCGGGTACGTGCTGAACTTCGCCCCGCCCGGACTGGACTACGGCACGCTGATGGCCGAGTTGCGCTCGCGCAGCCGCGTGCTCGCCAGCGGGGAACTGCCGCTGCTGGGCGTCGTGTCGCAGTCGGCGGGATTGAACGCGCCGCGCACGCTGGATATCGCGCGGCACCTGCGCGCCGACGTGGTGAACGAGGGCGAGGCCGCCGTGCGCCGCGTGACGAGCACCGTCGTGACGGCCCGCACGGTGCCGCGCATGGCGCACCTGTTCGTGCCGGGCGCGCTGGTCGTCACGCCCGGCGACCGTGAGGACGTCATCATGGCCGCCGCGCTGTCGCACCTCAGCGGCGTGCCGCTGGCTGGGCTGATGTTCACGTCCGGCAGCGGCCCCGAGGAGAGCATCGAGCGGCTGTGCCGCGCCGCGCTGGGGAGCACCCTGCCGGTCCTGCGGGTGAACACGAACTCGTTCGAGACCGCCTCGCGCCTCTCGCGGCTGGACGCGCGCGTGCCGCACGACGACCCGCAGCGGATGGACCGCATGCTGGACTTCATCGCTGACCGGCTGGACACCGTGCCGCTCGGCACGCGCCTGCGCGCCCCGCTGGACGGCGAGCGCCGCCTGCCGCCCAGCGCGTTCCGCTACGAGCTGATCCAGAAGGCCCGCGCGGCCGCCAAACGCATCGTGCTGCCCGAGGGGGACGAGCCGCGCACCGTGAAGGCCGCGATCCGCTGCGTCGAGAAGGGCATCGCCCGCCCCGTGCTGCTCGCCAAGCCCGAGCGGGTGCGGCAGGTGGCCGAGGGACAGGGCCTCACGCTGCCCGATGGGCTGGAGATCCTCGACCCGGACACCATCCGCGCGCTGTACGTCGCCCCGATGGTCGAGTTGCGCAAGAGCAAGGGCCTGACCGCCCCACAGGCCGAGGCGCAACTGGAGGACACCGTCGTGCTGGGCACCATGATGCTCGCGCTGGGCGAGGTGGACGGCCTCGTGTCCGGCGCCATCCACACCACCGCGAACACCGTGCGGCCCGCGCTGCAGCTCATCAAGACCGCACCCGGCTCGAAACTCGTCAGCAGCGTGTTCTTCATGCTGATGCCCGAACAGGTGCTCGTGTACGGCGACGCCGCCATCAACCCCAACCCGAACGCCGAGGAACTCGCCGACATCGCCATCCAGAGCGCCGACAGCGCCCGCGCGTTCGGCATCACCCCCCGCGTCGCCATGCTGTCCTACTCCACCGGGGAATCCGGCAGCGGCGAGGACGTCGAGAAGGTCAAGGCCGCCACCGCCCTCGTCCGCCAGCGCCGCCCGGACCTGCTGGTCGACGGCCCCATGCAGTACGACGCCGCCAGCGTCCTGTCGGTCGGGCAGCAGAAAGCCCCCGGCAGTCCCGTCGCGGGCCGCGCCACCGTGTTCATCTTCCCCGACCTGAACACCGGCAACACCACCTACAAGGCCGTGCAGCGCGCCGCCGGCGTCGTCGCCGTGGGGCCCATGCTCCAGGGCCTGCGCAAACCCGTGAACGACCTGTCACGCGGCGCGCTCGTGGACGACATCGTGTACACCATCGCCCTGACCGCCATCCAGGCCACGCAGGTGGCCGGAGCGGACAGTTGATGGGTGATGGGTGATGGACAGGGCTGACACAGCGGGGCTGGTTCTCCCCCCTGCCCTGCATGGGTACCCCACGCTCTGCAAGCTGATCTGGCTGTATGTCCAGAGCGCCCCTGGAGAACTGCGGGTGGAGACACTGGTCCAGGCGCTCGGCGTGTCCTTCCCGAAAGCGACGACAGCCCTGCGGCACATGATCACGACGGGGGCGATCGTGGCGGTTCAGCCGCGTGCCGGTCGCACGCCCGGGCAGTACCGGGTCGCTCAGGGAGCTGAGCTGGGGACGATCCGGCCCTACGAAGTCCGGCAGCGTCGATCCCCGATCACATCTACTTAACCAATGGTTATGTATAATGCTGATCGAGGATGCCCCACCACACCACGCAGACCGTTTCCATCAGCCATGATGGGACAGCTATGACGACCACACCCCTGACCTCGCTGGAAATCTGCGCCGGGGCCGGTGGACAGGCGCTGGGCCTCGAGGCAGCGGGGTTCGAGCACGCCTGCCTCGTCGAGATCGACCCGCACGCCGTGAACACCCTGCGGCTCAACCGACCCGAGTGGAACGTGATCCAGGCCGATCTCCGGGACTTCGACGCCACACCCTACGCCGGACAGATCGACCTGCTGGCCGGCGGTCCCCCCTGCCAGCCCTTCTCCCACGGCGGCCAGCAGCACGGTCAGCACGACGACCGCGACCTGTTCCCGGAAGCCATCCGCCTGACCCGCGAGTGCCAACCACAGGCGGTCATGCTGGAGAACGTCCGGGGCCTGCTGGACCCCAAGTTCGCCGAGTACCGCCAGTACATCACCGGAGGCTTCGAAGCGCTGGGCTACCGGGTGCAGTGGAACCTGCTCAACTCCAGTGACCACGGCGTGCCTCAACTCAGGCCACGCGTGATCCTCGTGGCCCTGCGGCCCCACCTCGCCCCGGCATTCCACTGGCCGGAACCCTCGGCGACACCGGCACCCACCGTCGGACAGACGCTGGAAGACCTGATGGCGGCCGGCGGGTGGGCCGGTGCTCAGGCCTGGGCGCAGGGTGCCAACACGATTGCCCCCACCATCGTGGGCGGCAGCAAGAAACACGGCGGGGCCGACCTGGGACCGACCCGCTCGAAGCGGGCCTGGGCTGCGCTGGGCGTCAACGGCCACCTGCTGGCCAACGAGGCACCGGGACCCGACCATGAGGGCATGCCGCACCTGACGGTCCGCATGGCCGCCCGCCTGCAGGGCTTCCCGGACGACTGGGCCTTCGCTGGGCGGAAAACCGCGAGTTACCGTCAGGTGGGCAACGCCTTCCCCCCGCCCGTGGCGGCGGCGGTCGGCGCGCAGATTCACCGGTCCATCAGAGCTGGGCAGCGACAGGAAGCCCTGACCGCCGCCATCTGACCTACGGCTCCTTCCGGACGCGGCTCAGGAGTTCAGCGGGAAGTTTCGCCAGCGCCTCGTGCGAGACGGCCATCAGCTCGTCTTTCTTCAGGGTGTGCCCGGTGAGCTGCCGGGCGGCCTCCTGATGGGCCTTCCAGACGCCCGACAGGACCAGGAACGGCAGGGCACTCGCGGTGGACCGTGAGGCGTCCTGCCGCGTGCGCCGCAGCGGGTCTTTCTGCTGCGCCATCGTCTCCACGGCGCTGCGCGGCACCGGGCGTCCCACCGTCTCCGTGAACAGCTGATTGACACGCGCCTGGCCTTTGCGTGCAGCCATGATGCGGTCCACCGCCGCTCCGGGTAGGGTGGCCAGGAAGGTCGGGGCCAGCTGACCCCGGCGGACGAGCCAGGTGGCGGTCGAGCCGACCACCTGATCCACATGGCTGGCCCGCAGGCTTCCCTTCCCGTCGCGGTTTCTCCCGCCCGTGATCAGGTTTGCGCGGGCCACTCCCACGTTGAATTCCAGGCTGTCTTCCATGTGCGTGCCGATCAGCAGGCAGACCGGGGGGCGGCTGTGCCGGGTAGTGTCGTCGTAATCCCTGGGGATCATCCAGGCGCTGCCCTGGCTCCACTTGATGTCCGCCTCGATGCCCTGCACGTCGAGGTCGAGCAGCCGACCTCTGGGGTACTCGAGTTCGTTGCGGAGAATGATCTCCAACTTGGTCCCCACGTACTTCTTCTCTTCGGGCGTGAGGCTGGAGTACTGGATGCGGCCCGTGCGGGGTCCGTCGACGACCTCGTCAATCGCCTGCCGGATCAACGCACCGAAGAAGGACTCCAGATTGGCCTCTCCGCCAGCCGCCTGAATCAATGAGTGCGCAACATGTTCAACCTCGACGTCCGATACGGTGAAGGGCACGCCGCTCAGCGTACCGGACCAGTGCGCGCCACATCTCCCCTGTCGGCTTACCGGCGGGCGCTGAGCCAGAGCAGCAGGCTGCCCGCGAGGACGGCGACGAGGTCGGGGGCGTACGCGGCGACGGCGCCGGGCAGCGCACCCTTCTCGCCCATGACGTTGAAGACGCTGTACGTGGCGTAGTACGCGAAGGTCAGCATGAGGGCCCAGACGAAGCCGACGTTGCGGCCACTGCGGAAGCTGAACACGGCGAGGCTGACGCCGAAGAACGCGAGGGCCAGCGCGGCGAGGGGCGCGGCGAATTTCTGGTGCAGCGCGGTGAACTCGGCGGGCGCCTGGATGCCCTGGGCGCGGTAGGTGCTCAGGCGCGCCCACAAGGCGGGCAGGGGGTCGTTGACGGGCCGGGCCTGTGCGGCGCTGCCGAGGTCGGTGCCGGTGTCCTGGAGGGGCAGGGTGCCGGTCTCGAAGCTGAGGATGGTGACGGGGCGGGCGTCCTGGTACGTGACGCGCTGCCCACCTTTCAGGGTGAGGGTGGTGCTGCCGGGCACGAGGCGGCCTTCGCGGGCGGTGATGACTTCGCGGGGGGGCAGGCCGTCTTGCATGGTGACGATGCGCAGGTCGCGCAGTTCCCCGCCGGGGAGGATCTGCCCGATGCTGATGGCGCGGCCCAGCGCGTCGCGCAGGACGACGTTCTGCCCGTCCAGACCCAGGACGCGGGGGTTGGCGAGGACGATCTGCCGCTGCACTTCCCCGATCTGCGTCTGCGCGCGGGGCACGAGGCCCTCGCCGAGCGCGAAGGCCAGCGCGGTGACGACCCCACCGAGGATCAGCACCGGGCGGTAGAGGCGCGTGGCGGGAATCCCGGCGGCCAGGGCGCTCTTGATCTCGCTGTCGGCGGCCAGCCGCGAGAGCCCCAGCAGTACGGCGAACATCAGGGCGATGGGCAGGGCGCGGGCGGCGGCCTCGGGGACGTTCAGGGCGAGCAGCCGCGCGACCAGGAGGGGTGGGGCGCCCTTGGCGAGCAGCGGCGCGAGGTAGCGTTCCAGGCTGGCGACGACCAGCAGGGCGATCACGGCGGCCAGTGCGCCGAACAGCAGCGGCGCGATCTCCGCGAGGACGTAACGTTCGAAGGTCTTCAGGCGCGGCGCGGCTCGTGGGGCGCGCGGGGTGGCGGGGCGGGTCACCGGAGCCTCCAGGCGAGCGCGGCGGCGAGGATCAGGAACGCGAGGTTCGGCGTCCAGGCGGCCAGGTCGGGCTGCACCGCCCCGGCGCGCGCCAGGCCGGGCATGGTCGTCCACAGGGCGTAGAAGCCCACCAGGAAGACCAGCACGGCGCCGAACGCGGCGGCGCGGTTGCGCAGCAGCAGGCCCAGCGCCCCGGCGGCCAGCGCGAAGATGACGGGCGTGACGGGGTCGGCGGTGCGCTGCGCGACGGTGAACGCGGCCTCGCGGCGGTCCGTGCCGGGCAGGCCGGGGTCGGCGGCGCGCCCCCGCAGGACCGGGGTGGTGGTCTGTTCCACCTCGATAATGGCGGGGCGCAGGCGGTCGGTCTGCGGCACGGTGACCGGTCCGGTCAGGGCGCGGGGGGACTGGCCGGGGCGGGTTTCCCAGGGCGCCAGGAGTGTCCAGGTGCGCGTGCGGGTGTTCCAGGTGCCGGTGCTGGCGGTCAGGATGGTCTGACCGCGCTGCACCATGACGCCCTGCAGCTGCGCCTCGTCGCTGCCGGGCGGCGTGATGACCTTCCCGGCGTAGTACAGCGCGCCGGGCGGGGCGTAGGTGTAGCGCAGCTGTTCGGGGGGTGGGGGGGTCATGTTGTACACGCCGTACCAGGTGTTCCACCAGCGGGCCATGCCCTGCGGCGCGAACTGGTTGGCGTTCCCGTACGTGACGGCCGCGACGAGCAGGAACGGCAGCGCGAGGGGCCACACGAGTCGCAGGGGCGGCACGCCGCCGGCGCTGATGGCCTTGAGTTCGTTGTCGCTCTGCATGCGCGCCAGCGCGAGCAGGATCGCGAAGGGCACGGCCAGGACGAGGCTGCGGTTCAGGAAGCTGGGCGCGAGGCTCAGGAAGGCTCCGGCGGCGGTGCTCAGGGGGGGTCTGTACGTGAGGAGGTTGGCGACGGTGCTGCTCAGGGCGTCCGTGAGTTGCAGCGCGAGGAACAGCGCGACGCCCGCCGCGTACCAGCGCGTGACCTCGGCCAGAACGAGGCGGATCAGGAGTGACGGCACGTGCCGGATTCTAGCGGGACTGCATGAGGGCGGCGGGGGACTTGCGCGTCCACCCGCCGCCCCCGTTCCCGGGTTATCCGGCCTGGGGAGGCTGCGCGCCGTCCCAGCCCTGCCGCTCGTGCCGGGCGAGGTGCTCGTGCACCCGCAGGATGGCGGCGTTGCCGTGCGCGCCGCGGTCCTGGATGGCGCGGGCGGTGGCGGCGTCGAGGTACGCGAGGCGCAGCAGTTCGGTGCTGCTCAGTCCGTCGCGGGTGTGTTTCACGCCGCGTTCCCGGCGGATGGTGGCGCTGTCGGTGCCCAGGACGCTGCGGTTGCTGATACTGCCCAGCTGCCCGTACACGTTCCCGGCGCCGCCGTGCCGGGCGACGGTGCTCATGAGTTCCCGGCGGGCGTGGGTGCTGTCCAGGCGCGCGGCCAGCCAGCGGCGCGCTTCGGGGTCCGGGTTGCGTTCGGCGATGCTGGCGGCGAGGCGCACGTCACCCTGGAGGGCGCCGGTCAGGAGGTCCTGGGCGCGCTTCCGCCAGCGGCGGGCCTGGGTGGTGTCCAGCGCGAAGCACAGCGCGGTGAAGGCGGGGACGCTCAGGGCGTCTTCCGGACCGGCGCCGAAGTCGGCGGTGTCGGGGGTCAGGTCGTGCGCGGCGAGGGTGGCGCTGTACGCGTCTTCGGGGACGCCCAGCTGCGTCAGGGCCGCCGCCGCGTGGAGGAGGCCGTCCGCGCTGACAGGCAGCCGGACGGTGCCGAAACCGAGGGTCAGGGGTACGTTCTTCACAAGAAAAGTATAGCACGGATTATGCTTTCAGCATAATTTGGTTGTGGGGTGTAGGTTGTGGGATGTGGGAACGGCAGGTCGCCCGGCATGCCTGCTACAACGGTGTTTTTTAATCTTTTCCGACAACCCACATCCCACCTCCCACAACCCCTATACACTGAGCGGCACGCACAATCCGACGCCGCTCCCCCACGGAGGTTTCACCCATGACGGATGCCCATCGCCCTGACCGCTGGTTCGTGCCCGAGTCCGTGCTGCGCCGCCTGAACAGCGACCCCGAGGGCGACATCGAGGCCGCCCGCCGCGACCCGGACGCGTTCTGGCTGGCGCAGGCCCGCGCCTTCGAGTGGACGAAGGCGCCCACGACGGGGCTGACCTGGGACCGCCCGCACATGCAGTGGTTCGCGGACGGCGAGACGAACATTACCCTCAGCGCGCTGGACCGCCACGCACGGGGCGAGGCGCGCACCCGCGCGGCGCTGATCTGGCTCTCGGAGACCGAGGAGGCGCAGGTCATCACGTACGGCATGCTGCACGAACGGGTCGAGCGGGCCGCCGCCGGGCTGCGCGCGCTGGGCGTGAATACGGGCGACCGCGTCGTGATCTACATGCCCCTGACCCCGGAGGGCGTGATCGCCATGCTGGCCTGCGCCCGTCTGGGCGCGGTGCACTCGGTCGTGTACGCGGGCCTGGGCGTGGGCGCGCTGCGCGACCGCATCACGGACGCCGGGGCGCGCGTGGTCATCACGGCGGACGTCGGGTACCGGCGCGGGAAACTCGTGGACCTGTACGCCATCGCCTCGGAGGCCATCGCGGACCTGGGCGGCGTGGAGCACCTCGTGCTGTGGGAACGCATCAAGACGTACCAGCGCGAACACGACGCCCGCACCGTCCCCTGGGAGAGCCTCTTCACGCACGGCCGCGCCGGGGCGGTGTCCGTGAACGCCGAGCACCCCCTGTACGTGCTGTACACGTCCGGCAGCACCGGGAAACCCAAGGGCGTCATCCACACGCACGGCGGGTACATGGTCGCCAGCACCTACCACCTCGGACAGCTGTTCGACGTCCGGGCCGGGGACGTGTTCTTCTGCACCAGCGACATCGGCTGGATCGTCGGGCACAGCTACATCGTGTACGCGCCGCTGGCCGCCGGGGCGACCGTCCTCTTCCGCGAGGGCGCGCCGGACTTCCCGGACCCCGGCGTGTTCTGGCGCGCCGTCGAACGCTACGGCGTGAACGTGCTGTTCACCGCGCCCACCGCGCTGCGCCTGTTCATGAAACTCGGCCCCGACGTCGTGAAGGGCCATGACCTGAGCAGCCTGCGCGTGATCGCCTGCGCGGGCGAGGCCCTGAACCCGGAGGCGTGGCGCTGGGCGCAGGAGCACCTCGCCGGGGGGCTGGAGGAGGGCGCGCACGCGGTCGTCATCGACCACTGGTGGCAGACGGAACTGGGCGCCCCGATCCTGGGGACCCACCCGCGCTGGCCCGCCCGGCCCGGCTTCGTGGGCCGCCCCCTGGCGGGCGTGGACGCCGACGTGGTCGACGAGCAGGGCCACAGCCTCCCGGACGGCGTGCAGGGGCACCTCGTGCTGCGCCGCCCGACGCCCGGCATGATGCGCGGCATTCACGGCAACCCCGACAAGTACGCGCAGGTCTGGAACGAGAACCCCGCCGGGTACCTGTCCGGGGACCTCGCCGTGCGGGACGAGCACGGGTACATCAGCATCCTGGGCCGCGCGGACGACGTGCTGAACGTCGCCGGGCACCGCATCGGCAGCGCGGATGTCGAGGACGCCCTGGTGTCCCATCCCGCCGTTGCGGAGGCCGCCGTGATCGGCATTCCCGACGACCTGAAAGGCGAGAGCATCGTCGCGCACGTCATCCTCAGAAAAGGTTTCGAGGATCAGGTGGGGCGGGGCCTGCGCGCCAGCATCAGCGAACACGTCCGGCGCGAACTCGGCCCCATCGCCACGCCCGGCGAGATCCGCGTCGTCACGGCCCTGCCCAAGACCCGTAGCGGGAAGATCATGCGCCGCGTCCTGCGCGCCCAGGCGCTCGGGCAGGACCCCGGCGACCTCACCACCCTGGAAGGATAGGCGGGAACAGCAATAAAAAATCCGCCTCGTGGGCGGTGATGTCCAGAACTATAGCGCGGTATGCAGGGGAGGTCAAGGATATCCACCCGAAACCGTCCCTGCCCCGATTCACGTACTGGGGCCTTCGCGGCGCAGGAGCTCCAGCCAGTTCAGGGCGACCGCCCACGGCAGGAACGCCAACCCCGCCGAAACGATGTTCCAGATGACCATCAGCACACTCCCTCTCAGGCCACCCGAGCTGGGGAAGAGGAGTTGCGGCGCGCTCCACATGACGATCATGGGGAGCAGACCGCCCATCAGGACCGCCACCATGACCCCCATGGCCGCCCGCAGGCCCAGATCACGGCGACCCAACCACACGCCGTACATGAAGATCAGGCCTGCCGCGAGGATGCCAGTGCTGGCGCCCAGACTGCTCAGATTCAGGGTGGTGTTCACACCTGCACGCTCCGCGGCCCGGACCGCCCGGGTTGCCTCACCTGCGGCACGCTCACGGGATCAAAACGAAAAATCCGCCCTTATCGGACGGTGATAAAAATAGGATAACGCGGTATGCGGCGCATGTCAACTCATGCGCATAGGCCTGAAAAATGCGTGCAGCACGACCTCTGCCAATCCGCCATCCAGCGGTATGCAGCCTCATCTCCCCTCTCCCGGCTGGAACCGTTCCTTGCGCACCGACGCCCGCACGGCCCGGTGCGGTAGACTCGTCTGTCGCAGGCCCCCTCACCGTGAGGCACAGGCCGTTTCGGCGGAACCCCCCAGACGCCCGGGGTGGAACCGACACCGTACAAGGAGCGTCACCATGCACCCAGACTGCACTCCTCCGGCCCGAGCCTGCCGGCCGTGCCTCCGGACTTCCGTCCGGGCGCAATAACTCCCACTCGCTTCGCTCGTCGCCCAGACGGGCGCGGAGGACACTATGCATAAAGTCGCCATCGTCGGCCGACCCAACGTCGGCAAGTCCAGCCTGTTCAACCGCCTCATCGGCCGCCGCGAGGCCGTCGTCGCCGACTTCCCCGGCGTGACCCGCGACGCGAAAGAAGGCCTGATGCTGTACCACAACCACCGCATCACCCTGATCGACACAGGGGGCCTCTGGAGCGGGGACGAGTGGGAAGAAGCCATCCGCCAGAAGGCCGAGTGGGCCATGGAAGGCGCGCAGGCCATCATCTTCGTCCTCGACCCCCGCGAGGGCCTGTCCGCCGCCGACTACGAGGTCGCCGACTGGCTGCGCCGCCTGAACAAACCCGTCATCATCGCCGCGAACAAGATCGACAGCCCCAAGCACGAGGTCTACATGGCGGAACTGTGGGGCCTGGGCTTCGGGGAACCCCTCCCCATCAGCGCCGAGCACGCCCGCGGCCTCGATGACCTCATGGACCGCGTCCTGACGCACATGCCCGAGGACACCGAGGACGTCCCCGAGATCGCCCCCATCCGCATCAGCCTGATCGGCCGACCCAACGTCGGCAAGAGCAGCCTCCTGAACGCCATCACCCAGACCGACCGCGCCATCGTCGCCGACCAGCCCGGCACCACCCGCGACAGCCTGGACGTCGAATGGGACTACGGCGGGCAGCGCTTCGTGCTCGTGGACACCGCCGGGATCCGCAAGAAACCCGACACCGCCATCGAGGACTACGCCATCCAGCGCTCCCAGGCCGCCATCGAACGCAGCGACCTGATCTGGCTGGTGCTGAACGCCGGGGAACTCGGCGATCACGAACTGAAACTCGCGAACCTCGCGTACGACAGCGGTAAACCCGTCATCGTCGTCGTGAACAAATGGGACCTCGTGCCCGACGAGGACCTCAAACGCGTCGAGAAGGACCTCAACCAGAAACTCAACCACATCTCTTACGCGCCGCGCGTGTACACCAGCGCCATCAACGAGTACGGCATTCACGACATGCTCGCCGAGGCCATGAAACTCCACGAGAAATGGCAGAGCCGCATCCCCACCAGCGAACTCAACCGCTGGCTGGAAGTCTGGCAGATGCGTCAGGCCGTCCCGAACTTCCACGGGAAGAAACTCAAGATGTACTTCATGACCCAGGTGGAAACCGCGCCCCCCACATTCGCGATCTTCTGCAACCGCGCCGACTTCGTCACCCGCGCGTACGAGGGCTTCCTGCAGAACCGCATCCGCGAGGACCTGCAACTCGCCGGGATTCCCGTCCGCCTGAAATGGAAGGAAAAGGGCCCCTACAAACGCGAGAAGAAAAACGAAGCCGACGAGTAACCACACAGCCCCCGCCCCACGCGGGGGTTTCTCACGGCGCCGGATTCAGGCCCAGGAAGGTATTCAGGTTGCGGGATAGGGAGAGGGTTCCAGCGGGCTGCGCGGGGTCGCTGAAAGCCAGCACGGCCAGCGTGCAGGAGTCTCCCGTCTCGCTGTGGCCCTCGGCGGCGGCGCGGGTCAGGACGTCACTCAGGTCGCGGGCCAGCCGCGCGTACCGTTCCGGGGTGAGGCGCAGCGTCAGGCGGTCGAGGTGGGCGGGGAAGGGCACGTGGATGGGGTCGGTCACGTCGTCCAGGGGCTCGGTAGGATGCTCCTCGTTCCCGAAGCCGACCACGTCCTCCTCGCCGTCACGCATGACGGCCCAGCAGCGCTCGTACGCCGCCAGGAACCCGTCCGTGAGGTCACGCAGGTCGCCCCGTCCGTTGCCGTCCGAGTCCTGCGGGGGCAGCAGGTCGCTGGCTACCCGGAAGGTGCGGGCGCGCAGCTGGTAGTACACGTGTCCGGCCTCGCGCCGCTGCTCGAACAGCAGGCCCAGGCCCGCCAGTCGCCGCGCGTGGTGATCCACGAGATTCGCGGGCATCCCGGCGCGGGCCGCCACGTCACTGGGCGAGGCGGGACTCAGGAACAAACCCAGCAGATGGGTGTCCTGCCGCAGGGCGCGGGCGGCGGGTTCGTCGGTGACGCGCAGGCTCTCCAGCTGGGTGGGTTCGGACATGGCCGCAGCATGCCCCGAGAGGCTTTCAATGCGCGACAGGCGGGGCTGAAAGCGCCTCAGCCAGTAGGGGGCACATGGAAAAACCCCTCCGGGTGGAGGGGTCTACTCTGGTGGAGCTGAGGGGATTCGAACCCCTGACCTTCTGAATGCCATTCAGACGCGCTCCCAACTGCGCCACAGCCCCTGATGCCTCAGGGCTCAGGGAATGTATCACTCCGTGGGGCGCGTGTCCAGTGGGGGCGTGTGTGGGGTCGGTCCTGCGCGGTGGGGGTCGTCCGCGCTACGCTGTGGGGATGTCGGACGCACTGCTTACGCTGGAAATCGAGAAACTTGTAGCCGGGGGGCTGGGGCTGGCCCGGGACGAGTCCGGCGTGGTGCTGGTCCGGGGGGCGCTGCCGGGTGAGCAGGTCACGGCGCGGGTGCGCAGCGGGAAGGGCGTGCGTCAGGGCGTGACGGTGGAGGTGCTGCGCCGCAGCCCGGACCGCGTGGACGGCCCGGACCTGCCCACGGCGGATCTGGCGCACGCGAGTTACGAGGCGCAGCTGGGCTTCAAGCGGGCGTTCGTGGAGGAGGCCCTGAGCCGCATCGCGAAGGTGCGGCACGGGGTGGCGGCGACGGTGCCCAGCCCGCAGGAGTGGGGCTACCGGAACACTGCGCAGTACCTCGTGACGCCGCAGGGTCTGGCGTACCGTGAGCGGCGCGGCAGTGATCCGCTGGTGGTGCGCGCAGACCCGCTGGTGATGCCGCAGATTCAGGCGGTGCTGGACCGCATTGACCCGGAGCGGCTGGACCCGGCGACCGAGGTGGCATTCCGCGCCAGCCGCCTGACGGGCGAGGTCGTGGCGGCGGTGATCGGCGCGGGGGAACCGAAGGCGTTCCTGCGGGCCAGCGATCACCTGATGGAGGCCGGGGTGGTGGGCGTGAGTCTGGCGCAGCCGGCGGGTCGGCGCTTCAGTGCGGGCGTGCGCCTGATCGCGGGTGAGGGCGAGATCACCGAGCAGTTCGGGGAGGTGCAGGTGCGGGTGTCCGCGACGGGCTTCGCGCAGGTGAACCCGGAGGCGGCGGGTCTCGCGTACCGCCGGGCGACGCAGCTGGCCGGTGAGGGCGAGCACGCGGTGGACCTGTACGGCGGGGCGGGCGCGATCGGTCGTCACCTCGCGAAGCACTTCCGGCGGGTGACGGTGCTGGATTCGTCGGCGGAGGCGCTGGCGCGTGGGCGGCAGGACGTGGCGAACACCGGCGAGGGGAACGTGACGTTCCGCAACGGGGACGCGGCGCGCTTCAGTGAGCTGGGCACGGACGTGATCGTGGTGGACCCGCCTCGGGCGGGGCTGGAGGAGGCGGCGCGGGATCACATTCACGCGAGCACGGCGGACCGGCTGGTGTACGTGTCGTGCGATCCGGCGACGTGGGCGCGGGACGTCGGGGATCTGGTGCGGCGCGGCTGGAAGCTGGGCGAGGTGGTCCCGCACGACTTCTACCCGCAGACGAGTCACGTGGAGATCGTGAGCGTCCTGAACCGCTGATACTGACTCCGGTTGAAAGGTTTGCAAAATCTTTCAACCCGAGCGGAGCGAGTGGGAGAAAAACGGGTTCCGGGCGTGGAGTTGGCAGATCGGCGGTGTTCCGATCTGTTAACGAAACAAACGGAACCCGCATGACGCGCCCTCGCCTGTTCGCCCTGCCCGGCCGCTCCGGTGGTCTGGGCAGGGCGACCTTCATGAAGCCCTTCGTGAGTGGACCCTGACGCAGGCTTCGCCTTCAGGCGCTAGGCTGCCGCGCGTGAAGGTGCTCCCCCTGCTGCTGTGTTCCGTCCTGCTGTGCGGCTGTCAGGACCGCGAGGCCCGCGCGCAGAACGCGGCGCTCCAGGCGCGCGTGACGGAACTGGAAGCGCAGGTAAGGGCCATGCAGGCCGAGCAGGAGACGGCCCTGCCGTCGGACGCCCGGAGCGTCACGGTGCGGGCGGCGGGGCAGACCTGCGCGAACGCCCTGACCCGCACGCTGGAGGTGTTCCGGGAGGACAGCCTGGATGACCGCTACCCGTCCGCGGCGCAGACGCAACTTCCGGCGGAGTGCGTGGACCTGCGGGTGAACTGGGTGGCGCGCAGCGAGCGGGCGTACACGTTCACGGTGACGGACGCCTCGGGGCGTGAACTGGCCCGCCAGAGTGGCGGTGTGCCTACGGCTGATCCAGCCAGCGGGGGCTGAGGCCCGCGACCGGGTCGTTCCCGGTCTCCCCTTCCCGCAGGATCACGAAGGTGCTCACGCGGGTGCCCGTGAAATCGATGATCAGTGCCCAGACGGTCGTCGGGTCGCGCTGGAAGGTGGCGCTGCGGACGTAGAAGGTCTCGCCGCCTCTGGTCAGGGTCCGCTCGCCGATCTGCTGCCGCTGCGCGCCGAAGGTCTGCACGCCCGCCTCGCGGTACGCGCGGAAGTCCGCCAGGGTGCCCCACTGCGCGCGGACCTCCGGCGTGAAGGCCTGCCACAGGGCATCGAGTTTCACGGGGTAGAACTCGGTCAGCAGGGCGCGACCACGGGTCAGGGCGGCCTGCTCGGCGGCGGCCTGCACGCTGGGTCCAGGCAGGCTCTGCGCGGGGGCCGGAGGCGCCACCAGCAGGCAGAGGCTCAGGCCGACTCCCCGGCCCACGGTACGGCACACGTCCCGGACGCTGGTGTTCATGCTCCAGCGTACGCCCGCCCTGTCGGGCACGCTGTCAGCGGGCGGACAGTTCCGGCCGCGTGCCGTCCAGCTCGGTAGCGCTCAGGCGGGGCCTCAACGCGCCTCCAGGATCACGACCGCCGAGGCGTGTTCCTTGGTGTGCGTCAGGGTCAGGTGCGCCACCCAGCCGCGTTCGGCCAGTTCGGCGGCGATGTGGGGCGCGAAGCCCAGCACGGGCGGCGCGAACGGGAAGGGACCGTCCGGGGTGCGGTCGCGCTGCACCCACACGTCCCGCCAGCCGTGCGGGCGCGGCCAGACCTTCTGGAAGGCTTCCTTGGCGGCGAAGCGCGCGGCGAGGCTGGGTGCGGGGTCGGTCAGGCGCGCGCAGTACTCGAGTTCGGTGGGCGCGAAGAGCTTCTCGGCGCGTCTGCCTTCACGCTCGAGCATGCGCCGGATGCGGCTGATCTCGATCAGGTCATGCCCCACGGCGACGATCATGAGGGTCAGCATAGCGGCTCGCCCGCGCCGCGCCCCCTATCCTGGGGCGCATGCCCGCCGCCGAGCCGCTGTTCCCGGACCTGCGCCTGCCGACCATCGCGGGGGCGCTGCGGGAGGCGCGGCCGCTGTGGGAGGCGCTGGGCGTGGCGCGCGTGCGGGTGTTCGGGTCGGTGGCGCGCGGCGAGGCCGGGCCGGACAGTGACATCGACATCCTGATCGACTTCCGGCCCGGTCCGGCGCGGGGTCTGCTGGACCTGATGCGGGTGCGGGACGTGTTCGAGGGGGTCCTGAACCGCCGGGTGGACGTGATGACCCCCGGGGCGCTGCGCCCGCCGCTGCGCGGGGAGATCCTCGCGGACGCGGTGGACGTCCTGGCGGTGCCGGAGCCCGCGCCCCGCTCGCACCGCCCGAAGCGCTGGCGCTGGCGGGTATTCGACCTGCTGGCGGCCATCGACCGGATCGTGGCGTTCACGGACCGGCACTCCCTGACGACCTTCGAGCGGGACGAGGTGGTGCGGGACGCCGTGCTGCACAACCTGACGCGGCTGGGCGAGACGACGAAGTTCATCCCGCAGAGCGTGCAGGACACCCACCCCGAGGTGCCCTGGGTGCTGCTGCGCGACATCCGGAACACGGTCGCGCACGACTACTTCGGGATCGAGCCTGGACTGGTCTGGCACACGGCGCGCGTGGACCTCCCGGCGCTGCGGCCCGCGCTGCAGGCCCTGGCGGACGGGCACGAAGACACGCCCGGCGGGTGACCGGGCGCGCTCTGATTCCTGGGGCAAGGTCGGTTACGCGCCCAGGGCCCGCAGGATCAGTCCGGCCTCCTCGGCGCCGCGCGGCGTGACGAAGTAGAACGCCAGTGCCAGGGCGATGTACACCGCGATCAGGAGCACGCCCTCGAACCAGGTGGTCTCGCCGTCCTTGGTGACGCTCGTGACGATCAGGGCCACGGCGATGATCGCGATGAGTTCCAGCGGGGAGCTGAACACGAGGTTCATGGGGTGACCCAGCAGCGCCCCGATGATGACCAGCAGCGGCGCGGTGAGCAGCGCGACCTGGATGGTGGCGCCCAGGCCGATGTTCACGGCGAGGTCCATCTGGCCCTTGCGGGCGAAGTACACGGCGGCGAGGTACTCCGCGAAGTTCCCGACGATGGCCAGCACGATGATCCCCAGGAAGAACTCGCTGAGGCCCAGGGTGCTCGCGGTGGCTTCCAGCGCGCCGGAGAGCATCTCGGATTCCAGGGCGATCAGGGCGGTGCCGCCCAGCAGGACGCCCAGCGCGACCGGCAGCGACCAGGGTTTCTCCGGGCCGTGCCCGTGCCCGGCCTCGCCCTCGGGGATGGCGAACACGTCCTTGTGGGTGACCAGGGTGTACACGAGGTTCAGCAGGTACACGACGATCAGCAGGATGGCCACGCCGATGCTCAGGCGCTCGTCGAGGTTCGCCCGGGTGCCCGCCTCGGCGGCGAAGGCGGGGAGCTGCTCGGTGTAGTCGAAGATCGCCGGGAGGGTCAGGGTGATGACGGTCAGGAACAGCATGGCGGACAGCTGCCCGGCGTTCGCGGCGTTGAACTTCTGCCGCCCGCCGCCCCTGACGAAGCCCGCCGCGACGATCGCGAGGCCCAGCCCCAGCAGCGCGTTCCCGATGATCGACCCGGTGATCTGCGCCTTCACGACCTGCGTGTTCCCGCTGATCAGGATGAAGATCGCGATGATGATTTCCGCCATGTTCCCGAAGGTGACGTTCAGCAGCCCGCCGATGGTGGGCCCGGCGTGCACGGCGACGTGCTCGGTGGCCTTGCGCAGCCAGTCGGCCAGCGGCACGATCGCCAGCACGGCCGTGAAGAAGATCCACATGGGCGGGGCGTGCACGCCGTACTTCAGCACGAGGCTGACCGGGATGAACGCCAGCAGGGCTTTCATGAACATGAGCGCAGTGTAAGCGGGCGCCGCGGGGCCGGGCCCCACGCAACCTTGAGGTCCCGGGCTGAGCTTCGGCCCTACTGCCAGGGCAGCGCGGCGCGGGCCGCCCAGTACTCGGCCGGCGGGCGCCTGAGGTCGCGCAGCGCGTCCACCGGGAGGGTCAGGCGCAGCGCGGCGAGGTTCTGCGCCAGCTGCCCGGTCGTGCTGGCGCCGCTGAGGACCACGTCCGCCCAGGGCTGTGCCAGCACCGCTGCGAGGGCCACGGCGTCCGGCGTAACCCCGTGCTCGTGGGCCAGCCGGGCCAGGGACGCGGGCACGTCGCCGCGCCCGGTCAGGCCGTGGGCGGTCAGGCGGCCGTTCGCCACGCCCTCCTTCACGACGACCGTCCAGCCCGCCGCGTACGCCTCGGCCAGGGCTGCGCCGGCCGAGGGGTCCAGCACGTTCCAGGTGGCCTGCACCACGCGGAAGGGACTCACGCCGTCCACCCGCACCGCCAGCGCCCGCCGCAGCGTGTCCGCCTGCGCGGGGCCGCTCGTGGACAGGCCCACCCGCACGCCCGACGCGGACAATTCCGCCAGTTGCCCCAGCACCCCCCGGTTCTCCAGCACGCCGGAGTCCAGCGTCGCCGAGTGGATCAGATAAGCGTCCGGCGTGCGCCCCAGCGCCGCCAGGGTCTCCGGCCACTGCCGCGTCAGCGTGGCGAGGTCGTGGGTCTTGACCTCGTGCGTCGGTGCGTCCGCGCGCCAGTCCGCGACGTACGTGTACCCCCACTTGCTGCCCACCCGCACGCCCGGCCCCGGCCCGAGCCCGCGCGCGGCCAGCCAGCCACCCAGGAACGCCTCGCCCAGTCCGTAACTGCGCGCCGTGTCGAAATACCGCACGCCCGCCGCCCAGGCCTCGTCCAGCACCGCCCACGCCTGCGCACGCAGCCCATCCACGCTGCGGTCCGCGAGGTCCGCGCCGTGCCCGAGATTGATGTACCCGGGGCGGCCCAGCGCCGCCAGTCCCAGCCCCAGTCGGGGCGCCTCAGCAGGAAGGAAGGTCATGCGTCCAGTCTGCCGCGCCGCAGCTCCTGCGCCAGCCGGTCGTCCAGTGCGAGCCCCAGCCCCGCCGCCAGGTCCAGCGTCCACGCGATCGCCGCCGCGTACCGGCGTTCCAGCCGGTCCAGCGGGCCGGTCAGCGCCGCGAAACGCGCCAGGGCGTCTGGACTGAGTTCCTGCTCCGCGCGGCGGGTCGCGTTTCCCCAGTGCCCGGTCGCGCCTTCCCGGAGGCGTGCCAGTCGCAGCAGGCCACCCTCAACCCACCACAGCGTCTCGTGGGCACGCAGCCGCTCGCCGCGCGCCAGGACGTTCAGGCCCAGCACCAGCCAGTTCACGCTGCGCTCCAGGGTGGCCTGCGCCTCGGCGGCCGGGTCGGGCGACCGCGCGGCCAGCGCGCGCAGGTGGCCCATCAGCTGCCCGTCCTCATCCCGGCGCACATGGCCTCCGGGCGGACGTGCTGCGGCGTCCACGTCTCGACCTCCGGGAGGCGCGCGGCGGGCGCGACGTGCAGTTCCACGCGGCGCAGGCCGGGCAGCACCGCGACCGCCCCGCCGAACTCGGTCGTCAGCACCAGCAGGGGGTCGAGGTGCCCGCGTAGCCAGTCGGCGGCGTCCACCGCCGCGCCGGGCGTCAGGAACGCCCAGAACTCCAGGTCGCTGAACCGGTCGGCGCGGCCCTGCGGCACGCTGCCGTACGCCGCCACGTGCGAGAAGCGCGCGTCGGCCCGCAGCGCGGCGCGCAGCCGGTCATCCAGCCGCCGAAGCTCATCCAGGGCACCCTCGGTCATGCGTTCCAGCGTGCCACGCCCGGCGCGGGCCGCCCAGCCGGGTTGCCCGTCAGGGGAGGATCGCCTCGGCCTCGATCTCCACGAGGTGCAGCGGGTCGATCAGCGCGGCGACCTGCACCATGGTCGTGGCAGGGCGCACCTCACCGAAGACCTCGCCGTGCGCGAGACCGATCTCCTCCCACTGGCGGATGTCCGTCACGTAGATGCGCGTGCGCACCACATCCTCCAGGCGCGCTCCGGCGGTCTCCAGGGCGCGGCGGATGATACCGAGGACCGCGCGGGTCTGCTCGGCGGGGTCGCCCTCGCCGACGACCTCGCCGTTCACGGTGGCGGTCGTCCCGCTGACGTGCACGACGTTCCCGACCTTGACGGCGCGGGCGTAGCCGATCTTCGCTTCCCAGGGGCTGCCGCTGCTGATGTTCTGCCTCATGCCCCAGGGTAGGCGCGGGCCCGGCGTGCAGGCAGCGGCGTCGTCTGCACGGGCGCTGTCACCGCGCGCGGCACAGCCGGGGCGGTTACCCCAGCGCCTTGACCTCGCCCTGCAGGGCGTCCAGTTCGGCGCGCAGCTCCCCGGAGCGGGTGCGGGCCGCGTCCAGCCGCGCCTGCTCCTGCCGCGTGAAACGCGTGAAAGGGCTGATCGCGTCGTGCAGGCGCGTGTCGGCGCGGTCCTGCTCGCGTTCGAACTCGCGCCGCACGATGCGCTCCAGGGCCTCGCGCAGTTCCGCCACGCGGCTTCGCAGCTGCCGGTGCGCCTGGATGCGTTTGTTCGGCAGGACGAACAGGCCCAGGCTGCCCAGCGTCAGGCCCGCCAGGATGCCCCCGGTGAAGTCCAGCGCGCTGGCGCCCACGAGCGCGCCGATGCCCGCGCCGATCCCGACGCCGCCCGCCAGGCCGCCGATCACGCCCTTCATGGCGTCCTCCGCGTCCCGCGAGAGGTTCCGCGCGAGTTCCTGCTCGGTCGTCGTCGCGAGGTGCTCGCGGGCCGACCCGGCGATCCCGTCGAGCAGCGCGGCGCGGTCGTACGAGAAGCGGGTGCGGGCCACCTCCTGGCTGGGCTGGCGGCGGATCAGGAACGCCTGCACGTCCTCCCAGAAGTGCAGGTTCGCCTCCACGAACCGGTCGATCATCGTGCCGAACTGCCGGTCGATCGCCTCCGGCAGGTCCGCGACCGCCTCGCGCCGGAAGTCCTCCTCCAGCTCACGGCTGTTCAGCAGGCCCCGCAGGTTCGAGAAGCGCAGCCGCGCGTCGATGAAGCGGTCGGCGCGGACCTCGAACTCGCTCAGGAGGCGAGAAACGCGGTTCAGCTGCCCGTCCAGTTCGCCCAGCATCGTCTCGCCGTGCGTGGCCCGCTGCGCTTCCAGGTCGCCCAGCACGCGCAGGTCGTCGCTCAGCGTGGCGCGGGCCGCGTCGGCGCGGGTGACCTCACCGCTCAGGAGCTGCGAGGCGGTATTCAGCGGACTCAGGAGTTTCAGGCGGGTGCGCTCCGTCTCCGACAGGCGCGCCTGCAGCAGCGAGCGCAGCGCCGCGAAGCCCGCGTCCCCGCCGCGCTGCTCGCCGCGTGCGCTGATCAGCAGCACGGGCGGGGTCAGGCCCAGCACGCCGCGCGCCCCCGTCTCCACGAACGTGCGGACCTGCTCGCGCTGCTCGGCAGTCTCGAGCAGGTCGGCCTTGTTCACGACCATGATCACGCCGCGCCCCCAGCGGGCCGCGAGTTCGAGGAACTGCCGTTCGGACTCCGTGAACGGCCGGTCCGCCGACGTCAGGAACAGCACGAGGTCCGCGCGCGGCAGGAACCCCTCGGTCAGCGCCTGATGCTGCCGCACGATCGCGTTCGTGCCCGGCGTGTCCACCAGTGCCACGCCCTCCAGACTGGGTAAGGGATATGTCAGACGGCTGACGAAGGGATCACTGGTGGGTTCCATCTGGCCCGGCTGCTCCCCGTGGACCAGCACATAGATGCGGTCCGTGGTGGGCGTCACACCCTCAGGGAGCACCGCCGCGCCCAGCAGCGCATTCACGAACGAACTCTTGCCCGCGTTGAACTCCCCGACCACCACCAGCAGGAAGGCCTCATCCAGATTCCGCAGCGCCTGCCGGGCATGCCCCACCACCTCCGGCGGCGCACCCTGCGCCTCCAGAAACGCCTGCACGTCCCCCAGCAGCCCCCGCTCACGCGACAGCAGCCCCTGCACCCGATCCGATACCAGCATGAGAACCAGCCTACGCGGCCCGACCTGACGGCACCTTCAGAAAAAGGCCACACCCCACGACCGACGCCCCCAATCAGGTCCCATCCCCGGGGGAAAGCCAAATGGGGGTATTTTGAAAAAGTTCACGCCCCAGGTCATACGCTTGCCAGAAACTTGCAAGAGAGGATAGGCGATATTTTCCACAGTGACCCGGGAGTCATTCCGGGCAGAGGAACGACAGACGATGAACACAGCACACGACAGGCAGGCAGGCGCAACACTGATTGTCACCGTACTTACCATGACGGTGCTCATTGCGGTCCTCCTGGTGGTCAGCAGTCAATTGACCATCACCGGTATGCGCAGCGCCGCAGACCGCCGCACGACACTGCAGGCGCAGTACGCCGCAGAGTCAGGTCTTGCAATCGCCAAGGTCCGGCTCCGCGACACGCAGGCCATCTTGAACGGGGTCACCAATCCGGACGGCACGATCTCACCTGTTCTGGAAATCCCGAAAAGCACAAAGGCCGCTGATCTGCTCAGCATGGCCGAAGGCTACTGTGGCAAGACCGGCTCGGCCGCCTGGACACAGACCAGTGCAGCCGGAACGTATCCGGTGAAGTACGAGTGCAGCGCGGCCGCACCCGCCGCAGGCGACAACCCCAACCGCTACAAGGTGTTGGCTGTCTTTGCCCGTATGGACCGGATGCCGCCCGGCCTTGCCAAGGGACGCAACCTGAAAACCAACACCGACCTGCAGACCTACTTTTCTCAGGCCTTCAGCCCCACCGGCATCACCACTACGCCCACCGGGGGCAATTACGAGGTCACATACCGCTTGGTCCCCACCCGCGTGGAGCGGACTGGGAATACCAACTTCAAGTTCTACATGCAGGTGCAGGGCTTACAGTCCACCGGTACGCAGGGGGTCTCCACCCGCGTTCTGAATGCCCGTTCCACCCAGCAGTCCGAGATCTGGTTCCAGATTGCCCTGCCCAGCTTCGTGGACCGCGTCCTGTTCACCAACCACCACACCACGACCACTGGGACGCGCCCCAACTTCACCAACCAGGTGTTCGACGGTCCAGTCCACACCAATGACCGCTTCACCTTCGCCGCAGGGGCTACCGCGCAGTTCAAGAGCAAGGTGACCAGCGCGGGATGCACGGCCTACAACAACGACGGCACCTGTGCCACGAACACGGACGGCAGCCTGAAAACCAAGCCGGGACTGTACGTGGGTGGAACCCTGAACCAGCTGGGCAGCGGCGGCATCACCAACCTGACTGGCCTGACATCCAGCGTGCCCGGCGGCGTCACCTTCGCCCCGGTCAACGGCGTCGTCACCCCCGACTGGCAGTCGGAATTCCAGCCCATGCCCGAGAACGCCGAGGACCAGGCGGCCGCTGCCAACGCCGGAGGCCTGAATATCCCCACCGGCGCGACCGTCACGCTGGCGGCCAGCACCTCGGGAAGCTCGGTCGTTCCTCCGACCAGCTACTCGGCCGCCGACAAGAAGTGGAGCCCTGCCCCCACCTATCAGTTCATCACCGTCAAGAACGGCGCCACGACCACGGTGTACCGCGTGGACGCCGCCGGCAAGATGGACGTCCAGAGCGGTAGCGGCTGGACCACCTACCGCAACCCCTTCAACGGCGTGCTGTACTCCAACGACGGCGATGCAAGCAAGACCGGCAACATCACCATCAGCGGCCCCGGACGCACCACCACCGGGCAACCCCTGCCGGCCATCGCCGGTTTCTCCCAGCTCACCATCGCCTCTGAAGACAACGTCGGTATCGCCAGCGACCTGACCTACAGCGACGTACCCTGCAAGGCCCCGGACAGCTGTGCCAGCAAGGACACCCCCAAGAACCTGCTGGGCATCTACTCCCAGAGTGGCAATGTCAGCATCCTGAAATCCGCCCCCGACGACGTCAACATTCACAGTGTCCTGATGGCCGGCGAAGGCGAGGTCAACGTCCAGAACCATGACAGCAACACCGTCTGCACCTCATACGACTGGTACGGTAGATGCACGGCCACCACTGGGCGCGGCAAGGTGAACCTGATCGGCGGCCTGATCGAGAACTATTACGGTGCGTTCGGCACCTTCAGCACGAAAGATCCGAGCACCACAACCAGCGGGTATGGCCGTAACTTCTCCTTCGATGAGCGCATGGGCGAAGGCGTCGGCATGAGCCCGCCCTACTTCCCACTGTCCCCGAAATGGAAGATCGAATCACCCAACAGCGCCTCAGTGGCCCTGACGAACCTGACGTGGCAGCAGAGCGCACGATGAACGCCCGAGCAGGCTTCACGCTGGTCGAACTGCTGATTGTCCTGGCCATCCTGGGCATCCTGATGTCCATCGGGTTCAGCAGTCTCCTGCGCCAGATCCGCACGAACGAGGTCGCCGACGGGGCCCGGCAGTTCGGAGGGGATCTCACCGTCCTGCGGGACGGAGCCCAGCGCCACAGCGTCAGCAGCGGACTCAACTGGAACACGGCGGCCAGCGGCGACCTCACCACTTACACGCTGACCAACAACGGGCAGACTTCCAGCCGCACGGTGAACAGCAAGGTGAAGATCACCTGCATTGAACCTGTCGCCACGGTCTGCACCCCCCGGACCCTCACGTTCAACGCGCCCTTCAGCGAGATGTCCAGTGGCGCCGTCTTCAGGGTGCAGCACGCGATCAGCTCCATTCCTCCCATCTACGTCAAGGTGACCGGCGTGACCGGCAAGGTGATGTACAGTGCACAACCCTGATTCCCACTCGCATATTCGCGCCGGTTTCACCCTGATCGAGATTCTGGTCGCCACCCTCCTGCTGGGCGTCCTGGTCCTGACGGTCCTGGCACCAGTCACTGGCCTCTTCGGTCTGAGTCGCTCCACCAACCAGCGGCTCACGACCACCACTGCCGCGCAGAACGCCATGGAGCAGATCAAGGGCTTGTGGCGCAACAACGGCGGGAACTTCGACCGGAACTGCCTCCCTGGACTGACCCTCGCCGACACCGTCGTCACGGTAAAGGATCTCGACGGGACCTTCGCTGAGCAGGGAACCAGCACCACGCCGTCCACAGCCCCTACCTGCGGGGCCACGACGCTGCCCGGCAGTTTCACTCCCGTCCCGGCAAAGCGGGTCAAGGTTACGACCGGCAGTGGCAAAGACGCGACAACTCTCACCCTGGATATCGCTCACCCATGAAGCGCGCTGCCCACTCAAGAGCTGGATTCACGCTGGTGGAACTACTGATTGGCATGGCCCTACTCGCCCTGATCCTGACGGCGACCGTGCAGATCTTCATGTCGTCCTCGCGCGCGTCCAGTCGGCTGAACGCCATGGGTGACGCACAGCAGGAGGCGATCAACGGCCTGCAGTTCATCAGCGCGCGCGCCAAGGAGGCCTGGTACATCTACCCGGCGGGTACCGTCCTGAACTTCAGCCTGCCCGCCGGTGCGCAGCTGGCGGCCAATCCAGCGACCGGCACGCGCGCCGGAACGACCAGTTACGCGGTTGGGCAGGAGCCGGCACTCGCGATGATCCTGCCCCCGCAGGATGCCAGCGCGGCCTGTAACGTGACCACCTCACCGCTGGGCTGCTACCGCTTCTTCGGGTACATCGCCGTGGACCGTGGCGTCTGGGCGTCACGGGCAGCGTCGTTCAATCAGCCGGGACCGTCCACCGGTTCCAGTCCGACCTGGGTGCTGGCGGAGTACCGGGCCCTGTACGCTGTCCCCCCAGCTATCGTGGAGGGCGGCGTGCTGCCCGCCGTGGCTACCGGTGTCCCACAACTCAATCTGCTGATGACTGATCTGGCACCTGCCACAGGAGGGGCCGCGCCGAACTATCAACTGTTCACCCTGCAGTCTGTCACGTTGACGGCTCCCCGCGCGTACCAGCTGCCCGCTTGGCCCCTCGCGCAGGTCGAACAGATCCGGCAGGATCTTCGGGTGCTGCGCCAGCAGGGAGGCCAGTCACAGTCCCTCCCCAGTTCCACCACCACGTTCCAGTTGAACGTGGTGCCTGAAAATATAGGACGGGCCCCCTGAACTCCCGTGTGACGGCTGCTCATGCCGTTTGCGTGAAACTCACCTGAGGTGCGGGCTTCTGAACATAGCCCGCACCTACTTTGTTTTTCACTGTAGGTGGTAGCCTGTGGGGGTGACGTGGCTCAAGCCGGTGGAGATTGGTCAGGACGCGCAGGCGACCTATAACGAGTTCCTGCGTGATCTGGACGCGCGGCTGTCGGATCCGGGCACGGACCGGTTCGAGCTGGCGGCCGGGGTGCTCGCGGAGATCATGTATGGGCGCCCGCTGGCGCAGCTGCGGGCGGAGGCGCCGCTGGCGGCGTTGAATGTGGACGCGCGGAACGTGACGTTCGAGGCGGAGTACTACATGGCGACCGACACGGAGGCGTTCACGCGGGTGAAGCCGCTGCTGTGGCTGTGGAAGAACGCGGACCTGACGCCGGTGGGGCAGAATCCGGTGCTGGGGATTCCGCTGCGGCGGGTGCTGGCGGGGCACGTGTTCCGGCGGGTGGGGCGGGAGTTCAAGTGCTGGCAGAACGTGGAGTTCAGCGTCGGGTACAACATGGAGGTCGGGGATGACGTGGTCGTGCACCGGCACGTGCTGCTGGACGACATCGGCGGGATCGAGCTGCACGACAACGCCAGCATCAGCGATTACGTGAACGTGTACAGTCACACGCACAGCGTGCTGGACGGCCCGGACGTGACGTTGCGGCGTACGGTGATCGGGCGGGGCGCGCGGGTGACGTACCACTCGACGGTGCTGGCGGGCAGCGTGATCAGCGACGACGCGATGCTGGCCACGCACGCACTGCTGCGCGGGGATATCCCGCCGCATGGGATCGCGATGGGCGTCCCGGCGCGCACGACGCGCTTCAAGGTGCGCCCGGCGCAGGACGTGCACGTGGATTCGCGGTCGTTCGTGCGCGCGGCGGACCGCAAGGCGAACCCGGAGTTCCCGGAGCCCACGCCGAACCAGACGCGGCTGCCGGAGGAGCAGGAACAGGCGCGCCCGCTGGTGACCGGTCAGGGCTGAGGCCGAGCAGCACAGAGGGGGGCGACCGGGAATCCACCCTGGTCGCCCCCTCTCCCCTGTCTTGCGTTACAGCGTGGTGTGCTCGCCGGGCTTGAGGACGCGGACGTCCACGCCGCGCGCCTCGCCTTCACGCTGGAAGACGGCGGGGTCGCCGGTCAGCGGGGGGAAGGTGCCGTAGTGCATGGGGATCGCCACCCTGGGCTTGAGGAGGTCCAGGGTACGGGCGGCTTCCTCGGGGCCCATGGTGTAGTGGTCGCCAATGGGCAGCAGGGCGGCGTCCAGGCCGCGCTCGCCGATCAGGCTCATGTCGCTGAACAGGTTCGTGTCGCCCGCGAAGTACACGCGTTTTTCCCCCAGTTCGATGATCAGGCCGGTGGGCATGCCGCCGTAGGTGCCGTCCGGGAAGGACGAGGAGTGCCACGCGGGCGTCAGGGTGACGCTGCCCCACGCGGCGCGGTAGGTGCCGCCGATGTTCATGCCGACCGGCTGGGTCGCGCCGTGCTTCCCGGCGTACCCGGCGATCTCGGCGGTGGCGATCAGGGGCACGCCGGTCCGGGCGAAGTCCAGGGCGTTGCCCCAGTGGTCCCCGTGCGCGTGGCTGATCAGGACGGCGCTGGGCTTCCATGCCAGGGCTTCTGGCAGGGTGACGCTGGCCTGCGGGTTGCCCTCGATGAAGGGGTCGATGAGCAGGCGGTGCTCGCCGCTCTCGAGCAGGAAGGTGCTGTGGCCGATGAAATGGATGTTCATGTGGGACCTCCGGTCGGGTCAGCTTCCCTCGTGGGGGCGGCGGGCGACTGTGGGCGTTCCCGCGTTCCGGCCCTGACCGTGCCCGGCGTCCATCTTCCGGGGGACGCGCGGGGCGTGGACGCGACGTTCTCATGGAGCGCAGACCGTATAGTGGGCGCGACTTCGCTTGCCCAGCCCTGCCCCTCCGCCCCCGCGCCCGTGAAAGGAGTACGCCGCTGATGCCCCCGCTTGGACAGGTCAGTGTCCGGGACGTTCTGGACATCCTGCTGGTCGCGTTTCTGGTGTACCAGGGGTACCTGCTGGTCGCGGGCACGCGCGCCGTGAACGTCGTGCGCGGCATCCTGGTGTTCGCGGGCGTGTGGGTGGCGGCGCAGCTGCTGAACCTCACGACCCTGTCGTACCTGCTGGGCCGCGCCGGGACGGTGGGGATCTTCGCGCTGATCGTGCTGTTCCAGCCGGAGCTGCGCGCCGTGCTGGAACGCGTGGGGCGCCCGCGCGGGCGGGACACCGGCGCGAGCGGCGCGGCGCTGCAGGACCTGGCGCGCGCCATGGAGCGGCTCGCGGAGCGCAAGACGGGCGCGCTGATCGCTATCGAGCGCCGCACCCCGCTGGGGGAGTACGCCGCGACGGGCGTGTCGCTGGACGCGCTGGTCAGCGTGCCGTTCCTGGAGGCGCTGTTCGCCCGGAACGCGCCGCTGCACGACGGGGGCGTGATCATCCAGGGGTCGCGGGTGATCGCGGCCGGGTGCCTGTTCCCGCTGCAGTCCAGTGACGGCACGTACCGCCGCTACGGCACGCGGCACCGCGCGGCGATCGGCCTGTCGGAACTGACGGACGCGGTGGTGCTGGTCGTCAGTGAGGAGCGCGGCAGCATGCGCGTGGCGCTGGGGGGGCGGCTGGGCCCGGATCTGACGGGCGCGGAGCTGCGTGAGCACCTGCGGACGCTGGTGTACGACCCGGCCGGGTACAGTCCCCTGACGGACCCGGCGCCGGAGGTGCAGCCGTGAGCGTGGGGGACCGCGTGCAGGGGCGGCTGCACTGGCTGCGGCGCTGGCTCAGCCCCCGCTACGCCTGGGGGAGAACGACGCACAACCTGCTGCCGAAGCTGCTGGCGCTGGCGGTGTCGGTGACGCTGTGGTTCGTGGCGACCGCCGACCGCCGCGCGAACGTCGAGCAGGGCTTCGACGTGCCGGTCACCGTGCGCGACACGACCGGCAACGGGCAGGAGAAACGCGCGACGAGCAACCTGAATCCGGCGTCCGTTCGGGTGATCCTGTCGGGCCGCCCGGAGCGGCTGCGGGACCTGCAACCCGACAGTATCGAGGCGGTGGTGGACGTCACCGACGCGCCGGAGGGCAGTTTCACGCGCACGGTGACCGTGACCGCGCCGGGCGGCACGGCCCTGCAGCGCGTGACGCCCACGCGGGTGCAGGGCTTCGTGGACACGCAGGTGGCGCGCACGCTGCCCGTGACGCTCAGCGTGACCAGCCCGCCCGAGTCGAGCCTGCCGCGGTATCAGGTGACGCCGGGCGAGGCGACCGTGTCCGGCGCGGGGCGCGTGGTGGTGGGCGTGGCGCGGCTGGTGACCAGCCCGGTGGCGCTGGGCGCGAACGCCGAGCGGGAGGTGCCGCTGGTCGCGCTGGACGCCGCGGGGCTGCCCGTGGCGGGCGTGACGATCCGGCCCAGCACGGTCACGGTGCGCCGCGTGGACACCGGGGAGCTGCCGGTCAAGACGCTGCGGGTGGTCCTGAACGACCCGCCGTCCGGCCTGCAGGTCACGTCGGTCAGCGTGCAGCCGGGCACGGTGCGGGTGGTGGCCGCGCCGGAGCTGCTGGGGCGCCTGCGGGAGATCGCGGGGCAGGTCACCTACCGGGAGGGCACGTACACCGCGCCGGTGCGCCTGAACGTCCCGGCGGGCGCGCAGGCGCTGGAGACCGTGAGCGTGCGTCTGACGGTGACACGCCGGGACGCGCCTTAATGCACCGGGCGGCCCGGACCCCCGCAGGGCGGAAAAATGTCGCGTGGCACGCCGGTCAGACGGGCGTCAGAAAGTGACCCGGGTGTCAGCTGAGTCGGGGCCAGCGGCGTATAGTCGAGGTCATGATGTGGAGAAGCGGCCACATACTCGCGTGATCGCCCAGCTGCTGCCCCCGCCTCCCGGCGTGGCGGCCTGGACGGGCTGGGAGGAACGGGTGCGGCTGATGGTCAAGCCGCGCCGCTACGAGCACGTGCTGCGCGTGGCGGAACTCGCGGCTCAGATCGCCCGCGCCAACGGCCTGGACGACATGCGCGCCTACGCCGCCGGGGTGCTGCACGACATCGCCCGCGACCTGCCCGACCATGAACTGCTGCGCCTCGCGCCGCCCGAATGCGACATCGACGCGGCGCACCCGCTGGCCCTGCACGGCCGGGCCGCCCGCACGCTGCTCGAACGCTGGGGCTACCAGGATCAGGTCGTGCTGGACGCCGTCGAGGACCACACCACCGGGCCGCGCGGCGGCAACCCCGTCTCCTCGTGCGTGTACATCGCCGACGTGTCCGAACCCGGCCGCGGCGTGAACGCCGACATCCGCGAACTGGCCCTGACCGACCTGACGGCCGCGCTGGAGCGCGCCATCGTCTCCAAGGTCACGTACCTCCAGGGGCGCGGCATTCAGGTCCACCCCCGCACCCTGAAGGCCTACCACGCCCTGCCCTGCAACGCCCACCTTCCCTGCCCCACGTGACACTGTGACCCCATCCCCTGCCCCCCGCATCGCCGGGCTGCGCGCCCTGCAGGCGTTCGGCCTCTCCCTCTCCGCCCTGTCCCTGGGGGGCTTCGCACTCCTGAGTGGCGCGGGGCCCTCGGCCGCCGCCGTCACGGCCGGGCAGGCGCCCAGTTTCACGCTGCTGATCGCCGGGCGGGACATCGTGTACTGCTACTACCGCCAGCCCTGCAAGAATCAGGACCAGCGCACCGGGCTGGCCCAGCCGCCCAACACCGACACCGTCATGGTCGTCAAGGTGCAGGGCACCACGGTGCACGCCCTGAACATTCCCCGCGACACCAACGTCGGGCCCTTCGACCGCTCCAAGTCCGTGGCGCTGCAGAAGATCAACAGCCAGTACTTTGCGGGCGGGCCCGAGGCGCTCGTGAAGGCCGCCGAGACCATCACGGGCGAGCACATCGACTCGTACGTGATCGTCCGCACCGACTACGTCGAGCGGGTCATCGACGCGCTGGGCGGACTGGACGTCACCGTGCCCGAACCCGGCATCGAATGGATCGACAACGCCGCGGGCGTGAACCTGAACCTCGCGCCCGGCGCGCACCACCTGGACGGCAAGGAGGGCGTGCTGTTCCTGCGGGTCCGCAAGGGCTTCGGGGACGACTACGGCCGCATCGACCACCAGAAACAGGCGCTGACACAGCTGGCCGGGAAGCTCCGCACCCCGCAGGGCCTCGCGGCGCTCCCCACCATCCTGGGCGGCATCGGCAACGGCGTCGAGACCGACGTGAACCCCACCACCATCGCCGCCATGCGCCCCTACCTGGGCCAGATGAAACTCAGCTTCGCGACGCTGCCCACCGACGACATTCCGGGCACCTTCAACCTCGCCGTGAACCGCGACCGCCTCGCGCAGGTGTGGGGCGACGTGCCCGCCACGCCCCCCAACCCCGACCTGAAGGTCACGGTCGTGGACGCCAGCGGCGAGAACCTCGGGCCGGCCCTGACCCGCGCCCTGACCGCGCTGGGCTACCGCAACGTGCAGGTCACGCCCGCCCCCCGCAGCGGCGAGGCCAGTCAGGTGTTCACGCAGCAGGACGTCTCCGACGCGTCGCAACTGGCCGACACCCTGAACCTCCCCCGGCTGCAGGGCGAACGCTTCCCGGTCAGCGCGGGCGAGGTCGGCATCCTGCTCGGCGCGGACGCCGCCGAGAGCCTCGCCGGCTTGAAGGGCCTGGGCGCCCCCACCCCCGGACCCGCCACCCCCTGAGCCCCGAAATGAAGTCACGGCAGGGGCGTGTCCCGCCCCGCGCCCTGTAGACTGACCCATTGCAGCGCGCCCCGGCCCGCTCAGGCCCACGCGGCCCCACACCGGCCCCCAGCAGGCGCGCCAGACCACCCCACCCGCCCCCACTCAACACCCGGAGCACCCATGACCCCCGACACCACCACCATGAACCAGCTGCGCGCCATCGTGGACGCCGCCCGCGAACGCCGCGCCGAAGACGTCACCGTCCTCGACCTGACCGACGTCAGCAGCACCCTCGAATACTTCGTGATCTGCACCGCCACCGCCGGACTGCAGCTGAACGCCGTGCAGGAAAACATCCGTGAGAAAGCCCAGGCGACCGGCCTGCCCCGCCCCAGCGTCGAAGGCCCCAGCGAACGCTGGCTGCTCCTCGCGTTCGGCGGTAGCGTCGTCGTGCACATCATGACCAAGGACGCCCGCGAGTACTACGACCTCGAAGGCCTCTGGAGCGACGCGCGCGTCCTCGACTTCCCCGAACCCGAAGTCAAAGCGTAATCACTCCGGTTGAATGGGGCGCAGCTCCGTTCAACCCGAGCGGATGCGAGTAGGAGTCAGGCGGGTTCCGGGAGTGGAGGTGGCCGATCGGTGCCCTTCCGATCAGCCACCGAAACGGACGGAATCCGCTCAAAAAATGCGTCCCAGCCCCGATTCGGCTGGGGCGTTTCCATTTCGCGCTATTCCTGCGCGGCCTGTGCGATTCCGGCGGGCAGTTCACGGGCCACGCGGTCCAGGGTGCGGGCAGCGGCGGCGCGGATCATCTTCTCGAACGCCGCGCCGCCCCAGCCCTGCGCGTCCGGCGTGGCGAGGTGCGCGCGGAACTGGAACGCGAAGTGCAGCGTGCCCCCGTCCAGGCGGGCCTGCCCGGCGACCTCCACCCACGCGCGCTCGCCGCTGATGGCCTGCGGCGTGAGCGCCCCCCCGTCCGGCGTGGCGGTCAGGACGCTGTGGAACGGCAGGTCCACCTCGCCCAGGCCGGGGAGCGGCACGAGCAGTTCGCCACGCACGCCCTCGCCGTCGGCACGCAGGTCACGCAGGAAACGCACGCGGGACAGCGCGCGGGCCGGGTCGCGCACGAACGCCAGCGCCGCCGCGTCGTCCCCGGTCCAGGGCAGCGTGAAGTCCTGCGTCGCCTCGACGATCACGCGAGCACCGGAATCAGTCCACCCACTCGATCACCACGCGGTTCTCCGCCAGCGCCGCCTGCAACTCGGCGTCCCCGGCGCTGCGCAGGCGGGGCAGGTGCGCGAAGCGGGGCGTGGCGGACGCGAAGCCCAGCCGCACCACGACGTCGTCGCTGGCCTCGTCCTTCCCGATGCGCCACACGAGCTGCCCGCCCAGCGCGTCCAGGGCGCGCGCCAGTTCCGGCGAGGCGGCCTCCAGGGCGCTGGAGTCCGGCAGCTCGGCAGGGTCGCCCGGCAGATCGGTCATGCCCGCCATTGTACGCGGCCCGCCGCACGGCGTAGAACGGGTGGCATGACGAGCATCAGCTGGCGCGCCCTGGAAACCCACGTGGGCCTGAACGACCTGCCCGCCTTTCACCGCGCGTTCCTCACGTGGCGCGGCGTGGCGGGCGCGGACGGCATGCCGCTGCGGCGCGTGCAGCAGCGCGTGGAGGCGGAACTGAACCGACTGGTGCAGGCGGGGCAGGCGACGCGGGACGGCGAGGACTGGCACCTCCAGCCCGGCACGCTGGACGGCTTCGACGCCGCCGCGCCCCACCTGGGCTGAGCCGGGTCAAGTGCAGCGTGCTCTATCCTGAAGGGATGACGTTCCCCTCCCCCACCCACCTCCGCAGGGGCCTGAAATGAAGCGGATTCCATCTGTTCCGTGGCTCCCCCGGAACCCCACCGGGGCAGCCACTCCACGCCCGGAACCCGCACGACTCCCACTCTGCGGGGCAGCTCTGAGAGTCGCGTCCGCTCGGGTCGAACGGCAGGCCGTTCAACCGGAGTTGCTATGAGCCTGCGCATCCTGGGCGGCACCGCGAAGGGCCGTAGCCTGCAGGTGCCCGACAGCGCCCGGCCCAGCGGCGCGCGCGTCCGCAAGAGCCTGTTCGACCTGCTCGCCGCCCGCGCGCCCGCCGGGCGATACCCGGAATTCATCGACCTGCACGGCGGGAGCGGCGCGATCGGGCTGGAGGCCGCCAGTCGCGGGTACCGCGTGACGCTGGTCGAGAAGGACGCGCGGGCCGTGCGGGCACTGGAGGCGAACGCCCGCGCCCTGGACCTGCGCGTGCGGATCGTGAAGGGGGACGCCGGGGCGCTCCTGAAACGCCTGGGGCAGTTCGACGTGGTATTCAGCGATCCGCCGTACGAGGCGGACATCCCGAAGCTGACCGCGCAGATTCTCGCCAGTGGCGTCCTCGCGCCCGGCGGGCTGCTGGTGTGCCAGCATCCGGACCGGCTGCACCTGCCCGAGCACGCGGACTTCACGCGGGAGGAACGCGAGTACGGCAGCAACACCCTCACGCTGTACTGGCACCCGGACGCCCCGGAACTGGACGCGGACGGCGACGATGACGGCGAAATCGGGTAAGGTGGCGGGGTTATGAACGCCGTTTTCCCGGGCTCGTTCGACCCGATCACCAGCGGGCACATGGACGTGCTGACGCGCGCCGCGCGGATCTTCGACCACGTGACCGTGACGGTCATGCACAACGCCCGCAAGCAGGGCCGCCACCTCTTCACGCTGGACGAACGCCTGGAGATCCTGCGCGAGGCGACCGCGCACTTCCCCAACGTCAGCGTGGACACCTTCGGCGGGCTGCTGGTGGACTACATGGCCCGGCAGGAGACCGGCAGCGTGATCGTGCGCGGCCTGCGCGCCGTGTCCGACTACGAGTACGAACTGCAGATCGCGCACCTGAACCGCCAGATCGGGGACGCGGAGACGGTATTCATCATGGCCGCGACCCGCTGGAGCTTCGTGAGCAGTTCCATGGTGCGCGAGATCGCCAGTTACGGCGGGAACGTCAGCGAGATGGTCCCCCGCGCCAGCGCCAGCGCCCTGCGCCGCAAGCACGCGGACGTGTACGAGGAACGCGAGACGGAACTGCAGACCCAGACCGCAGGCAGCTGAAGCCGGAGAACGCGCCGCCCCCAGCCTGAACCGGGGGCGGCGCGTCCGTGTGTGTGGGTCAGGCCTGCTGCGCGGCGGCTTTCAGCGCCTGGGCCTTGTGGGTCTGTTCCCAGGGGAATTCGGGGCGGCCGAAGTGGCCGTACGCGGCGGTCTGCGCGTAGATGGGGCGGCGCAGGTCGAGTTCCGCGATGATCGCCTGGGGGCGCGCGTCGAAGTGCTCGGCCACGATCACGGCGAGGCGGTCGTCGCTGACGGTGCCGGTGCCGTACGTGTCGACGCGCAGGCTGACGGGCTGGGCGCGGCCGATGGCGTACGCGACCTCGACCAGCGCGCGCCGGGCGAGGCCCGCGGCGACGATGTTCTTGGCGATGAAGCGGGCGTAGTACGCGGCGCTGCGGTCCACCTTGGTGGGGTCCTTGCCGCTGAACGCGCCGCCGCCGTGCGGGACCGCGCCGCCGTAGGTGTCCACGATGATCTTGCGCCCGGTCAGGCCGGTGTCGCCGTGGGGGCCGCCGATGACGAAGCGCCCCGACGGGTTGATGAAGTACTTCGTGTCGGCGGTGAGGTACTCGGCGGGGATCACGGCCTTGATCACGTGCTCGATCATGTCGGCGCGGATCTGCTCCTGGCTCACGTCCTCGCTGTGCTGGGTGCTGATGACGACGGTGTCCACGAGCGTTTCGGTGGCCTCGTGGGGTTCACCGTCGCGGACGACCGTGACCTGCGCCTTCGCGTCGGGGCGCAGGTAGGGCAGCGTGCCGTCCTTGCGCAGCTGCGCGATGCGTCGCGTGAGTTTGTGCGCGAGGCTGATGGGCAGCGGCATGAGTTCCGGCGTTTCGTCGGTGGCGTAGCCGAACATCAGGCCCTGGTCGCCCGCGCCGACCATCGAGTGCGCGTTACCGGGTTGGGCGCGCTCCTCGTCGGTCATGCCGCGCCACTCCTCGCTGTGGTTCACGCCGCCCGCGATCTCGGGACTCTGTTCGTGCAGGCTGACCAGCACGGCGCTGTATTCGGCGTCGAAACCGTAGTTCGCGCGGGTGTAGCCGACCTGCTTGACGGCGTCGCGGACGGTCTTCTGGACGTCCACGTGGGCGGTCTCGGCGGTGACCTCGCCCGCCACGACGGCCATGCCGGTGGTGAGCAGCGTCTCCACCGCGACGCGACTGCCGGGTTCCTGGCGCAGGAACTCGTCGAGAATGCTGTCCGAGATGAAGTCGGCCAGCTTGTCGGGGTGCCCTTCGGACACCGATTCCGAGGTGTAGTACTTCCGCATGTTCGCTCCTTGCGTGCGGGGGGGCGTCTCACAGAACCACCTGGAGAGGGATGTCGCTGCGGTCCCTGCACGGCTCCCAGCGCCGGGACTGGCGCGCGGTTGCACCCAGCAGCGTACCGCACGGGCGCAAGGAGGCGACAGGGGCGAACGCCACCGATGTCCAGCCTGCGCCGCCTCACCGCCGCCGCACCGGGGCAACTGTGGGCGCGGGCTGACACTCGCCTGACCTGAGCCTTAAGAATGAAGGGACATGAGCCACGTCGTTGTCATCGAGGATGAGGGGACGGTCCGGGACGTCCTGCGCTTTCACCTGGAGCGGGCGGGGCTGCGGGTCACTGCCCTGGAGTCCGTGACCGGCGCGTTCGACGTGCTGCCCGGCGCGGACGCGCTGGTGCTGGACTGGATGCTGCCCGGCGAGAGCGGCCTGAGCTTCCTGCGCCGCCTGCGGGCCGATGCGGAACTGCGCCGCATGCCGGTCCTGATGCTCACCGCCCGCGCCGCCGAGGCCGAGCGGGTCGAGGGCCTGGAGTCCGGCGCGGACGACTACCTGACCAAGCCCTTCAGCGCGGCGGAACTCGTGGCGCGGGTGCGGGCGCTGCTGCGCCGCACGCAGCCGGACGTGCCTGCCGTCCTGAGCAACGGCCCCCTGAGCGTGGACGTGAGTGCCGCCGAGGCGCGCGTGGGCAGCCGCCGCATGAACCTCACGCGGCGCGAGTTCGACCTGCTGGCGTTCATGACGCAGCACGTGGGGCGCGTCTATACCCGCACGGAACTGCTCGACCGGGTGTGGGGCGCGGACTTCCTGGGGGGTGAGCGGACCGTGGACCAGCACGTCACGCAGCTGCGCGCGCACCTGGGCGACGACCCGGGTAAGCCCGGCTTCCTGGAGACGGTGCGTGGCAAGGGCTACCGCATGCGCCCCTGGACGGACGGCGCGTGACGGCCCCGGACGCCGCCGGCCGCGCGGTGGGCGCGCCCGATCACTGGATCGACGCGCTGCCGCAGGCGGTCCTGCTGACGGACGCGGGGCTGGTCACGCGCGTGAACGCGGCCGCCGCGCGGCTGTGGGGCGTGCCGCAGGAGCGCGCCGCGGGCCGCCCGGTGCTGGAGGTCGTGCGCCGCCACACCCTGGAGACCCTGCTCGAACGCGGCGGAGAGCTGGAACTGGAGGTCACGGGCCGCACGCTGCGCTGCACCGCCACCCGCGACGGCACGCTGGGCGCACTGATCGTGGAGGACGTCACCGAGCACCGCCGCCGCGAGGCGGAACTGCGCGAGGCGACCGCCGTACTCTCTCACGAGTTCCGCACGCCCGTCGCGGCGCTGCGCGGCGTGCTGGAGGCCCTGGAATACGACATGCCCCGCGACCTCGCGCAGAACTTCGTCCGGCAGGGCCTCCAGGAAACCGAGCGCCTCGCCCGGCTGGCCGAGGACCTCGCCGTGGGATTCCGGCCCACCCGCGCCCGCACCCTGCCGCTGGCCGAGGCCTTCGCGCGCGCCGAGCGGCTCCTGACGGCCGATCTGAACGCCCGCCGCGCCAGCGTGACGTTCGGGCAGGATCACCTCGTGCGGGCCGATCCGGACAAGCTGCTGCAGGTGCTGCTGAACCTCATCGAGAACGCCCTGAAGTACGGCCCGCCCGCCGCTCAGGTCGAGGTGCAGACCCATGAGCGCGGCACCTGGATCGAGGTGAGCGTCCTCGACCGGGGCACGCCCATTCCCGACACGGAGAGCCTCTTCAAGGCGCACACGCGGGGCCGCGCCGCGACCGGGCAGGGCAGCGGCATGGGCCTGTACATCGTCCGGAGCATCGTGCACGGCTGGGGCGGGCAGGCGTGGGCCGAGCGGCGCGGCGACGCGAACGCCTTCTGCTTCACCCTCCCCGGCGTGGGCGGCATAGGCTGACGGTGGTCCGGGTGCGTGAAGGTGCCGTTCCTGAAAGCGCCCCGGATCCGAGCGGAGCGAGAAACCGACCGGAACAGGCGCGTGAAGTGGAGGTGATGGGCGTGCCGTCCGCCCGTCACCGCAGCGTAAAGCGCCTGCCCCCGTCAGCTGACCGTTCCCTGACACTCCCCCGCCGTGCGGGGTGCTACGTTCAACACAGGAGTCCCCATGCGTGAAGCCCTCGAAAACGATCTGCGTGCCGTCCTGAACGGCGCACTGAACATGCTCGGCACCGTCGAGCGCATGCTCCCCGTCGCCGGGGACGTCCTGCTGCGCGAGAACGTCGAACGTCTCGCGGAGGTCAAGGCCCTCGACCGCGAGGTGGACGCCCAGGAGGCGCAGATCGAGGCCGAATGCCTGCGGATCATCGCGCTGCACCAGCCGGTCGCGCGGGACCTGCGGATGGTCGCCCTGATCCTCAAGAGCCTCAGCGACATCGAGCGCATGGGCGACTACGTCGTGCACGTCGCGGAGGACGGCGCGGAACTCGCGCAGGCCCCGGCGCTGAAACGCTACGTGAACCTCGCGCGGATGCTCGACCGGCTGGGCGAGATGAGCCAGAACCTCCGCACTGCCATCGCCGACCGCGACGTGGCGCGCGCCGAGGCGACCGTGCAGATGGACGACGAGGTGGACGACCTGTACGAGCAGATCCAGCGTGAACTCGTCACGTACATGCTCGAGGACCCCCGCAACATCAGCAAGGCGCTGATGCTCATGCGGGTGGGTCGCAGCCTGGAACGCGTCGGGGATCACATGGAGAACATCTCAGAACGCGTCCGCTACTGGGTGACCGGCCAGCGCGAAGGCTGAACCCGGAAGACGCGATACCGCCCATCCGGGAACGGAGGGCGGTTGTTTACGCCTATCCTGTACGCGTGAGAACGGCTGATGAGCGTCCGTGCGTGCTGGTGATCGTGGGGGGGAGCATGGCGGCGGTGAAGGCCCCGTCGGTGCTGCGCCGGTTGCGGGAACGTGGGGCACAGGTGCGGGTGATCGCGACCCGCGCGGCGCTGGCGTTCATCACGGAACTGAGCCTGAGCACGGCCGCGGATAGTCCGGTGGGCACGGACGCGCACTGGTTCGAGGCGCGGCCGGACGCGCTGCACCTGTCCTTTGCGCGGGTGGACGCGGCGGTGGTGGTGGGCGCGTCGGCGGAGTTGCTGGCAGGCGCGGCGCACGGGCACGCGGGGGATCTGGCGCTGGCGACGCTGCTGAGTGTGCGCGGCCCGGTGTTGTGGGTGCCCGCGATGAACGAGCTGATGTGGACGCATCCGGCGGTGCAGGCGAACGCGGAAACGCTGCGCGGCTGGGGGCACGGGTTCCTGGGGCCGGAGGTGGGGGCGTTCGGCACGCGCGGCGAGGGGCGCGGCGTGGGCCGCATGAGCGAGCCGGACGACATCGCGGACGCGACGCTGGCCCTGCTGAAGAAGGAGGCCTCCCCTGCGCCGGTGCGGGATCTGGCGGGCGTGCGGGTGGTCGTGTCGGCCGGTCCGACGCGGGAGTACCTGGACCCGGTGCGGTTCATCAGCAACCCGTCGAGCGGGAAGATGGGCTTCGCGGTGGCGGAGGCCGCGCGGGACCGGGGCGCGGAGGTGACGCTGGTGACCGGCCCGGTGACCCTGCCGGACCCGGCGGGCGTGCGGGTGGTGCGGATCGAGTCGGCGCTGGAGTTGCGGGACGCCGTGGTGGACGCCGCGCGGGACGCAGGGATCGTGGTGATGACGGCGGCGGTCGCGGATTACCGCGCGGCCACGCAGAGCGGTGAGAAGCAGGCGAAGGTGGCGGGTGACGTGACGATTCACCTGACGCCGAACCCGGACATCCTGGCGGAGTTGGGCCGCGAGAAGGGGGACCGGGTGCTGGTGGGCTTCGCGATGGAGACGCACGCCGGGGTGGAACGCGCGGCGGGCAAGGCGCAGCGGAAGAACGCGGATTTCATCCTCCTGAACTACCCGACGCGGGAGGGCACGGCGTTCGGCGGGGACGACAATCAGGTGACGCTGGTCCGCGCGGACGGGTCGCATGAGGACTGGCCGCGCGTGAGCAAGCGCGAGGTGGCCGAGCGCCTGCTGACCGAGGCGGCCCGGCTGCTGCCCGCAGCCCGCTGAATCTGGCTGTTCCGTGTCTTCTCCTCCCCCTTGAGGGGGGAGGCCGGGTGGGGGTGAGCAGGACTGGCCTCGTGGTAAGCGCCATCATGAGTTCCGGGCGGTGTCTGGGCCTCCTGCCGAGGGGTGGGCGGGGTTCTGGTCGTCGGGACGCCCGTCATTGAATTATGCAGTGCATATGCATATGCTGTGTGGAATGGCGGGTACGCTCAGCAAGGAACAACGTCAGAAACGCATTCAGGACATCATCGCCCGCGACAGTGTCAGCACCCAGGGAGAACTCGTCGAGCGCCTCCAGGCCGAGGGCATCCGGGTCACGCAGGCCACCGTCAGCCGCGACATCAACGAGCTGCGGCTGGTGCGCCTCCCGGTCGGCAAGGGCCGCCACCGCTACGCCCTGGCGCAGACGGCCGGGCACGTGGGCGCGCAGGAGGAACTCGCGCGGCTCTTCCAGAATTTCGTGCATGACATCGACCGGGGCGAGAACATGCTCGTGATCCGAACGGCGGACGGGCACGCGACCGGCGTGGCGCTGGTGCTGGACCGGGTGCGGCGGGACGACATCATCGGCACGCTGGCGGGCGAGGACACGATCTTCGTGGTGGCGCGGACCACGGCGGACGCGGAGAACATCATGGAAGAGTTCCACGCGCTGATGCTGGGGTAAGTCTTGCGGTGAGTCGTAGACGAACCCGACCGGAGGGAGTAGCAATGAGGAACGGCATTCAGGAGATGGACGGTTATCCGGTGTGGTTCCGGATAACCGGGAATCGGATGAATCCGTGACAGGTACGCACGAACAGGCCCTGTTGACCGCCGCCGAGGCGTTCGCGGGGCCGTTCTACGCCGAGCCGGGCCGGGCGTACCACACAGGGGTGCATGTGCGGGCGCTGCTGGACGCTCTGGCGGGGCGTGGGGTGTGGACGCCCGCGCTGGCGCTGGCCGCGTGGGGCCATGACCTGATCTACGATCCGCGCGCGTCGGATAACGAGGTGCGCAGCGCGGACGTGTTCGGGGACTGGCTGGCCGCGCAGGGGGCGCCCGCCGACCTTCAGGCGGAGGTGCGGGCGCTGACCCTCGCGACCCGGCACACCGTTCCCGTGACCACGCGGGCGGAGGCGCTGTTCGTGGACGCCGACCTGAGTGTCCTGGGCGCCGCTCCGGAGGCGTTCGACGCGTACGACCGGGCCATCCGGGTGGAGTACGCGCACGTGCCTGGGGACGCGTACCGCGCCGGGCGGGCAGCGGTCCCGCGGGGCTTCCTGAACCGCGAGTGGCTGTACCTCACGCCGGAGTTCGCGGGGCTGGAGCCTCAGGCGCGGATCAATCTGGCTCGGGCGCTGGCGCGGCTGAGCTGATCTCGGGGCTCAGTCCCAGTTCGCTCAGCACCTCGCGGGTGTGCTGCCCGGGCGTGGGAGGCGCGAGGCGCACGGGGAGGGCCTCGCCGCCGAAGCGCCAGGGGGGGCTGGTGACGGTCGTCTCGCCCAGGGTGGGGTGCGGGACGGGCACGGCGACGCCGCGCGCCTGCACGTGCGGGTCGTTGAAGACGTCGGACAGGTCGTTCACGGGGCCGCAGGGGACGCCCGCGACCTCCAGGCGGGTCATGAGGTCGGCGCGGGTGTGGCGGGCCAGGGCGGGCAGCAGCAGGTGGTCGAGGTCGGCGCGGTGCGTGACGCGGCCCTCGTTCGTGGTGAAGCGGGCGTCCGCGCCCAGGTCAGGGTCGTTCAGCGCCGCGCAGAAGCGTCGCCACAGGGCGTCGTTGCCCACGGCGATGTTCACGAACCCGTCCGCGCAGGGGAAGGTGCCGTACGGGACGATGGACCGGTGGTCGTTCCCGGTGGGCACGGGGACCTCCCCGGTAGCGAGGTAACGGCCCACCTGCGAGGACCCCAGCGCGATCACGCTTTCGAGCAGGTTCACGTCCACCCGCGCGCCGCGTCCGGTGCGTTCACGGGCGTACAGCGCGGCGAGGATCGCCTGGGTGATCAGCGCGCCGCTGTACACGTCCGCAACCGCCACGCCGACCCGCAGGGGCTCGCCGCCCGCCTCGCCGTTGTAGCTCATGAGGCCCCCCATGCCCTGCGCCACGACGTCGTACCCGGCGCGGTCGCGGTACGGGCCGCTCAGGCCGAAGCCCGTGATGCTGGCGTAGATCAGGCGGGGGTGCGCGGCGTGCAGGTCCTCCCAGCCCAGCCCCAGGCGCTCCAGCGTGCCGGGCCGGAAGTTCTCGACGAGCACGTCGCTGCCCGCGATCAGGCGGCGGGCAGCCTCCAGCCCCTCCTGAGCCTTGAGGTCCAGGGTGACGCTGCGCTTGTTGCGGTTCACGCTCAGGAAGTAACTGCTCTCGCGCGCCCCGTCCGGCCCCGTCTGGAAGGGCGGTCCCCAGGCGCGGGTGTCGTCCCCGCCGGGCGGCTCGACCTTGATCACGTCCGCGCCGAGGTCGCCGAGGAGCATGGTGCACAGCGGGCCGGTCAGGACGCGGGTGAAGTCCGCGACGCGCACGCCACTCAGGGGCAGGTCTGGGGTCATGTGCCCGGATGCTAGCGCGGGCGCAGACTCCGGAGGTTCCAAGTTCCCCTCTTTCCCCTTCTTCTGGAGGTTTCACCTGTGACACGGATTCCGTCTGTTTCGTTCACAACCCGGAACATCGCCGGGTTGCCAACTCCACGCCCGGAACCCGTTCTGCTCCTTCTCGCATCCGCTCGGATGGAACGGTGTGTGCACACCATTCCATCGGAGACCGTATGACCACGCCTGAACTGTCGGCCCGCACGCACCTGGGTCGTCCGCGCAAGATCATCGACGGTCTGGAGAAACTCGTGGGCCGCGCGCCGTACGTCGCGGACCGGCGGGTGCCGGGGCTGCTGCATGCCCGCGAGGTGCTGTCGCCGTACCCGCACTCGCGGATTCGCGGTGTGGACCGCGCGGCGGCGCTGGCCGTGCCGGGCGTAAAGGAGGTGCTGCTGGGCGCGGACCTGAACGTGAAGCCCATGCACTCGCGGCCCAGTCTGCTGCTGGCGGGGGACACGGTGGTGTTCGCGGGGCAGCCGGTCGCGCTGATCCTGGCGGACACCGAGGCGCAGGCGGCGGACGCGGCGGCGCTGCTGGACGTGGACTACGAGATGCTGGATGCCGTGGAGGACGCGGAGGCGGCCCTGGCGAACGCGGTGCGGGAGGCGGCGGGCGTGCGCGTGACCGAGCTGCCGGTGACGGCGGAGGCGGTATGGCGGCTCCGGCAGGCGCAGGCTGTGGGAGGCACCCCAGACCGTTCATCAGAGTAAACCGGTTTAAGTTTTAAAGCGTATAGTGGAGGGCATGTCCACGCCTGCCCCCTCCCCCACCGCGCCCGGTCAGGCCCCACCCGACCGGGTCACGCAGGCCACCCTGCTGCTCCTGTCGGCCCTGACGGTCATGTCCGGCGCGACCATCGCCCCGGCGCTGCCCGCCATGCAGGCGCACTTCGCGGACACCCCGAACGCCGCGCTGCTCGTGAAACTGGCCCTGACCATCCTGGGCATCGTCATTGCCGTCACCGCCCCGCTGTTCGGGGTGCTGGCCGACCGTTACGGCCGCCGGCCGGTGCTGCTCGCGGCGCTGGCGCTGTACGTGATCGGGGGCGGCAGCGGCCTGATCGCGCAGAGCCTCGGGCAGGTCCTGCTGGGGCGCGTCGTGCTGGGCCTCGCCGTGGCGGGCACCATGACGGCCGCCGGGGCGCTCGTGAACGACCTGTTCAGCGGCGCCGCGCGCGGCCGCTTCCTGAGTCAGCAGGCGGCGTTCACCAGTTTCGGCGGCGCGGTCCTCCTTCCGCTGGGCGGCGTGCTGGCCGCCGTGGGCTGGCGCGCCCCGTTCTTCCTGTACCTCGCGGCGGCGCTGCTGCTCCCGCTGCTCCTGCGGCTCCCGCGCGGCATTCCCGGCGTCGCGCCGGACCTCACCGGCCCGGTGCAGGCCCCCCGCTGGGGCGCGGTCACGCTGGTGTACGCGCTGGCGCTGGGGTACATGGTCGTGTTCTACCTGATGCCCGCCCAGGGGCCGTTCCTGCTGCGCGCCCTGGACGCCAGCCCCGGCCTGACCGGCCTGATGCTGGGCAGCTCCACCCTGATGGCCGCCGTGACCTCGCTGGTGTTCTCCCGTTTCGCCGGGCGGTTCGATCCGCGCCGCCTGGCGGGGCTGGGCATGGTCGTCGTGGCGCTGGGCTGGCTGCTGGTGTTCCGCGCGCCGGGCCTGGCGGTCGTCGAGGCGGGCCTGCTCGTGGCGGGCCTGGGCGGCGGGCTGATCTTCCCGAACCTGTACGCGTGGCTGGCGGACCTGACGCCGCCCGCGTGGCGGGGCCGCGTGACGGCCGGCATGAGCAGCGCCGTGTTCCTGGGGCAGTTCCTCAGCCCGCTGCTGCTGGCCGCGCCTGCCGGGCACGAGGCGCAGGGCTTCGCGACCGGCGCGGCGCTGGCGGCCGGGATGGGCGCGCTGCTGCTGGTCCTGAGCGTGCGGGGCCGCCGCAACCCGGTCGCCCCGGTGCCCCAGCAGGGCTGACGTCAGGTCGTCAGCACAGGAAAAACCGCCCTCCGGCTGGGGGGCGGTTGCTGTGATGTCGGGGTCAGTCGGCGGCGCTGCCGTGGCTCTGCGCGTTCTGCGCGTCGCGGGCGGCCTCGGCTTTCGCCTCGATCTTCGCCTTGATCTTCTTCTGGGTGAATCCGGCTTCGCGTTCGCGCTGGTCGAGCACGCTGCGGATGAAGCGGATGTCGTCCTGAATGCCGGGAATCACGACCTGCTCGAGCGCGTTGACGCGGCGGCTGGTCTTCTTGATTTCCTCGCCGATGCGGCGCAGTTTCGTCTCGGTCGCGGCGACCTTGACGATCGCCTCGAGGACGCCGCCGAAGTCGGTGGCGGCCTGGATGGTGCGGGCGCCGACGTTGATCGGACTGAAGTTCGCCTGCGCGGCGCGTTCGGGCACGCTGATGCGCGGCACCTTCACGCCGTACAGGTTGTCGATCTGCATGTCGATCTGGTAGTCGCCGCTGCCGGCCAGCGAGAGGCTCTCGACCGCTTCGGGGCTGTCCCAGGCTTTCGCGCTGAAGAGGCTGGTGTACGCGCCCTTGCTGACGCCACTGAGCTGCTCGCGGGCGGCCAGGGCGTCCTTGACGAGCGCGAAGAATTCGCCGATGAGGGCGTCACGCTTGCGCTTGAGGAGGTCCGCGCCGCCGGAGGCGGTCTTCAGGCTGGCCTTGCTGGCCAGCAGGGCGCTGCGGGTGGGGCTGATCTGTTCTGCCATGTGTGTTCACCTCCTGACGTTCTGGCGTTCATGGTCAGGGGTTGAAGGGCGAGTCCGCAAGCGGTGGGGTCCCCCTTCAGCCCCTGGGGGGGTTACTTCGTGGAGCGGCTGCCCTTCCACATCTCGTCCATCTTCGTGCCGTAGTACTTGTCGATGGCGTCCTTGCCGATGCGGGTCAGCTGGCTCTGGGGCAGCTTGCTGAGGATGCCCCACGCGACGGTCAGGCTGTCCTCGATGCTGCGGTCCTGGTCGCCCTGGCCGATGAAGTATTCCTCGAAGTCGTTGGCGAACTTCAGGTACAGCTTGTCGGTCTCGGTCAGCGCGTCTTCACCGGTGATGGCCACCAGTTTGCGCAGGTCCAGGCCGTTGGCGTACGCGGCGAACAGCTGGTCGCTGATGTTCTTGTGGTCGGCGCGGGTCTTGCCCTTGCCGATGCCGTTGCCCTGAAGGCGGCTCAGGCTGGGCAGGGGGTTGATCGGGGGGAACACGCCCTTGGAGTTCAGGGTGCGGTCGACCACGATCTGACCTTCGGTGATGTAGCCGGTCAGGTCGGGGATGGGGTGGGTGATGTCGTCGTCGGGCATCGACAGGATCGGCACCTGGGTGACCGAGCCGGGCTTGCCGTCCACGACGCCCGCGCGCTCGTACAGGCTCGCGAGGTCGGTGTACATGTAGCCGGGGAAGCCGCGGCGACCGGGGATCTCCTCGCGCGCGCCGCCGATTTCACGGAGGGCCTCGCAGTAGTTCGTCAGGTCGGTCAGGATCACCAGCACGTGGTAGCCGTGCTCGAAGGCCAGGTACTCGGCGGTGGTCAGGGCCATGCGGGGGGTCAGCAGACGCTCGACCGCGGGGTCGTCGGCCTTGTTCAGGAACAGCACGGAGCGGGCCAGGGCGCCGGTGCGTTCGAATTCCTGCGTGAAGAAGCTGACCTCGCGCTGGGTCAGGCCCATCGCGGCGAACACCACGGCGAAGTCACCCTCGTGGCCGGGCACCTTGGCCTGGCGGGCGATCTGCGCGGCGAGTTCGTTGTGCGGGAGGCCCGAGCCGCTGAAGATCGGCAGCTTCTGGCCGCGGATCAGGCTGGTCTGCACGTCGATGGTGCTGATGCCGGTCTGGATGAACTCCTCGGGCTTGGCGCGCGCGGCGGGGTTCATGGGCTGGCCGTTGATGCTCAGGCGCTTCTCGGCGACCACGGCGGGCAGCCCGTCGATGGGGCGGCCCAGGCCGTCGAAGCGGCGGCCGATCATTTCCTTGCTGACGCCCAGGCGGGCCACGTCTTCGACGAGGCTGACGCTGGCGGTCGCGAGGTCCAGACCGCGGGTCTCTTCGAACACCTGAATGACGGCGTTCTGGTCGGTCACGGAGATGACCTGACCGCCGCGGAGCTTACCGCTCGCGTCCTTGATGTTCACGATGGCGCCGTACGCGAGGTCGCTGGCGGCATTCACGAACAGCAGAGGGCCGGAGATGTACGCGACGTCGTTGTATTCCTTCTGGAGGAGGGTCACGCTTTCACCGCCTTGAAGCTGCTGTCGAGCTCGCCGAGGACGCTGTCGGTGTACGCGGCGAAGTCACCTTCGGGCGTGTAGCGGGCGCGGGCGAGTCGCTCGATGATGGGGCTCTGGATGATTTCGTCGATGGTGCTGCCGCTCCTCAGGGCCGCGTCGGCCTGGTCGTAGAACTTCAGGAACATGCGCATCAGGCCGTAGTTCTTGGGCATGCTGGCGCTGGCGTCGACGGGGTCGAAGCCGTTCTGCTGCAGGAAGTCCTGCCTCAGCATGCGGCCGGTCTCGATGATCAGGCGCTCGTTGTCCTGCAGGGCGTCGGGGCCGACGAGCTGCACGACTTCCTGCAGCGCGGCCTCTTCCTGGAGGATCGTGCCGATGCGCTGGCGCAGTTCCGGGAAGTCCTCGCCGACGTTGGCGCGGTACCAGGAGTCCAGGATCGGGGTGAACAGGCTGTAGGAGCCGTTCCAGTTGATCGCGGGGAAGTGACGGCGGCGGGCGAGGCCGGCGTCCAGACGCCAGAAGGCGCCGGTGATACGCAGGGTGGCCTGCGTGACGGGCTCGGACATGTCGCCGCCGGCGGGGCTGACGGCGCCGATCACGGACACCGCGCCGTCTTCACCGGCGAGGGTCTTGACGGCCCCGGCGCGCTCGTAGAACGCGGCCAGCTTGGCGCCCAGGTAGGGCGGGTAACCTTCTTCGGCGGGCATCTCTTCCAGGCGGGAGGAGATTTCGCGGAGCGCCTCGGCCCAGCGGCTGGTGCTGTCGGCCATCAGGGACACGCTGTAGCCCTGGTCGCGGAAGTACTCGGCCAGCGTGATGCCGGTGTAGACGCTCGCTTCGCGGGCGGCCACGGGCATGTTGGACGTGTTGGCGATCAGGATCGTGCGGTGCATCAGGGGGCCGCCGGTCTTGGGGTCTTCCAGTTCGGGGAATTCCACGAGCACGTCGGTCATCTCGTTGCCGCGTTCACCGCAGCCCACGTACACGACGATATCGGCGTTGCCGTACTTCGCGACGGACTGCTGGGTCACGGTCTTGCCGGAACCGAAGGGCCCGGGGATCGCGGCGGCGCCACCCATGACCAGGGGGAACAGGACGTCCAGGATGCGCATGCCCGTGAGGAACGGCAGGCTGGGGTCGAGTTTCTTGGTGACGGGGCGCGGGGCGCGCACGGGCCAGTAGTGGGCCATGCGCAGCTCGGTGCCGTCTTCCAGTTTCGCGATGGTCTGGTCGATGTTGTACTGACCGGCCGGGGCGATCCAGGCGACGCGGCCACCCTTGTCGGGGGGCGTCAGGACCTTGTGCGTGAAGCTGAACTCGGGCACGGTGCCCAGGATGGCGCTGCCGCCGACGGTGTCGCCGACCTGCACGCTGGGCGTGAAGTCCCACAGCTGGGTGCGGTCCAGGCTGGAGACCTCAATGCCGCGCGCGATGAAGTCGCCGCTGGCCTCGCGGATCTTGCCCAGGGGGCGCTGGATGCCGTCGTAGATGCCGTTCAGCATGCCGGGGCCCAGTTCGACGCTCAGGGGGAGGCCCGTGGTCTCGACGGGTTCACCGACGGTCAGGCCGCTGGTGTCCTCGTACACCTGGACGAAGGCGGTGTTGCCGTCCAGTCGGATGATCTCGCCCACGAGGCGTTCCTGGCCCACGCGGACGATGTCGTACATTTTCGCGCCGTACATCCCGTCCGCGATGACGGCGGGTCCGGCGATGCTCTTCACGACGCCGCTCTTGTTCTGCGTCATTACGTTCTCCTTCGGAGAGGTTGATGGTGGAGAGTGGATGGTTGACGGGTCAAGCGTTCAGTCACTGAAAGTCCTGTGTACCATCATCCCTCTGCTCTCGACCATCAACTCCTTACAGTTTGATATCGAAGCCGATGGTGTCGCGCACCAGTTTGCCCATGTAGGCCTTCGCGTCGACGGTGTCCGGGTTGAACGCGTCGCGCAGGCTGGGGATGGGCAGCAGGATCGGCAGGTCCCGGCCGCGCATGACGCGGGCGGTGGCGGTGGCCGGGTCCGGGATCAGGCCGGTGTCGACGGCGACGAGGCCGTACTGACCTTCGGTGATCAGGCGTTCCAGGGTGGCGAGGGCCGTGTCGGGGGTGGCCTCGATCACGGCGGCTCCGGCCAGGCGGTAGCCGGTGGCGGTTTCGGCGTCACTCAGCACCGCGACGCGTTGCGTGTTGGGCTGGGTCATGCCTGCACCTCGCGGCGGATCTGGTCGGTGGGCAGGTCGTAGAACTTGCCGCGCCCGATCAGGCGGAGTTTGGCGATCTCGATTTCCTTGCGGCGCAGGAAGTCCAGGATCACGCCGACACCTTCCGGGTCACCGGCCGCGACGTTGCGGGTGGCGGTGTCCAGGGCGGTGCGGGCGGCGACCTCGGCGTCTTCGAGGCTGGGGGCGTCGAGGATCGCGCTGACGTCACTCAGGCCGCCGGCGTCGCCGCCGCTCAGGCGGGCGTAGCCGGCCGCGTCGAGCTTGCCGCCGGCGACGAACAGGCTGGGGTCCAGGGGCTGTCCGGCGCCCGCGCGGGCGATCAGGGCGTTGGTGATGTCGATCTCGCGGCTGAGGTAGCGGCGCAGGCTGGTGTTGCGCGCCACGCTCAGCGCGTGCCGGTAGTAGCCCTGGTCCAGCGCGACTTCCAGGTCCAGCATGCGGTTGCTGCTGGCGTAGGCCTGCGCGGCCGTGCGCAGCGCGGCGGCCAGCGGGTGGCCGCTCAGGGCGATGGCGGCGGCGGCGCCGGGCAGGTCGGTGCTCTGCGCGGCGGCCTGCAGCGCGGCGGGTTTCAGGGTGCCGCCGGGGATCAGGTTCGCCAGGATCGCGTCGGTGCCGCGGCCGGTGATGATGCCGCGGGCGACGGTCTTGAGGTTCACGAGGTCCCATTTCATGAGCAGGGCCTGGATTTCGCGTTTGGCGTCGCCGTCGGCGAAGCCCAGGACCTTGCGGGCGGTGTCGAACAGGTTGCGGCTCAAGGCCTGGTCCAGTTCGGCGAGGCCCGCCTGCTCGGTGGTGGTGTCGCGCAGGTTCGCGGCGAGGTCCGTTTCGGTCAGGACCCGCAGGAACTCCTGGTAGCTGCCCGCGGCGAGCGCCGAGTCAAGCGAGCGTCCGTCGAGCAGTTTGGTCCGCATGATGCGGACGCGCGTGTTGATGTAAGCGTAGTCGTCGGGCATGTCGGTCCTTACTCGGCCAGCAGTCGGCTGATCTGCGGGGCGAGGTCGCCGCGCACGCGGTTCAGTCGACCCACGAGCGTGTTCTGAATGCTGGCCTTGCCGCCCTTGCCGACCAGGCGCACGCCGGTCTTGACCTGCTCGTTGGGGCGCACGTCCAGGTGCCGGCCCAGCTGGGCCAGGGCCTGACGGACGGCGTCGTGCTCGGCCAGGGCCGCCTCGACCACTTCGGCGTCGGGCAGGACCTGCAGGGCTTCTTGCAGGAGTTTGCTGACGATCATGGGGTACTCGGCGGAGGTGGTCACGGAGTGCAGGTACTGCTCGGAGACCGTGAACGCCTGGGCCTGGAGGCTGTCGGCGGCGGCGAGACGCTGGGCGCTGCTGTCGAGGTCAGCGGCGCTGCGGGCGCGGACCAGTTCGGCCTGACGCGCGCCGGCCAGCTGGCGGGTGCGGGAGTCGATCAGGGCCTGGGCCTGTTCGTGGGCCTGGGCGACGATCTGCTCGGCGCGGCCCTGGGCTTCGGCGCGGATGCGCTCGATGTCCTGCTGGGCTTCGTTCTCGAGGAGCTTGTCGAGCGCCATATCAGTTCAGGATGAACAGCGCGAGGAAGCCGAAGATCACGAGGGTTTCGGGCAGCAGGAAGTACAGCAGCAGGCTGCCGGCCTTGCTGGGGTCCTCGGCGACGGCGCCGACGAGGCTGGAGCCGATGCGGGCCTGGGCGATACCGGTGCCGATGGCGCCGAGGCCGAGCGCGAGGCCGGCGCCGACGGCGCGCAGGCCCTGGTACAGACCGTCGTTGTTGGCGGCGCCGGCTTCAGCGGCGAGACCGGTGCTGACGAGGGCGAAGGCGAGGGACGCGAGGACGATCTTGTTGTACTTGGTCATGGTGAACACTCCTGGGTTATTTAACCTGCCCCTGGGCGGGGCTGAGGCGACGAAGGGGGTTGTAGCGGGGGCTGGAGTCGGCGTTGAACCCGGTGGGGTTGAGGAACTCCACCATGTGAAGACGCAGCGGCTGCAGCACGTGGCCGATCAGGGTCAGGGCCAGCACCAGGAAGTGCAGGACCAGGCCCAGCAGGATACCGATGATGATGCCGAGGAAGCCGATGTTCTCGTACAGGCTCCAGCCGAGGTCGGTGCAGAGCTTGGCGAGAATCGCGGAGACGAGGCCCACGGCGAAGATACGGGCGTAGCTGACGACCGCGCCGCCCTGCGAGAGCAGTTCGATGGGCAGCAGCGGGTAGTGCTTGATGACGCGCAGCCAGCCGACCACGAAGGCGGCGAAGCCGACGTACATCAGCAGGACGCGGGGGTCGCTGAAGTTCGTGAACGCGCCGAAGTCCTTGCCCGCCTTGGTGGCGAAGGCCATCAGGATCAGGGCGCCGACGCCGCCGAACAGCGCGATGCCTTCCCAGGTGTGCACAGGGTCCTTGTGCTTCATGCCCTGCTGCACGCGGATGGCCCAGCCCCACAGGACCTGCAGGATGCCGAAGCACAGCGCGAAGACCAGCGCGACGTTGCTGAAGTACCCGGTTTCCAGGCGCGGGAAGAGGATCGGGATCAGGCCGTAGTGCTTGACGCCTTCCTCGATCGGGTAGCGGACGCCGGTCCAGCTCCAGAGGCTGTTGAGCAGTTCCGGGTTGATGTAGAAGACGTGCAGGTGCTCCAGGAAGGTCCCGAAGAACTCGCCGGTCAGGACGCCCCACAGGATGGTCCAGGCGGCCATGACGTTCGTCACGAAGCCCAGGTCCTTCAGGGTGACGGGCGGCACGTACGCGCCGAAGAAGCTGAGGTCCCAGCCCTCGTTGCGGTTGGCCTTGCCCAGCAGCCACAGGCCGAACCACAGGAACAGCAGGCCGTAGCCGATGTCGGCCATGATGATCCCGAAGAACAGCGGGAAGAACAGCGCCACGACCCAGGTGGGGTCGAAGGTGCCGTACTTGGGCGGCGTCATGAGGCCCATCACGGTCTGGAAGGGCTTGACGTAGCTGTTGTTCTTCAGTTCGACCGGCACGAGGTCGTCGTGGTGATCGTCGACGGGGTGCAGGTCGTAGCTGACGGCGCTGCCGAAGCGGTCCAGGGCGCCCTTGAGGGCCGCGAGGCGGTCCTCGGGGACGTACCCCTGCAGCGCGAGGCTGTACTTGCCGCGCGCGGAGACGGCCCGGACGTCGTGGATGGCCACGCGGTCTTTCAGGGCGTCGCGGATGGCGTACAGCGCGGGCGCGTGGGCCTGCGCCAGACGGTCACGTTCGGCGTTCAGCTCACCCAGGCGGGCGGTGCCGGTGCTCGCGACGCGGTCCATCTCGGCGGCGGCTTCGCCCAGCGGCAGGCCGTCGAAACGGCCGGGCAGGCGCAGTTCGCCCAGGCGGACCTTGCCCAGCGCGGCGCGCGCGAGGTCGCGTTCGCTGCGGCGGGTGGCGATCAGCCCGACGCGGTTGGCACCGACGGTTTCGGTGGCCAGGACGTAGCGGTCGGCCAGATCGGCCTTCAGCGCGGCGTCCAGTTCACCGGGGTTGTCGGTGGCCTGCAGCACGAAGGGCAGCAGCGAGACGCGCTGGCTGCGGTCCAGGCTGCCCGCCATGCGGCCCAGGGCGCGCACGGCGTCGCCGTAGGCACTCTCGGCGTCCAGGTCGGCCTGGAGGTCCTGACGCTGACGGGCCAGGGTCGCGGTGGGCTGCGCGGCCTGCTCGATCAGGTCGGCCCAGCTGCCCGCGGCGGGAAGGGAGGCGGGCGCGGGCCGGTAACTGCCGAGTTCCGCGAGGGTGCTCTCCGCGCGGGCGAGCAGGCGCTCGTCCTCGCGGCGGCTCTGGGCGTCAGCCCCGGCGAGGCTGCCGGTGCTCAGCGGGCCACCCGTGATGGGCTTGAGGTGCAGCACCCCGGCGTCCTGCAGCGCCGCAATGACCGCTTCACTGTCGCGTTTGCGCGTGGCGATCACGACCTGCTGCATGGGGTTGATCACGGAAGCACCGCCCTCATGATGGTGTCCACGGCCTCGCCCAGTTTGGCTTCCGCGCGGGCGCGGATGGCCTGCGCCTGCGCCTGGGCGCTGACGCTGGATTCCTCGCGCACCTGCTGCACGTCGCGTGCGAGCTGCTGGTCCTGCTCGGCCTGCATGGCCTTCACGCGGGCTTCCGCGTCGCGGAGGATGCTCGCGGCCCGCGCCTGGGCAGCGTCCACGGTTTCCTGCGCCTGCGCGCGGGCCGTTTCGATCTGCGCGTCCAGCGCTGCCTCGCGGCTGGCCAGTTCACTTAAGACTCGACTTGAGACGTCCAAAACTCACTCCTCCTTTCCCGTCGTGACTCAAGCACCCCGGTCAAGCGCCCCAGAAACGTCATGGGGTGTGGCGGGGGTGCGGTGAGTTTTTCGGTGGCCCGACCCTGGTGATGGTGATGTCAGACTCACCTTGCATCCTAACACACCATCTTTATGCTTCAGGCAGGGCAAGCGTCCCTGCGCTTGACAACGCAAACCCCCCGGCGTATGGGCCAGGGGGCAGTCGCAGCGCAGATGGGCGGTGGCGGACGGGTTGTCGGACGGGTCAGTCGTTGCCGACGAACACCGGGGCGGCCAGCGGGCTCTGCGCCTCCTGGTACCCCTCCTCCTGGTGTTCGCTGAGGTCCACGCCGCGCACCTCCTGCTGCTGGGTGAGGCGCAGCGGGGTGATCAGCGCCGTGAGTTTCAGCAGGACGAACGTGCCCGCGCCTGCCAGGGCGGCGGCGGCCAGCACGCCGATCAGCTGCTTGCCGACCTGCGCGGGGTTCCCGGCCAGCAGGCCCGTCCCGGCGGGGTTGATGACCGGGCTGGCGAGCACCCCGGTCAGGAGCGTGCCGACCACCCCGGCGGTGCCGTGGCAGGCGAAGACGTCCAGCGCGTCGTCGGGCAGCAGGCGGTGCTTGTTGGCGACCAGGAACCACGAGACGGTGCTGGCGACCGCGCCGATCAGCAGCGCGCCGCCGGGCGTGACGAAGCCGCAGGCGGGCGTGATGGCGACCAGTCCGACGACCGCGCCGGTCGCGGCGCCGATGGCGGTGGGTTTCCCGCCGCGCAGCTGATCCCACAGCAGCCACGTGAGCAGCGCGGCGGCGGCGGCGGTGTTCGTGTTCAGCAGGGCGTACGCGGCGGTCTGCCCGGCGGCCAGGGCGCTGCCGGCGTTGAAGCCCATCCAGCCGAACCACAGCAGGCCGGTGCCCAGCAGGACCAGTGGGACGTTGTGCGGCACGCTGACCATGCGGGGGAAACCCAGGCGCGGCCCGAGGACCAGCGCCGCGACGAGGCCGCTGACGCCGGACGCGACCTCGACGACGGTGCCGCCCGCGAAGTCCAGCAGGCCCAGCTTGAACAGCCAGCCGTCGCTGCTCCAGACCCAGTGGGCCAGCGGGGCGTAGATCAGCAGGACCCACAGCGTCCCGAACAGCACGAACGCCGGGAAGCGCATGCGTTCCACGACGCTGCCGCTGACGACCGCCAGGGTGATGACCGCGAAGAGGATCTGGAACACCGCGAACAGCGGGGTGGGGATGGTGCCGGTCAGTTCACCGGCCATGTTCCCTAGGCCCGCGTGGCTCAGGCCGCCGATCAGGGCGTTCCCGCCGGGGCCGAAGGCCAGGGTGTAGCCGACGGCGACCCAGGCGACGCTGGCGATGCCCAGCGCGGCGAAGCTCATCATCATGGTGTTCAGGACGCTGCCCGCGCGGACCAGGCCGCCGTAGAAGATGGCCAGGCCCGGGGTCATCAGCAGGACCAGGGCCGAGCACAGCAGGATGAAGGCGGTGTCGGCGCCGTTGAGGGTGGGGGTCTGCGCGGCGGCGGTGCCGCCCAGCAGGGTCAGGAGGGGCCACGTGCGGCGCATCAGGGCTGGTCCGGGCTGAGTTTGGTCTCGGTGATGGGCGTCAGGGCGGCCGTGTCCTCCTCACCGGTGCGGATGCGGATCACGCGTTCCATGGCCTGCACGAAGATCTTGCCGTCGCCGACCTCGCCCGTCCGCGCGCCCTTACAGATCGCGTCGATGGCGGCCTGCACGAAGGGTTCGCTGACGACCATGCGGAACTCGACCTTGTCGTGGAATTCCACCATGACGCGGGTGCCGCGGTAGTGCTCCACGACGGACTGTTCGCCGCCGTGCCCGCTGACGCGCGAGAGGGTGATGCCGCTGATGCCCGCCTGAAAGAGGGCTTCCTTGACCTGCTGGACCCGTTCGGGCCGGACGACGGCCGTGACCAGTTTCATGCCCCGAGGGTACCGGGCCGTCAAGGCCAAAGTGCAGATTTGTCCAACATGAAGACCTGACCTTGCAGAAATCGTGGGGTTGTCGCGCAGATTGTCATCCATCCAGACGTCATCTGGCCCTTCCAGGGCAGACAAAGTGCTGGCCCCCGGGGATGCGGTCGGGGGCCAGCGGACGTGGAGGGTCTTGTTTGGATTCAGGCCGGGTCAGGCCCCGTGGAGGTCAGAGGAAGGAGCAGAGGAGGTGACGCAGGGGGACGTCAGTCGCCGCCGACGAAGACGGGGGCACCCAGGCCGGTCTCGCTGTCGGAGTAGCCCTGCTCGCTGTGGGCGCTGACGTCGATCCCGGCGATCTCCTGGCTGACGGGAACGCGCAGCGGCATGACCAGCCCGACCAGTTTCAGCAGGATGAAGGAGCCCAGTCCGGTCCAGAGGACGCTGGCCGCCACGCCGATGATCTGGATGAGCATCTGCTCGCTCCAGGGCTTGCCGCTGCCGGTGGTGAAGGCCAGCGCGCCGGTCAGCAGGGCGCCGACGATCCCGGCGACGCCGTGGCAGGCGAAGACGTCCAGCGCGTCGTCGGCCTTCATGCGGGCCTTGAACTGCACGGCGGCGAAGCTCGCGGCGGCGCCCAGCGCGCCGACCAGCACCGAGGCGAGCGGGGAGACGAAGGCGCAGGCGGGGGTGATGGCGACCAGACCCACGACCAGACCGGTGGCGGCGCCCACGGCGGTGGGTTTGCCGGTGCGGACGCTTTCCAGGCCCAGCCAGGTGAGCATCGCGGCGGCGGGGGCGATCAGGGTGGTCATGAAGGCCAGCGCGGCGGTCTGGTTGGCGGCCAGCGCGCTGCCCGCGTTGAAGCCCATCCAGCCGAACCACAGCAGGCCGGCGCCCAGCAGCACGAAGGGGACGTTGTGGGGCACGTGCGCGGTCTTGGGGAAGCCGATGCGGGCGCCCAGCACGGACGCGGCGACCAGACCGCTGACCCCGGCGGCGATGTGGATGACGGTGCCGCCCGCGAAGTCCAGCGCGCCCAGCTTGAACAGCCAGCCGTCGGCGTTCCAGACCCAGTGGGCCAGCGGGGCGTAGATCAGCAGGCTCCAGAGGCCGCCGAACAGCACGAAGGCCCCGAAGCGCATGCGCTCAATGACCGCGCCGCTGATCAATGCGACGGCGATGATCGCGAACATCGCCTGGAAGGCCGCGAAGATGTAGCTGGGGATGGTGCCGGTCAGCTGCCCCGCCAGACCATTGAAGCCGAAGTTGCTCAGGCCGCTGAAGAAGGCGTTGCCGCCGGGCGCGAACGCGATGGAGTACCCGCCGAGCAGCCACAGCACGCCGACCAGTCCGATGCAGACGACGCTCATCATCATGGTGTTCAGGACGCTCTGGGTGCGGCTCAGGCCGCCGTAGAAGAAGGCGAGGCCGGGGGTCATCAGGAGGACCAGCGCAGAGGCGACGATCATCCAGGCGGTGTCGCCGGTGTCGAGTTTGGGCGCCTCGGTCTGCGCGAGGGCCGCGCCGCCCAGCATCAGGGCCAGCGGGAGGGTCTTGCGGAGGTGGGTCATGGGTGCACTCCTGTGGATTCCGCCTCAGGCGGGGGTGAGGCGGGTCTCGGTGACGGGGGTCAGGGCGGCGTTGTCGCGCTCGCCGGTGCGGATGCGCACGACCTGCTCAAGGGGCTGGACGAAGATCTTGCCGTCGCCGACCTCGCCGGTGCGCGCGCCGAGGCAGATGGCATCGATGGCGGCCTGCACGAAGGGTTCGCTGACGGCCATGCGGACCTCGACCTTGTCGCGGAACTCGACCATGACGCGGGTGCCGCGGTAGTGCTCGACGACTTCCTGCTCGCCGCCGTGCCCGCTGACGCGCCCGAGGGTGATGCCGCTGATGCCCGCCTGGAAGAGGGCTTCCTTGACCTGCTGGACCCGTTCGGGCCTGATGACAGCCGTGACCAGTTTCATGGCGTCTCCTTTTTTCCGCGCAATTTGCAGCGACCGCATCCCTGCATGCCCCCAGCTTAGGAAGATGTGTGCGGAATGTCAAAATTTATTTGAGCATTTGGCTAGGTTTCTCTGAACAAGATGCAGCGAAACCTCATCCCGGCATGCCAGGTGACCCCGCCACCGTGCACGGTGAACCGGAAACCGCGCACAACGTGCACGCCCCCCACAGCGGTTTCCAGTTCCATTGAAGGACCAACGGCACGCCCCTGGGCTCCACTCCAACCGCTGATGTTGACGGCTTCTCGCTCTGCTCGGTTCATACGGATTCCGTTTGTTTCGTTGACAGATCGGAACACCACCGATCTGCCAACTCCACGTCCGGAACCCGTTTCTCTCCTGCTCGCTCCGCTCGGGTTGAAAGATTTTGCAAACCTTTCAGCCGGAGTCCGTATCATACGGACTCCGATTAAAAGGTTTATGATTGTCAGATCAAACAGACACTCCTGACGGCTCCCCTGGCGCATGACGCCGACACTTTCTGGCACCTCTACACGACCAGCACCTGCGCCGTCGAGCGGCGCAGAGCCCAATTCATGGCCCTCCTCGCTGAAGGACGCCCCCTCCCAGAGATTCTCCAAGTGACCCGGTACAGCCGGGTCACCGCCTACGATCTGGTGAACCGCTACCGCGACCGGGGACTTGCCGGGCTGTGTGACGGGCGCCACACGAATCAGGGTGCACCCCGGCTATTGAGCGCTGAGCAACAACAGACCCTGGCGACCCGATTACACGCCGACTTCGAGCAGGACATCGTCTGGTCTGGGAAAGACGTTCAGAACTGGCTTCAGGAGCAGTACGGACTGTCCGTTCACCTCGGGCGCACCTATGAATTCCTTCGAGCGGCTGGCTTTACCCCCCAACGACCCCGCCCCCGGCACGTTGGGGGCGATGAGGCCGCGAAGGAAGCATTCAAATCAAAGTCCTGATCGAGACGCTCCGCCAGGCGGAGCGTCTCTCACCGCGCGTCTCCCTGTGGTGTATGGACGAACATCGGATCGGGCTCAAGCCAATCCGCCGTCCAGTCTGGGCACCAACTGGGCAGCCGTTGACCTGTCCGGTTCAGCCTGGGTACGAGTGGCTCTACGTGTACGCGTTTGCCAATCCGGAGAGCGGCGAGAGCCTGTTTTGGTTGATCCCAGTCGTCAACAAACAGGCGTATGTGGCCGTCATGGCTGCGTTTGCCCGCATGGTCGGCGCCAGCGCCGACCATCGTGTGCTGGTCGTTCAGGATGGGGCCGGTTTCCACGTGCCACCCGATGATGGGCATCCGGAGGGCATTCAGACCGTGACGCTCCCGCCGTATTCGCCGGAATTGCAGCCAGCAGAACGGCTCTGGGCGTTGACGGATGTACCAATCGCGAACCGGGCGTTCGACAGCATTGAAGAGGTGGAATTGGCACTCTCCGAACGCTGCGTGTGGTTGGAAGCTCAACCTGATCTCATCACTCAGCAGACCCTCTTTCACTGGTGGCCTTTATTAGCGAATTAATCGGAATCCGTATCAGAGGCATTGAGCACACCCCTCAACGCCTCTGAACACCGCTGTCACAACGCAGCGGGGAGAGGCCACCCGCTCGCCTCTCCCCTCCCCTGTTCCCTGTCCCGGCCTACGTCAGGCGCCGCACCCGCCGCGCCGACCAGAAGCGGTACACGCCCACCACGATCACCACCAGCAGCAGCGCGGCCAGCAGCGGCGCGAACACCGCCAGCGCACTGAGCAGCAGACTCGTGCCGTCCTCCACGGTGCTCACCACCGGGTTGCCCAAACCGGCCGTCGTCGCCGTCGCGACCGGCCTCACCGCCGTGCGGGTCGCCTGCACGCCCCCCGCCACGATCAGGCCCAGCGCCATGCTCAGCGCCGGGGGCACGTCCGCCACGCCCGCCTGCGAGGCGAACAGCACCGCGCCCGCCGCGGCGTTCACCACGCCACCCGCCACGTGCAGCACGTGATCCACCCCCGGAATCTTGTCCCCCACGAAATCCAGCAGGCCGACCACCGCCACCCCCAGCAGCACCCACGGGTTCGCCAGCAGATCGAACGGCGCGTTCAGCTGAATGACGTCCGCGCGGGACAGCAACCCCACGACCAGCAGCGGGATGAAGGCGTTCAGGCCCGCCGCACCCGACAGACCCAGCGACGACAGCAGACCGGACAGGAGTTCCATACGCCCCCCATTACGACCCGCGCCGCCCCCCGGTTGCCAGGGGGCGGCGTTGGGTGAACCCTGACCCAGCAGGGGGCCAGGATGCCCGGCTCAGCGCAGGTAGGCGACGAGCAGGTCCACCCCGGCGCGCAGGTCGTCCACGTGCACGGCTTCGACGACCGTGTGGATGTAGCGGGTGGGGAGGCTGAGGGTCAGGGTGGGGACGCCCCCCCGGCTGCGCTGGATGGCCGCGCCGTCCGTGCCGCCGAGCGCCAGGACCTCCAGCTGCGCGGGAATGCCGCGCTCCTGCGCCAGGTCCCAGAACTGATCGACCAGGCCCCGGTGCGAGATCATGCTGGAGTCGAACACCTTGATACCGATCCCCTGTCCCAGGGTGGTCACGGCCTCGTCCGGACCGACACCGGGGGTGTCCACCGCCAGGGTCACGTCCAGGCCGATGCCCACGGTGGGCTGCACGCCGTACGCGGCGGTGATCGCGCCGCGCAGGCCGACCTCCTCCTGGGTGCTGAACACGGCGATCAGTTCGTGCCGCAGCTCCTGGCCGCGCAGGGCGCGCAGGGTTTCCAGCAGCAGGAACACGCTGGCGCGGTCGTCCATGGCCTTGCCGCACACCAGCCGCCCGACCTGCCGGGCCGTCTGGTCCAGCGTGACCATGTCCCCGACGCGCACCCGCGCGCGGACCTCGTCGGCACTCAGGCCCAGGTCGATGAAGAACTCCCTGACCTCGGGGATCTTCTTGCGTTCCTCGGGGCTGGCGATATGCACGGGTTTCCCGCCGGGCGTCAGGATGCCCGGCCGCGCCCCGCCACGCGCGTGCACCGTGACGTCCCGTGCGAAGAGGTTGCGGGTGTCGAACCCGCCCAGCGCCTGCACCCGCACGAAGCCCCGGTCGTCGATAAAGCGCACCAGGAAGCCGATCTCGTCCATGTGCGCGCTGATCATCACGCGCTCGGGAACCTCGCCCTTCCTGGGCTTGCGGGGCGCGCGGCGGGCGATGACGTTCCCCATGGCGTCCACGCGCACCTCGTCCACCAGACCGTCCAGTTCGGCCAGCACGAGGGCCCGCACGGCGTCCTCCTGACCGGGCACGCCCGGCAGGTCCGACAGGCGCATCAGGAGATCCAGGCGCAGGTCCGCTGCCGTCGAGGCGGCCGGGGCCGCGTCAGCCTTCTTCTGTTTTTTCGACACGCCCGCCAGTATGCGCCGCGCCCGCCGGGGCGTCCGGAAGGGTTCGCCCAGTCGGGACGGCCTCCCCGGCCGGGGCGGGCTTCGGAGGTTTCGGCGGGGCCGGCGGTTTGGGGCGCAGGTCCGTGCCGTTGAACTGCCCCTGCGCCTCCGCCAGCCCGGACGTGGCCCAGACCTCGGCGGCGTTCGCGCCCAGCCGCACGAGTTCCGCCAGATCGGCCTTCTCCTCCTCGCGCCAGCGGCTCAGGACCCAGTCCGGCACCGCCCAGCCCGCCGGCGGGCGCGAGATCCCGACCTTCACGCGCGCGAAGGCCTCGTGCCCCAGCAGCCGGATGATGTCCCGCACGCCGTTCTGCCCGCCGTGCCGCCCGCCCATCCGCACGCGCAGCAGCCCGAACGGACTGTCCAGGTCGTCCTGCAGCACCAGCAGCGACTCGCCGCCCAGCTTGTAGAACGACATCAGCGGCGCCACCGCCTTCCCGGACGCGTTCATGAACGTCAGGGGCCGCACCAGCAGCACCTTCGCGCCCACCCCCGCTCCCAGACGGACCTCGGCGAGCTCGGCGTCCTTGCCTTCCCTGCGCCAGGACGCCCCGGCGCGGCGGGCCAGTTCGTCCAGCACCAGCCAGCCCACGTTGTGCCGCGTCTGCGCGTACTGCGCGCCCGGATTGCCCAGGCCCACGATGATCTTCATGCAGACTCCGGTGGACTGGGTTGGCCAACCCAGTCCACCCGAGCGGATGCGAGCGGGAACAACACGGGTTCCGGGCGTGGAGTGAGACAACCGGCGTTTTCCCGGTTGGCGAACGGAACAGACGGAATCCGTGACATAACGCGGCTTACGCCTGGATGCCTCCCAGCAGTTCGCGCCACTTCGCTTCCGTCTCGCGCACACGGGCGTCGCCCTTGGCGCGGGCGTACCCGCCGCGGAACTCCGCGAAGCGGGTGTCGGTCTCGGCGAACAGCAGGCCCAGCGCCTGACGCACGTCCGTCAGGTTCCGCTCGGTCAGGGTGGTGTCCTTCGCGTCGAGCACCTCGTCCAGCGTCGCCATCAGGCCCGACAGGGGCCGCAGCCACTGGAACTGCGGGTGGTTCATCACCAGCGAGTACAGCTCGAAGGGGCCCTTCACGGGGCCGTTCATGAACTCGTACTCGCCCTTGGCGACGTCCAGCAGCGCCGAGTGGAAGTGCCGCAGGGCCGGGACCAGCGCCGTGAGTTTCGCGCGGACATCCGCGTCAGAGGAAGCAGTCATACCCGAAAGCGTAGCAAGGCCCCCGCCCGGCCCGCGCGTCCCCTTCCCTTCATCCCGGCCCGGTCATGTTCGCGTGCACCCGCGCCCCCCACGTGCCACGCTGAGGGTCCCCCCAATCCAGCCCACCGGGAGACCCCATGACGGACGACCCGCCCCGCGACCCGCGCGATCCCCAGCCGCCACCCTTCCAGGTCCCGCCCACCCTGACGGTCGCGTTCCACCCGCCGCAGTACGCGCAGATCCTGCCCACCACCGCACTGGCGCGCCTGGACGCCCGGCTGGCGCACCTGCACGCCCGCACGCCCGACGACGCCCTGCACGCCACGCTGCGCGACGCGGCCCGCCTGCTGGGCGCGCACCTGACGTTCCGCGCCGCCGGGCGGAGTGCCCACGGGCACCCCTGGCAGGCCGACGCGGCCCTGATCGGCGTCGGCGTGCGCCGCGCCGCGCACCTGCTGCACCTGCGCGGCGCTGCCCGCCACGACCCGGCCGCGTTCCGCGCCGCCGTGAGCCGCTGGCCCGCCGGGACGCTGCTCGTCGCGCGGCGCGGCGTGATCTGCACGCAGCTGAACCTCGCGTGCGACCTCGACCGCCTGTCCCTGGACGAGGTGCCGTGCGGCGCGGCCCTGTACGCCCACCGCCTGCGGCCCGGCGGGCAGCTGGAAGCGTGGCGCACGCCCGGCTGGCCCGACCCCTGACCCCCGCCCACCGGAGCGGTTCAGTTCAGCAGGGGCTCGCCGTCCCCCGCCGCGCGTTCAGGCAGGTTCAGGGGCAGCGGCCCGTTCAGGTGCGGCGTCCACATGCTCGCCGGGCCCGGGCGGCCCGTCAGGTAGCCCTGCACCGCCCCGCAACCCAGGTCCCGCAGGACCCGCAGCTGCTCCGGGGTCTCCACGCCCTCGACGATCACCGTCAGGTTCAGGCTGCGGCCCAGGCTGATCAGGGCACTCACCACCCGCTGCTCGATAGGCGACTCGGCCACACCCGTGATCAGCGAGCGGTCCAGTTTCAGTTCGTTCAGCGGCAACTGCAGCAGCGTGCTGACCGACGACTGCCCCGTCCCGAAGTCATCCAGGGACAGCTGCACGCCCAGGCCATGCAGCTGCGCCAGCTGCCGCGCGGCCCGCTGGAGGTCCTGCACGCTCAGCCGCTCGGTGATCTCCAGTTTCAGCTGCCCGCCGTCCAGGCCGTGGCGGCGCAGCGTCGCGTGCACCCGCTGCGTGAAGTCCTCCTGCGCGACCTCCAGCGCGGACACGTTCACCGCGATCGGCACGCGCAGTCCCCACTCGGCCGCCTGACGGCACGCCTCGTCCAGCACCCACGCGCCCAGCGGCCCGATCAGCCCGGCCTCCTCCGCCAGCGGAATGAACCGCGCCGGGGACACCAGCCCCAGCTGCGTGTCCGTCCAGCGGACCAGCGCCTCGAAACCCAGCAGCGCGCCCGTCGTGGTGTCCACCTGCGGCTGGTAGTGCAGGTGCAGCCCCCCCGCGTCCAGCGCCGCGCGCAGCCGCGCCTCCAGGTGCAGCTGCCCGTGCACCGCCGCGTCCAGGGACTTCTGGAAGAACTGCACGCCGTTCTTGCCCTCGCGCTTGGCCTGCGTCATCGCCAGGTCCGCCTGCCGCAGCAGGTTCGCCGGGAGGCTGCTGTCCGGCGGGCTGACCGCCACGCCCATGCTGCCGCGCACGTTCACCGGCTGGCCGTCCACGTCGATCGGCTGCGCCAGCGCCGCCTGAAGCCGCCGCGCCACGCCGCCCGCCTCGGGCCGCCCACCCACGTCGGGAATCAGGACCACGAACTCGTCCCCGCCCAGGCGCGCCACGGTGTCCGACGGGCGCACGTCCTCCTGCAGGCGCCGCGCCACCTCGCGCAGCACCGCGTCCCCCACCGCGTGCCCCAGCGTGTCGTTCACGCGGCGGAACCCGTCGAGGTTCAGGTGGATGACCGCCAGCGCCCGCCCGTCCCGCGCCGCGCGGCGCAGTTCCACCTGCAGCCGGTCGAGCAGCAGCGTGCGGTTCGGCAGGCCCGTCAGCGCGTCATGCTGCGAGTCGTGCGCCAGTTGCGCCGCCAGCAGCCGCAGCTGCTCCTCGGTGCGCTTGCGGTCCCGGATGTCGCGGTCCTGCCCCAGGATCAGCTCGCGCCCACCCACCTTGACGACGCTGCTGGCACTCTCGATCGGGAAGACCGTCCCGTCGCGGTGCAGGTGCGAGCCCTCGCCGTGCACCTGCCCCTCCTCGCGGATCCAGGCGAACAGCTCGCCGCCCTCCTCGGCCATCATCGGGTACGGGTGCAGCAGATCGACGGACTGCCCGACCAGTTCGTCCCGGGCGTAACCGTTCATGCGGCAGAACGCCTCGTTGCAGTCCACGATCCGCCACGGCACCTCCGGATCGTGCGGGTCGAGCAGCACCACGCCGTCCGCGGACTGCTCGAACAGCGCCCGGAAGCGGTCCTCGGTCTCCTGCCGCGCGCGGCGTTCCTCCCGTTCCCGCGTGACGTCCACGCCGGTCGCCACCACCAGCGCCACCCGCCCCCGCGCGTCCAGCAGCGCCGTGTTCGACCACAGGATGTACCTCAGCTCACCGCTGCGGGTCTGCCAGTGGTTCTCGTGCCGGTTCGGGTAATCCCCGGCCGTCAGGGACTCGAAGGCCTGCACCACCCCCGCGACCTCATGCTCGGGCAGCACGAACGGCCACAGCACCTGCCCGCGCACCTCCTCGAAACTGAACCCGCTCAGCCGCTCGGCCGCCGGATTGAACCGCACCACGCGCCCCTGCGGGTCCAGCACGACCACCAGCGTGTCGGTGATGCTCAGCACGGCCTCGGCCAGGCCCGCCCCACCGGGCTGGGTGGCGGACGCAATCGCGGCAGTCAGGCGGGTCAACATGCCTCAGCGTACGAGCACGGACCTCACAGAACATTGAATGTTGACCAGCGTGAACGCCCCTTAATCCTCGCGGCGGTCCCCCACCCCGGTCCTCCGCAGCGCCCCCGTGCTCCACAGCGCCCAGGCCACCAGCACCGGCTGGAAGAACAGCCGCGTCAGCCGCTTCTGATCCGTGTCCAGCCCGAACGCACTCTGGCGCGACACGTACTGCGACACGTTCCCCGGGAAGATCAGCACGAAGAACGCCGCCAGCGCCAGCCCCACCGTCCGCCGCCGCCGACCCGACAGCATCGCCAGCCCGAACGCCACCTCCAGCACCCCCGAGCCCAGCACCACCGCGTCCCGGTCCACCGGCAGCCACGTCGGCACCTGCGCCTGGAACTCCTGCCGCTGGAACGTCAGGTGCCCCACGCCCGCCAGGGTCATGAACGCCCCCAGCAGCACGCGCGCGGCCGAACGCGGAAGGGACGTGGAACGCTCAGCAGGGCGGGTCGTCATGCCCCCACCCTACCCGGCGACCCTGGACGGCACGTGACACCCGCCACCGGAAAGCCTTGACCAAACGCGGCCTGACCGAACGCGGCGCGGCCCCCCCACCCGGTAGGCAGAGGGGCCGCGTGACGCACTGGCTTATACGGATTCCGTCTGTTTCGTTGACAACCCGGAACGACACCGGGTCGCCAACTCCACGCCCGGCACCCGTTTCTCTCCTGCTCGCTCTGCTGGGCAGCTCTGCGAGTCCGCTCGGGTTGAACGGCTTTGTAAGCCATTCAACCGGAGTCCGTATTAGAGGGTGCCTTTGAGGGTCGTGGCGACCTTGAAGCGCACCTTCTTCCCGGCGGGGATGGTGATGCGTTCGCTGGTGCCGGGTTTGACGCCGGTGCGCTCGGCGGTGTGGGTGACGCTCAGGGTGCCCAGGCCGGGCAGGCCGACGCTGCTGCCGCCGCGCAGGGCGTCGACGATGCAGTCGATGACGGTCGCGACGGCGTCCCCGGCCTGTTTCTTGTTCAGGGTGGTCTTGTCGGCGACCATGTCGATGATCTGCGTCTTGGCGATCTTCCCGGCCTCGGCTTTCGGGGCGGGTTTCGCCGCGCCTTTCTTGGGGGCGGGTTTCTTCGCGGCGGGTTTGGTGCTCTTGGCCATAGGTGCAACCTCCGGGAGTGGACTGCGAGCGGCACAGGGCGAACGCAATTGAATTGTGGGCTCAGGCGCACAGTAACACAGCTGCGGCGGGCGTCAAGGGGGGCTGGAGGTGCGCCCAGTGGGGGTGCAGCCCACCACGGGCGGCGGGTCGACGTGCCGGGCGGGGCTGCGGGGTCGGCGCGGCGGGCAGAACGCCGCTCTGGATGGCCTTTACAGCGTATCCGCCCGGGCGGGGGCGCGCAGGGTGAGGGTGCGGGCGCGGCCGGTCAGGGCGTCGAAGGTCCACAGGCGGCCACGCAGCGGCTGACCCACGCCGCCCAGGACCTTCAGGGCCTCGAGGGCCATGAGCTGCCCGGTCAGGGCGGGGACGGGGCCCAGCACGCCGGCCTCGTCGCAACTGAGGTCGTCGCCGGGGTCGGGGAACACGTCGCGCAGGCCCGCGTGGGGGCCGAACACGCTGACCATGCCCGTGGTGCCGCTGGCCGCGCCCCAGATCCACTCGCGGCCCTGCGCGGCGCAGGTGTCGGCGATCAAGTAGCGCGTCCCGAAGTTGTCGGTGGCGTCCACGACGAGCGTCACGCCGCGCAGCAGGCCCGGGAGGGTGTCCGGCGTGACGCGCGGCGCGGCGCGCACGTGCACGTGCGGGTTGATGGTCTGGGCGCGGGCGGCGGCCAGTTCCGCCTTGGGTCGGCCCACGTCGGGTGTGGCGTACAGCGTCTGGCGGTGCAGGTTGCTGAGGTCCACCCGGTCGTCGTCCGCGACGGTCAGCGTGCCGATGCCCGCCCCGGCCAGACTGGCGATCACGGGGCTGCCCAGCCCGCCCGCCCCGACCACCAGGACGTGCGCGGCCTTCACGCGTTCCTGCGCCCCGGCGTCCAGCCACTCGGGGACGAGCAGCGCCCGCGAGTAGCGGCGCAGTTCCGGGCGGGTCAGTCCGGGGGGGCGGGGGCCGGTCATGCGGGCAGTGTAGCGGGCACGGAGGCGCACTCTAGAATGCGCGGCGTATGCCCGACCTGTCTGCCCTGCCGCCCGCCCCGACGCTGCTCGTGACGGTCGCGGCCTTCCTGCTGGGGTCGCTGGTCAGCGGCGTGCTGTACTCCCGCGCGCGCGGCGCGGACATCCGTGACCGGGACCTGCCGGGCGGGAGCGGCACGTGGCGGCAGTTCGGGCGCGGCGCGGCGGCGCTGGTCACGGTGGGGGACATCGTCAAGGGAGTGCTGGCGGCGCTGCTGGCCCGCGCGCTCGTCCCGCAGGGCGGCGAGGCGCTGGCGGCGCTGGTGACGGGCGCGGTCGTGGCCGGGCACTGCTACCCCGTCTTCTTCGGCTTCCGGGGGGGCGGGGGGATCGCGCCGCTGCTGGGGGCGCTGCTGGTGTTCACGCCGGGCGTGCTGCTGGCGCTGCTCCTGACCGCCGCCGTGGTGATTCCCACGTACAAGGCCACGCTACAGTCCCGCCTGAAGCTGAACGCGGTGCCGTTCGCGACGGCGGTCGCGGTGCCCGTGGGCCTGCTGGTGGGCGCCCTGACTGGCGGTTTCTGGCCGCTGCTGGCGGGCGGCGCGGTGATGGCCGTGCGGGCCGCGCACCTGCTGCGGGGCGGGGCATGAGGCGCGTCCGGGCGCTGCTGGCGGGCCTGACCCTGACGGCGCTGCTGGGCACCGCCGGGGCGACCACCACCCTGGAGGGCCGCACCCTGCGGCACGAGGGCGCGGGCGGCACGTGGCAGCGGACCCTCCCGGACGCGCTGGGCCCCCTGAGCGGCCCGCTGGAGGTCGGGAACCTGGTGCTGCTGGGCGCCGGGCCCGCCGTGTACGCGCTGGGTGCGGGGGGCGTCGTGACGGGCCGCGCGGACCTGCCGGGCATCGTCAGCAGCCTGGACGCCGGGGGGGACGTCGTGACGGCCAGCACGCTGCTGGGCGGCGTGACCGAACGCTTCACGCTGAACGTGAACCTGAACGCGCAGGGCGGCGGCCTGAGCGTGCAGGAGCGGGTGGCGCTGCCGCCCGACCCGGTCGTGACCGGCTGGCTGGCCAGCGTGGCCGATCAGGTGCCGCCCGCCACCCTGGCGGACGCGGCGCGGCTGGACCCCCTGAATCCGTTCCTGACGCTGCGGCTGGCGCAGGCGCAGGCCGACCCGTACGAGGCGCTCAGCCTGGTGCGCCGCACGCTGGGGGGCACGTTGCCGTTCCCGGCGTGGGTGCAGCTGGCCGCGCGACTGGACGGCGCGGGCTTCCCGTCGGCGGCGGACCTGGCGCTGACGCAGGCGCAGGCGGACGCCTCGGCGCGCGGCGTGGACCCGGAGATCGCCGTGAGCCGCGCGGCGCTGGGCGCGTTCGGGAACCCCAGCGGGTACGTGGGCGCGCTGCTCGCGCAGGGCCGCGTGGACCGCGCCGGGGTGTGGATGACGTACCTGCGGCAGCTGCACCCGCGCTTCGAGGGTGGCGGCGCGCTGTACGAACGCTACGCGCGGACGCTGGACGCGCAGGGCCGCGAGGGTGAGGCCGCCGAGTGGCGGCAGTTCGCGCGGTCCCTGCGGCCCGGCACGCTGTACAACCTGGGCCTGGAGGGCCTGGGCGCCGTGCGGGACGCGGCGCGGCTGGCGAGCCTGGCGCTGGGCCTGAGTCTGCTCGCGGCGCTGCTGACCCTGGCGGTGCGGGCCTTCCCGGCGCAGGCGGACGACACCCGCGACCTGGGGGGCCGCTACCGCTCGTGGCTGCGCCGGCCGCTGGCGCGGGCGCGGCGGGTGTTCGTGGCGTACGCGTCCCCCAGCGAGCGCCTGACGGTGACGCTGCTGGCGCTGGCGCTGCTGGGCACGCTGGGCGGCGTGCAGTGGGCGAACCTGTCCGGCGCGGCGCTGCGCTCGCCGGTCCTGTCGAGCGGCACATACGGCGGCGGGTGGTGGAACGCGCAGCTCGAAACCCTGACGCTGCGGCCCGGCCCGGACGCCGCGCTCCTGACGGCGCTGGGCGCGCAGCTGGACGGCGACGACACCCGCGCCCGCGACCTGTACACCGGCGCGGACGCCTGCATGCGCAACAACCTGGGCGTGATCGCCCGCGCGCGCGGGGACGAACCGCAGGCGCGGGACCTGTTCCGCTCGGCGCTGGCGACGCAGCCGGACCTGATGGCGGCGGCGTTCAACCTGGGCCTGAAGCCCGCGTCGCCCGAGGCGGCGTTCCAGCAGCGGCTGCGGCCGGGGCAGCCGCGGCTGTGCTACCCGGACCAGCGGCGCCTGACGCGCGCCGTGACCGGCGACCTGAGCGTCACGCTGGGCGCGGGGCTGCGCGCGCCGCTGGCGCTGCTGGACCCGTCGGCGGGCGGGTCGGCGCGGCTGGGGCTGGCGCTGCTGGGCGTGTCGGGCCTGGGGGCGCTGCTGCTGCTGTCGCTGCTGCTGCCGCGCACGCCGCTCCCGGCGGCGCGGTCGCGCCCGGCGGGCTTCCGGGTGCTGGGGCTGCTGCTGCCCGGCGCGTCGCTGCTGGATTCCCCGTGGGGCGGGGTGCTGCTGGGCGCGTGGGGGGCGGTGGTGGCGGCGCTGCTGCCGCTGTCGGGACTGGTGGTGTTCGCGAACCTGCCGCTGACGGGCGCACAGGCGGCGCTGCTGGGCGCGCTGGGCGGCACGTACGCGCTGAACACCCTGGCGTTCGTGCTGGCCGAGATCCGGCACGCACGTAGCGCGGGACGCGAGCGGCAGGCCGGGTCGAACTGATACGGACTCGGAGAGCTGCGCAGCAGAGCGAGCAGGAGAGAAACGGGTTCCGGGCGTGGAGTTGGCAACCCGGTGTCCTTCCGGGTTGTGAACGAAACAGACGGAATCCGTATGACGGGCTGAACTGGGTGGCGCGTACCGTCGGGCGTGGGCGGGCCTGTTAGCCTGCCGGGCATGAGGCTGGTGGTGGGGGTGTCGGGCGGCAGCGGCATGCCGTATGCGGAGTCGATCCTGCGGGCGCTGCGGGATCTGGGTGTGGAGTCGCATCTGGTGGTCAGCAGCGGCGCCAAGCGCGTGATGACGGCCGAGGGGTCCGGGCCGCAGCTGGCGGACCTGACGGCGCTGGCGTCTGTCGTGCATGACGACCGGGATCTGGCGGCGGGCGTGGCGAGCGGGTCGTTCCGGACGGACGGGATGCTGGTGGTGCCGTGCAGCGCGGGGACGCTGGCGAAGGTCGCGCAGGGGTTCGCGGACAATCTGGTGGCGCGCGCGGCGCACGTGACGCTGAAGGAGCGGCGGCGGCTGGTGCTGGTGCTGCGTGAGGATCCGCTGCCGCGCCCGATGCTGCTGAACATGCTGGCCGCGCATGACGCGGGGGCGACCGTGATGACGGCCAGCGCGGGGTTCTATCACGCGCCGGGCAGCGTGGACGAGCTGCTGCATTTCGTGACGGCGCGGGTGCTGGATCAGTTCGGGCTGGACGTGCCGGGCTTCCGCCGCTGGCGTGAAGGAGAGGCGTGAGGCCCGGGGGCGTGCGGGTCGCGGCGCTGATCCCGGCAGCGGGGTCCGGCACGCGGCTGGGCCTGGGCCCGAAGGCGTTCGTGGAGGTCGCGGGCCGCAGCCTGCTGGGCCGCAGCGCGGCGGCGCTGGCCCCGCACGTGGACGAGGTGCTGGTGGCGCTCCCGGCGGGGCTGGACCTGCCGGGGGACGTTCCGGCCCGCGCCGTGACGGGCGGCGACACCCGGCAGGCGAGCGTGCTGGCGCTGCTGCGCGCCACGGACGCCGAGGTGGTGCTCGTGCACGACGCGGCGCGGCCCTTCCTGCCGGGCGCGGTGGTGCAGGCGGTGACCACAGCGGCGCGTGAGGTGGGCGCGGCGACGGCGGCGCTGCCGGTGGCGGACACCCTGGTGCGGGCCGGGCCGGGCGGCGACTGCGGCACCCTCTGGGGCACCCTCACGCCGCGCGAGGGGCTGTGGGCGGTGCAGACCCCGCAGGGGTTCCGGCGTGACCTGCTGCTCGCCGCGCACGAGGCGGCGCTGGCCGACGGCTTCGCCGCGACGGACGACGCGGGCCTGATCGCCCGGGCGGGCGGCGCGGTGCGGCTGGTGCCGGGGGACGCGCGGCTGTTCAAGGTGACCACGCCCGGCGACCTGGCCCTGGCGCAGGCGCTGGCCCCGACCTGGGACGGGCAGGTGTGGGATGCTGGGGGGGCATGAGCGACCCTGCTGCCGTCACGTACTTCGCGCCCGCCAAGGTGAACCTGGGTCTCAGCGTCCGGGACCTGCGTTCGGACGGGTACCACGAACTGCACTCGCTGATGGTGCCCCTGAGCGTCGGCGACGACCTGGAGATCGCCCCCGCTGACACGCTGACCCTGCGCGTCGAGGGTGCGGACCTGCCCACCGACGAGGGCAATCTGGTGTTCCGCGCGGCGCGGGCGTACCTGGACGCAGCGGGCGTGCCGGGCGGCGCGGCGATCACGCTGCACAAGCGCCTGCCGCTCGCGTCGGGCCTGGGGGGCGGCAGCAGCGACGCGGCGACCACGCTGATGGCGCTGGCGCGGCTGTACCCGGCGGGCGTGGACCTGCCGGGACTGGCGCTGCGGCTGGGCGCGGACGTGCCGTTCTTCCTGCTGGGCCGCGCGGCGGTCGCCTCGGGCGTGGGCGAGGTCCTGTCCCCCACCCCGGTCCCGCGCGCCGCGCTGGTGCTGCTGAACCCGGGCGTGGAGGTCAGTGCCCGCGACGCCTACGCGTGGCTGGACGCCGAGGAGGCCTTCACGCCCGCCCTGGACCTCGAGGGCATCCTGGCCGCACTGTCCAACGGTCGCCCGGTCCCGTACCTGAACGCCCTGCAGGGGCCGGTGGCGGCGCGGCACGCCCCGATCCGCGAGGCGCTGGCCGCCCTGACGGACGCCGGGCTGCACTCGCCGCTGATGAGCGGGTCCGGGAGCACCTGCTTCGCGCTGGCCCGCGACGACGCGCACGCGCACGACGCCGCGCAGATCCTCGCGGGGCGGCACCCCGGCTGGTGGGCGCAGGCCGCGCAGGTGCTCGGCTGACCCCACCGGCCCGCCCAGGCCAGGGCCGGTGGGTGGCCCTTCAGGTTCCGGGCGGTAAGGGGGCGGTAAGGTGCGGCGGCCTACGCTGCGGCATCCCTGCACGTGACTCCTGCGCTGGCACCTGCCGGTGCGGCCCACGGCCCGGGGAACGGAGCCTGCGCGTGACCCGACATGAATCCCCGACCCTGATCACGAATCCCGCCCTGTTCGTTCCCACCCCGCCGTTCGAGCGGGTCAGTGCGCTGCCGCAGCGGCACACGCTGCCCGGCGCGGAACTGATGGTGTTCCGGTTCTCGAACGGGTACGGCGCCGCCGTGACCCGCCAGCTGTCCCGCCCCGATGAGAGTGCCTTCGAATTCTGCGTGCTGGACTGCATGCAGCCCACGCCGCAGCCGTGCTTCTCGACGACGGTGGCGACGTCGTTCCTGTCGGGCCTGTCGCACGAGGGCACCGAGGGCCTGCTGATGCTCACCGAGCGGCTGGGCCTGCACCCGCGCCGCGTGAAGGCGAACAGCAGCCTGCTCGACGAGGAATTCTGACCGGCACGACCTGAAGAGCTTGAACGGACCGCGCGGTGGGGGCACCCCTACCCCCGCCGCGCGGTTTGGCCCACCCCGGCGGCGTGGGGCTATGCTGCGCGGGTCACATGAACACGAAAACGGTGGGGCCGCTGCGGCGGAAGGGATCGTGGGGTCGCCGCGTGGCGACCGGCGCGCTGGGGACGCTGCTGCTGCTGGGCGCGGCCGGGGGCGGGGTCTATGCGTGGCTGCGCGCAACCAGCGAGCCGCAGCGCGCGGGCAACGCGGATCTGGCCGGGCTGGGCGGGACGGTGCAGGTCACGCGCGACGCGTGGGGCGTGCCGCACATCCGCGCGCAGACGGACGAGGACGCGGTGTTCGCGCTGGGCTTCGTGCACTGGCAGGACCGCGCGTGGCAGATGGACTTCCAGCGCCGCGTGGCTCAGGGCCGGCTCTCGGAGGTGCTGGGCGAGGCCGCGCTGCCGCAGGACAGGTTCCTGCGCACCTGGGGCTTCCAGCGGGCCGCGCAGAGTGCCCTCCCCGCCCTGGACGCGCGGTCACGCCGCCTGATCGCGGCGTACACGGCGGGCGTGAACGCCGCGCAGGGGCGCGGGAAGACGGCGCTGGAATTCCGGATCCTGGGGTACACGCCGGACCCCTGGCAGGACGTGGACACGGTGTCCTGGAGCAAGCTGATGGCCTTCGACCTGGGCGGCAACTACGACGACGAGGTGCTGAACGCGCACGTCACGCGGCGACTGGGCGCGGGCGGCCTAGATCAGGTCACCGCGCCGTACCCGGCGGGCGGCCCGACGATCCTCAGCGCGGACGAGGTGGGCGCCGAGAACGCCGCGCCGCAGACGGGCGCCACCTCCGCTGCGCCCAGCCTGCCGGAGACACCCGGTCTGCCGGAGGCGACGGTCGCGGCGCTGCGGGCGCACCTGCGGGCCGCCGAGGCGCTGGGCATGCAACAACTTCCCGGCAAGGGCAGCAACGACTGGGTGATCGCCGGGTCGCGCACCACGACCGGCAAGCCCATCCTGGCGGACGACCCGCACCTCGCGCTCACGGCGCCGATGCTGTGGTACCTCGCGGACGTGCAGGGTAAGGACCTCAAGGCGATCGGGGCGAGCATCCCGGGCCTCCCGGCCATCGTGATCGGGCGCAACGAGCGGGTCGCGTGGGGCGTGACGAACATGAACCCCGACGTGCAGGACCTGTACGTGGAACCCGAGAGCGCCAAGCTCACCAGCCGCCAGGAGGTGATCAAGGTCAAGGGCCAGGAGAACGTGACGATCACCGTCCGCGAGAGCGCGCACGGCCCGGTCATCAGCGACAACGGGGGCGGCGGCCTGAACTTCGCGGACGCCGGGCCGCGCGTGGCGCTGAAGTGGACGGCGCTGCAACCGGGCGACACCACCATGGACGCCTTCCTGGGCCTGAACTACGCGCAGAACTGGGCGGACTTCACGCGGGCCCTGTCACGCTACGTGGGGCCCAGCCAGAACTTCGTGTACGCCGATGTGGACGGCAACACCGGGTACTACGCGCCGGGCCGCGTGCCCATCCGCGAGGGCTGGGACGGCAGCCTCCCGGTACCCGGCGACGGCAGCCGCGAGTGGCGCGGGTACGTTCCGTTCGAGGCGCTGCCGCACACCTTCAACCCGGCCGACGGGCTGGTCGTCACCGCGAACAACCGGGTCGTGCCCGACGGGTACCCGTACCTGCTGGGCAACACGCGCAACTGGGCCGAACCGTACCGCGCCCAGCGCATCACGGACCTGCTGACCGCCACCCCGAAACTGAGCGTGGCGGACGTGCAGCGCACCCAGCTGGACACCCGCAGCCTCGTGTGGGAGGACTTCCGGCCCATCCTGCTGGCCACGAAGCCCGGCAGTGACCGCGCCCGGCAGGCGCTGGGCACCCTGCAGGGCTGGGACGGCAGCATGACGACCGGCAGCGTGGGCGCCCTGCTGTTCGAGGCGTGGCTGATGCAGCTGCAGGAGATGGCCCGCGACGAACTGAACGACGCGACCGTCATGAACAGCCTGTCCGTCCTGAACCAGCTGCGCGCTGGCGGTGAACTGTGCGCGCGGGGCGGCCAGGGGGACTGCGCGGCCCTGCTGACCCGCACGCTGGACGCCGCCTTGGGTGACCTCCAGGCCCGCCTGGGGGACGACATGACCGGCTGGACGTACGGCAAGCTGCATCAGGTCGCCAGCACCCACCGCGCGTTCGGCAAGGTGGGCGCCCTGGCGTGGCTGTTCAACCACCACGCGCCCACCCCCGGCGGGACGAACACCGTGAACGTCGCCCGGCCCGAACACGGCACCTTCGCGCAGACGCACGGCCCCAGCTACCGCCAGATCGTGGACCTCAGCGACCCCAACCGCAGCGTGTACATCGGCAGCCTGGGGCAGGCGGGCAGTCCCCTGGCGCCCCACGCCACCGACCAGATGACCCGCTGGATCGGCGGGCAGTACCTCCCCATGAGCACGAAACCCGCCGACTGGGGAAACACGCAGACCCTCACCCTTCACCCGGCGGGCAAGTAGGTAGACTGCCGTATGGCCGAACCTCACCGCGTGCGCGACGCCCTGCGCGCCAGCATGACCGCCTGGGCCACCCTGACCGTCCGGGACGACCAGGCCCGCGTGACCCTCGCCCCCGACCTCGACGTGCTCGCCCCGCAACTCGACGCGATCGACCCCGGCTGGAGCCTCACCTGGGCGTGCGACCACCCGGCGCCGCCCATCGTCCGCGCCCGCCTGAGCGTCATGGGCGCCACCCGCGAGGGCCTCGCCACCGCGCACACCCTTCAGGACGCCAAACTGGCCGCGCTGGCCGACCTCGCCCGCGCGTACGGCGTCACGCCCACCAGCGACGCCGTCTGGGTCGAGTACGACCCGGACGACGGCGCGAACACCAGCGAGCTGGAAACCGACACGCCCACCCCACCCCCCGCCGCCGAACGCCCCCTGCCCCCGCAACCGCCCCGCGACCCGCAGATGGAAAAAGCCCGGCGGCACATCGAGGACCTGCTGGAGCAGCTGAAAGTCGCCGGGCGCGGCGGGGAAGCCGCCCGCATCCTCATGCGCGGCTACGGCGAGACGCTGGAAGAAAGCCGCGCCATCTACAAGGACCTCCACGCCCTCCTGAAAGGCTGACCCCATGCGTAAATTCCTCGCTTTCGGAGACGTCCACGCCGACTTCGACCTCCTGTGGACCGCGCTGCGCGCCGCCAGCTGCGCCACCCTGGACGGCCTGCCCACCCCGCCCGTGCAGGCCGGACTGTTCCAGGTCGTCCTGATCGGCGACCTCGTCCACCCCAAGAACGACCGCGACTACGCCCGCCTGACCGGCCTGCCCCGCTTCGACCACAAGAACCCGGACCACCTGTTCCTCGCCGCGCGCGAACAGATCCGCCACCTGGAACGACTCAAGGCGTACCAGGACGCCGCGCCGCACGCCGTGCACATCATCCTCGGGAACCACGACGACGCCGTCCTGAACACCAGCTACGTCCTGGGCACCAGCGGCGGCATGGTCCACGTGGAATTCGACCCGGACCACGGCGGCCTGATCCTCCCCGACCACCTCGCCGCGTGGATGCGCAGCTTCCCCCGCGAGATCCGCGTCGGCACCGTCCAGTTCGCGCACGTCTCCCCGCTGCCCGCCCACGCGCACTACGACGACCTGTTCTACGCCGACCACGCCCCCAAACGCTGGTTCCGCGAATCCCCCGAATACGTCCGCATGGCCGGACTCGACTACGGCGTGTACGGCCACACCCAGATCGACGGCGGCATCCACCTCGACGAGGACCACAACCTCGCCATGATCGACGCGCTGCACGCCCGCGAGTACCTCGAACTGCTGCTCGACCCCGGCCAGGAACACCCCGTGAAGAACGTCCGCGCCGTCCCCTTCTGACCCCACCCGCCCCCGCACGCATTGACAACCGTGAAACGCGCCGCTATCCTTAACCCCGCTGCTTTTGCAGCCCCTTCAAGGCACGGTCCGGTAGTGTAGCGGTTAGCATATCTGCCTGTCACGCAGAAGGTCGCGGGTTCAAATCCCGTCCGGACCGCCAAGGAAGGCTAGGTAGCTCAGCTGGTAGAGCAAACGACTGAAAATCGTTGGGTCGCCGGTTCAAGTCCGGCCCTGGCCACCACCAAAGGAAAAGCCCCGTCTAGTACGGGGCTTTTTCCATTTCCTAAAGCGGATATAGCGTCTGATTAGCCCCCGGCCATGCCGGATAACCCCCAGAGACTTGATACGATCAGTGGTTCGAACCGCAGTCACTATCGCTTGCCCGGTGCAATGGCCAGGGTATCATTAGACCGATATGAGCAATCCAGATTCAGAAGAAAATGGTTTGGAGTTAAAAGCGAGCAACGTCAACGGAAGCTCTGGTTTTGTAACCCTTCCTGTCAAAGCCGCTGATTTCAAGCAATTTATCAATAGTCTTTTAGGGACTCCGCAAGCCATCGTAAAGTATTATCCCGGCGGATTTATATGCAATTCTCAGTTATTGAACGATATATATCATCTTTTTGATCAGAGGATATCCATGCAGCAGCATGGGTCTTATCTTGCAAAGTTTTACGGAGTTCTAGGGTTTGACGATGATAGCAGCATAGAGTTCAACAATATAGATCAAATTACTACTTTCAATCATCTAGGCAATGAGATATGCACAAATTTAAATATAGTGATGCAATACATCATTTTAAATAGAGAGGGTAAGCCAGAGAAGCAGACCATATCTGTCACATTTAGTGCCCCCATAAAAATCAAAAAAGACGCCGATAACGCAAATGATGCCAGCAGCCCTTATTTTGTTGGCATTGAGCTGAGAATAGAATTCACCGATAGAACATGGGCATATGATATCGTTCACTTGTTTACAAGCTTCATCGAACCAAGGCTTAAGAAAATTCCACCAGTAGCAGCATTTAGCAATTCTGTTTTTCCGGAATTTGTCAGATCATTTTGGCTATTTGCTTTCTTAATCCCCCTATTCAAGCTAGCGGCGTCAACACGAAGTTTTTCCCCGAAAAATATAGACCCCGCCATCTTAGCAGATAATAGCCTGCTCGGCATAGCCAATAAGATGAATTACAGCCTACAGAGGAATTATCAGGCGGAGCTAGGCTTTCCCAACGTAAATAACTTTATGGCGTATATGATGTCAATCATGGTTTTGGCAATTGTCTCAATTGCGTTTCGCAAACGAATAGTAGAATTTGCTACCTACAAAAACTTTGGATATATCCTCCTTTCAAAATCTAGCGAAAATAATATGCTTCGACAGGAAGCAAGGAATTCTAAAGGTAAATTTTGGGTATTGAATTTTTTACTCTTGTCGCTAAGCCTAGGGGTATTAGGCAATCTAGCCACCGATCTATTGAAGCAATTCTTCAAATAGATTTCAAGGCTACGTCGCCATGACCAACTATCATCTGCGACTCCCAATACTGAAATCTGGGGATGCGCTGGAAATCTTTTGCCCTCACCGGTGGGGGTTTTCGTGCCCTCATGCGCGCGGGCCATGCTGGGCGTCATGCACCCACAGTTCACGCCTGAAGCCCTGCGTGCCGTCGCGGCGTTCCTGCCGATCATGGCGGACCCGGCGTTCCGCTTCACGGACGGCCAGCCGCCTGCCGTGGTCCTGCCGGGAGGCGGCGTGCAGATGCGCGGGTACGCGTACGACCCGCAGGTGGCGCGGCTGCTGCGCACGCTGGACGAGTTCGGGTGGGTGCATGGGGACGAGCGGTTCCAGTGGCCGCAGTGGGCGCAGACGCCCGAGGCGCGGGCCCTGCGGGACGACCCGGCGGTGCTGGCCCGCGCGACCCCGGTGCAATTGGCGCGGCTGTTGACGGTCTTCGCGCGGCAGGAGCGGTTCAGTGACGGCTCGCGCCTGGGCTTCTGGGAGTCCGGGCTGCTGCTGGGCATCCTGCGCCGCGCGGCGGCACTGGCGGAGGCGGCGGGCTGAACCTCTCCCCTGCCGGGGGCCTGCGCGCGTTTGTTCCGCGCCCCCTGGCGGTCATGCATGGACTTGTGGATAATGCGCGGTTGAGGTCGCGCCTGCGGGTGCGGACTCCCACAACCGGGTGACCTGTGCTGTCACCCCAGGCCCGCGCCGTTCAGGGTGCGGCCCTGCCGGGAGGAAAGACATATGACGAACGTGACTGCCGGGGCCGACTGCGGACCCCAGAACCCTGGTTTTGACCGCCGCTACGACGTGCAGGGCCTCGACGCCATCGATGTGGCCGTGCTGGGCACCTTCCCGCACGTGCGCGAGGACGACCCGGTGCGCTACCCGGGCGAGCCGATGCAGATCGAGATCGTGACGGACGAGTTCAGCCCGGTGTGCCCCTGGAGTGGCCTGCCGGACTTCGGCCGCCTGGAGATCCGGTACCTGCCGCGCGAGGCGTGCGTGGAACTCAAGAGCCTGAAGTACTACCTGACGAGCTACCGTTTCGTGGGCATCTACCACGAGCACGCGACGCGGCGGGTGCTGGCGGATCTGGTGAACCTGCTCAAGCCCCTGAGCATGGAGATCCGCTGCGATTACGGCATGCGTGGGGGTCTGAACACGATCTGCACCGTGAAGTACGTCGCGCCCGACCACCAGGGGGCGTAAGCGGATGCCGTGGAAACTGACGTCGGAGTTCACGTTCGATTCGGCGCACGTGATCACCGGCTACGACGGCCCCTGCGGGCGCCTGCACGGGCACACGTACCGCGTGCGCATGGAACTCACCAGTGACCGCCTGCGTCCCAGTGCGCACGTGAAGCGCGCCATCATGGTCGCGGACTTCAAGACCCTCAAATGGGCCAAGAAGGACGTCGACGCCGGCGGTCTGGATCACGCCTACCTGAACGACTTCCCGGAACTCGGGGACGACACGACCGCCGAGGTCGTCGCCGCGTACATCCACCGCAGGACCATGCAGCGGGTGCGCGCCGACCTGCCCGAGGGCGACGACGGCGCGGACCTGCGCCTGCACGTGACCCTGTGGGAAACCCCGGACAGCAGTTGCGAGTACTGGGAGTGAGGGCATGAAGTACCCGGTGTACGAGCGCTTCTACACCTGGCAGGGCGAGGGGGTTCACCTGGGCCGCGCGGCGTACTTCATCCGGCTGTACGGCTGCCCGCAGGCCTGCCCCTGGTGCGACAGCGCCGGAACCTGGCACCGCGACTACCGCCCCGACGGCGTGACCCTCATGGGGGCCGATGAACTGGCCGAGGTCGTGCGCGCCGAGAGTCCGGACGGCGCCGTCGTGGTGGTCACGGGGGGCGAACCGATCCTGTTCGACCTGAACCCCCTGACGGACGCCCTGCACGCCCTGGGCCGCCGGGTGCACATCGAGACGAGCGGCATCGCGCCCCTGCGCGGAGAACTGGACTGGGTGACGCTGTCCCCCAAACCCTTCGGGCAGCCCCCACTACCGGAGGTTGTGGCCCTCGCGGACGAGGTGAAGATCATCGTCCACGACCCGGGCGACATTCAGGCCGGGCTGGACACCCTGACCGGCCTGAGGGAGGACGCGGTGATCTGGCTGCACCCCGAGTGGAGCAAGGCCCGCGAACGGGACCTGAGCGTCCTGAACGCGATCACGCAGGCAGTCAAGGAGAACCCGCGCCTGCGGGCCGGGTACCAGATGCACAAGCTGTACCGCGCCGACGACCTCGATGCGCACAGCGACAAACGCCTGATTCCGCTGGGCGGGAACGCGGCACTCGGGTACTGACGGGGGTTGTGGGATGTAGGAACTGCAATCCATACCCGGCAGCGGGGTTCTGAAGCCCTCTCCCGTGGGGAGAGGGTGGGGTGAGGGGTTCTTTTTCGGAGGTGGAGTATGACGGAAGACATGAAGCGCGCGGTGGTGCTGCTGTCGGGCGGGCTGGATTCGAGCACGGTGCTGGGCATGGCGACCCGTGACGGGTATGCGTGCACGGCGCTGTCGTTCCGGTATGGGCAGCGGCACACGGTGGAACTGGAGCGGGCGGCGACGGTCGCGGCGCATTTCGGGGCCGCGCACCGGGTGATCGACATCAACATCGGGTCGTTCGGGGGGAGTGCCCTGACGGACGAGTCGATGGTGGTACCGACGGACGGGACGGAAGATGGGGTGATTCCGCCGACGTACGTGCCGGGACGGAACACGGTGTTCATCGCGGTGGGTCTGAGTCTGGCCGAGGCGATCGACGCGGAGCGGGTGTTCCTGGGGATCAACGCGGTGGATTACAGCGGGTATCCGGACTGCCGCCCGGAGTACCTCGCGGCGTACCAGACGCTGGCGGACCTGGCGACGAAGGCGGGCCTGGAGGGTCGCGGGGCGGTGCTGACGGCGCCGCTGGCGGAGATGACGAAGGCGGACATCGTGCGCGAGGCGCTGGCGGTGGGCGTGCCGATCGACGTGACCTGGAGCTGTTACCAGGGCGGTGAGGAGCCCTGCGGCGTGTGTGATTCGTGCCGCATCCGGGACAAGGCGCTGATCGAGGCGGGCCGCCCCGACCTCGCCACCACCTACGCCCAGGCCCAGCTGTAATCACAGCAGAAGGGGCGGGACGCCGGGGTTACCCCCACGCGTCCTGCCTCTCTCTTGCGAAATCCCTTAGAGGACGCTCTTGACGACCTTGCTGACGTTCTGGACGCTGAAGCCGAACTTCTCGAACAGGACGCTGGCGGGGGCGCTAGCCCCGAAGGTGTCCATGCCGATGACGGCGCCGTCGGTGCCGACCCACTCGTACCAGGGGCCCTTGGCGGCGGCCTCGATGGCGACGCGCTTGACGCCGGGGGTGAGGACGCTGTCGCGGTAGCTGCGGTCCTGGGTGCGGAAGACTTCCATGCAGGGCATGCTGACCACGCGCGCGGGGATGCCCTCGGCGGCCAGGGCCTCGGCGGAGTCCAGGGCGAGGCTGACCTCGCTGCCGGAGGCGATCAGGATGATCTGAGCGCCCTCGGCGTCGCGGACGACGTAGGCGCCCTTCTTCACGCCCGCGTGGTTGCGGGGCAGGATCGGGAGGTCCTGACGGGTCAGGGCCAGGGCGGTGGGGCCCTTGTCGTACTCGAGGGCCATCTGCCACGCGGCGGCCGTCTCGTTGGCATCGGCGGGGCGGATGACGTGGGCGCCGGGGACGGCGCGGAGCATGGCGATTTGCTCGATGGGCTGGTGGGTGGGGCCGTCCTCGCCCAGGCCGATGCTGTCGTGCGTGAGGACGTACGTGACGGGCTGCATCTGGATGGCGCTGAGGCGGAAGGCGGGCTTGAGGTAGTCCGCGAACACCAGGAACGTGCCGACCATGGGGTGCAGGCCGCCGTACAGGCTCAGGCCGTTCGCGGCGGCGGCCATCCCGAACTCGCGCACGCCGAACAGGACGTTGCGGCTGGCCATGCTGCCGCTCTGCATCTCGCCGCCGTCCTTGATGGTGGTCTTCGTGCTGCCCGAGAGGTCGGCGCTGCCGCCCATCAGGCCGGGGAGGACCTTGGCCAGGGCGTTGATGACCTCACCGCTGGCGTTGCGGGTGGCGACGCCCTTGCCGCCGACCTCGTAGCTGGGCAGCGCGTCGGCGAGGTTCGCGGGCAGTTCGCGCTTCAGCATCGCGTCGACTTCGGCGGCCAGTTCGGGGTGCGCGGCGCGGTAGCCGTCCATCAGGGCGTTCCAGTCGGCCTCGAATTTCGCGCCGCGTTCACGGGCGTCCATGTGGGCCTTGACTTCCTCGGGGACGGTGAAGGGCGGGTAGTCCCAGCCCAGCGCGGCCTTGGTCTCCGCCACACCCTCGGCGCCCAGGGGTTCGCCGTGGGCCTTGCTGGTGCCGGCGCGGGGGCTGGCGAAGCCGATCACGGTGCGCACCTGGATCAGGGTGGGGCGGTCGCTGGTCTGCGCTTCCTTCACGGCGGCGCGGATGGCGTCCAGGTCGTTGCCGTCGGCGACCTTCTGGACGTTCCAGCCATACGCGACGTAGCGGGCGGCGATGTCGTCGCTCTCGGCCTTGCTGGTGGGCGTGTCGAGCTGCACCTGGTTGTCGTCGTGCAGCCAGATCAGCTTGTTCAGGCGCAGGTGGCCGGCCAGTGCGGCGGCCTCGTGGTTCACGCCTTCCTGCAGGTCACCGTCGCCCAGGATGGCGTAGGTGTGGTTGTCGAAGATGGGGAACTCGGGGCGGTTGTAGCGCGCGGCGAGGTGCGCCTCGGCCATGGCCAGGCCGACGGTCATCGCGGCGCCCTGGCCGAGGGGGCCGGTGGTGGCGTCGAGGCCGGGGGTGTGGAAGAACTCGGGGTGGCCGGGGGTCTTGCTGCCCCACTGGCGGAAGTTCTTCAGTTCGTCCAGCGAGAGGTCGTACCCGGTGAGGTGCAGCAGGCTGTAGATCAGCATGCTGGCGTGCCCGGCGGACAGCACGAAGCGGTCACGGCCGGGCCATTCCGGGTGAACGGGGTTGAAGCGCAGGTAGTCCTGCCAGACGACGTACGCCATGGGCGCGGCGCCCAGGGGCGCGCCGGGGTGGCCGCTGTTGGCGGCCTGCACGCCGTCGATGCTCAGGGTGCGGATGGTGTTGACGCTCAGCTGTGGGATGTCGCTGGACATGCCGTTCATCCTACCCCGAGAAGAGTATGTGTACCGTGTACACTTTTTGGCGCTTTCTAGACGCTCGGGTGAAGCGCTCCCACGACCGGCGCGGGTCCGCAGGCCAGAAGAAGCGCTCCCGACGACGCGGGAGCGGGGATCGTGCTGATTCAGAGCCGTCCGTCCTGGCGAGCAGGCGCACCAACGGCGCCTCCATTCCGGTACAGACAGAATACGCCAGAGACAGAATAGATGCAAGCCCTTCCGTGAATATCCACTGAGTCAACATGCACCGGGCCTTGAGTCCGCCTTCATCCCAGGTAAGCCAGATGGCGTACCTGCCCGATTCGCGCCGCGCCCACACGGCAGCGCACAGTGAACGCATGACCCACGCGCCCCACCGCACCGACCACCTGCCCACCCTCCGCCCGTTCCGCGCCGCCGATGCCTCAGCGGTCGCCCGCCTCGTGACGGAGGGCGTGCGCGGCCACTGGACCTACGCGCCAGAACACTTCCGGGAGGCGCAGCCCGGCACCCGCCCCACCCGCCTCGTCGCCGAGCAGGGCGGCGTGGTGGTCGCCACCGCGCGCCTCGCACCGTTCGGCGAGGGCGTGCCGGACGCGCTGCGACTGGACGTCGCCGGGGACGCCGCCACCTTCACACCGTTGCTCCTGGCGCAGCTGGCCGAGGCGCCGGGCGGGTTCCGGCGCGTGCTGGGCGTCACCCGCGAGGACTTCACCGAGGTGATGACCTTCTTCCACGCGGCGGGCTTCCGGAACGCGTGGCAGTCCTGGGGCGCACACCTCGACCTGACCACCTTCGACCCCACCCCCTTCGAGCCGGTGCAGGAGCGGCTGTTCCTGGCCGGGTACGAACCCGAACGCCTCGACCCCGACGCGCCGGACGCCGACTGGGACACCCTCTATGCCCTGCACCGGACCGGCGTACGCGACCAGCCGCGCAATCCCACCACCACGCCCGATCCCCTCACACGGGACGGCCTGCGCGACGTCATCCGGCGGGAGGAGGCCGCGTTCGTCACGCGCTGGCGCGGGCAGATCGTCGCCCTGACCCGCCTCACCCCACGCGGCAAGGAAGTGGACAGCGAGGGCAGCGTCACGCACCCCGACCACCGCCGCCGGGGCGTCATGACCGCCCTGAAAGCCCACGCGCTCACCTGGGCGCAGGGGGCGGGGCACACGCACGCCGGGACGGGCGGCACCGTCCTGAACCTCCCCATGCTGCGCGTGAACACCCGCCTGGGCTACCGCGTGGAACGCATGTGGATCACCTGGGAGAAGGAGTTGTAAGGACGGGTTCCGGGCGGGCTGTTCAGGTCGTCCGTCCTCTCCCCTGCCCCCACGCGAGGGCCGCGCCGAGCAGCAGCACGACCGCGCTGACGCCCAGGCCCAGGCGCAGGCCGCCCGCGCGGTCGGCGAGCAGGCCGGTCAGGAGCGGCCCGGCGACCTGCCCGGCGGCGAACAGGACCGTGAACGCCGCGATGCCGCGCGCCCAGGCGTGCTCGGGCAGGGTGCGACGGGTGATCAGGGTCGTGAACGCCACGACCGCCAGGAAACTGCCGCCGAACAGCGCGCCGGACAGCAGCAGCGCGGGGGGAGTGATGCCCAGCAGGGGCAGGGCGGCCCCGGCGGCCAGGGTGAGCATCTGCGCGGTCATGGCGCGCGCGCCGCGCAGGCGGGCGGTGACGGGCGCCCACACGAAGGGGTGCAGGACGACGCTGAGGCCCAGCAGCGCCCAGAACGGCGTGATCCATGCCTGCGCGCCCGCGCCTTTCAGGAACGCCACGATGAACGTCATGTACGCGATGTACCCGATGCCGAAGCAGGTGTACGCGGCGAGCGTCCAGGCCAGCGGCCGCAGCGACACGGCAGGCGTGCGGGCGGGGGCACTGGCCGCCTGGGTGGGCAGGCGTCGCAGCGCGGGGGCGCTCAGCGGGATGCACGCCAGCGCCGCCAGACCCAGCGCCAGCCATGCGCCGCGCCACCCGTGCGCCAGCAGCGGCGGCAGCAGCGCGGCCGACAGCAGCATCCCGATCCCGGCCCCGCCGTAGAACACGCCCAGCAGCAGCGGGCTGCGCTCCGGGTGCGCGCGCGTGGCGAGCGCCGCCAGCCCGCCACCACTGACGAACACCAGCGCGCCCCCCACCCCGGACAGGAAGCGCAGGGTCAGCAGCGGTACGCTCAGGCCGGTCACGGCGCAGGCCAGCAGCGTCAGCGCCGTCAGGAGCATCGCGCCCGCGAACACACGCCCCAGCCCGGCGCGGCGGATCAGGGGCGCGGCGATCAGCGCGCCCAGCAGGTACCCCAGGGCGTTCGCGGCGTTCATCGCGCCGGACAGCGTGAAACTCCAGCCCAGGTCATCGCGCATGGTCGGCAGCAGCAGCGCGTACGCGAACCGCGCGAAGCCCAGCGCGACCGCGCCCCCCAGCGACAGCCGCAGCATGTCCAGGAGCGCCCCCCGCAGACCGGGCTCGGCGCGGGTCACGGGGCGCACGGCGTCCGGTTCCCTGGGCGTCCGGCACCGCACCGGCCCCCCAGTCCATCTCCCGCCGCGCGCCTCTGCTGCATCTCGCTCTGTTTCACAGCTTAATAAGTCCGCTCGGGTGGCCTCGGGCCAGGCCACCGCAGTACTTAGTTCAGCATGCGGCCGCCGGTGCCGCCCTGCTGGGACAGGAGCGCCTCGGCCTTGCGCAGGTGCTCCTGCAGGGTCACGTGCCAGTCGTCGCTGTCGGGCGTGTGCGCCAGCGCCTGCTGAGCGTGCGCGTACGCGGCGGCCGGATCGGGAAAGCCCTGCTGGGCCATGACGTCGGCGGCCATCTGGTGCGCGGTGACCCAGTCGCGGCTCTCGGGCGCGGCCTCGCGCAGGACGCGGTCGTAGTGTTCGAGCGCCTCGTCCAGCTGGAAGTAGTCCAGCGCGACGCTGCCCAGCACGAGACTGGCGGGGATCACGGCCCCCTGCGCGAGGGCCTGCTCGGCCTCCAGCTGCGCTTCCTGCAGGCGGCCCAGGCGGTAGTCGCACTCGGCGATGTCGGCCAGGACCTCCGGCTGGTAGGGGTACTCGGGGTCGGCCAGCACGGCCTCCAGTTTCTCGCGGGCGTCCACGGGGCGGTCCAGATCAAGCAGTGCGACGCCCAGTTCGTGGTTCGCGTAGGGCCGGTCGGCGTCCGTGGCGAGCTTCAGGGCGTCCTCGAAGGCGTTCAGGGCGTCCTGCTGGCGGCCCAGGTGGGTCAGGACCTGCCCGCGCACCAGGGCCACGCCGTAGCTGGGGTCGCCGTGCTGCGCTTCCAGGCGGGCGGCCTCGCGGATCATGTCGTGCGCGGCGTCCGGCTGGCCCAGGTTCAGCAGCGCCTGCGCGCGCAGGTAGTGCCACGTGGCGAGGTTCAACCCGGCGTCCTCCGCGTCGTGCGGGCCGGGGCGCGTGGGGTACAGCAGGCGCGCCTGATCCAGGGTGTGTTTCGCGGCCTCGGGCTGCCCCAGTTGCAGTTGCAGCGCCGCCTGCTCCTGGAGCATCACGGCGCGGTTCAGGCCCTGCGCGAGGTGCGCGGCCTCGCCGTACAGGTTCGCGGCGTCGGCGGTCTGCCCCAGGCCCTCGTTCGCCTCGGCCTCCCAGGAGCGCAGGCGCCAGCGCAGGTGCACGGGCAGGTCGGACGCCGGGAGGTGGATGTCCAGCGCCGCCTGACCCTCGTCCATCAGAACCAGGGCGCACAGCGCGTGGAAGCGGGCCAGCGGATCGGCGGCCTCGCGGACGGCCGCGCTGGGCGGGGCGGCGTCGGGGCCGCGGGTGCGGGCGTCGAGTTCCGCCATGAGCGCCTGGTACAGCGGGTCCTCGCGCAGGCTGGGGTCGATGGTGCGGGCCTCGCGCAGCGCGGCGCCCAGGTCGGTGGTGGCGGCGTCGCCGTACAGGGCGTGCAGGCTGCCGAGCAGGAGGGTCAGGCGGGCGCGTTCGGGGCGGTGGGCTTCGCGCATGGCGGCGTCCAGCACGCCGAAGGCCTGCTCGTAGTCGCCGCCGGCGAGCGCCTCGCACACTTGCTGCCAGGTGGTGGCCACGTCAATCATTCCCCGTCAGGATACGGCACGCGCGCCCACGGGGGCGGACTGCCTGCACCTTTTGTCGCTTGCATGCCGCGCGGGCATGGGGTGTCATGGAGGGATGACAGGGCGTGGTGGGCGGAGGGTGGGGGCGCTGGGCGTCCCGGCACTGGGAGTTCTGGGACTGGTGCTGCTGGCGGCGTTGGGCGTGTGGGGCCTGACGTGGTGGTCGGGCGCGCGGGTGCAGGTGGTACCGTTGGCGGAGTTCCGGTCGCTGCTGGAGGCCGGGCAGGTGGCGCGGGTGGTGGTGCGGGGCGAGACGGCGACCGTGACGTTGAAACAGGGCATGCCCGTGCAGGTCCTGACGCCGGGCGGCCCGTCCACGCGGGACGTGCGGGAGGTGCGGGTGCGCGTGACGCGTGAGCTGGCCACGCCCGATGCCAGCCTGATTTCCCTCATTCAGCAGCAGCGCGTGGACCTGCGCGTCGAGCAGCCCAGCCAGTGGCCGGGCATCCTGCTGAACGTCCTGCCGGTGCTGCTGCTGGTGGGCTGGACGGGCGCGGTGGCGGCGCTGTTGGTGTGGCTGGGGTGGTGGGCGGCGCGGCGCGTGAAGGTTGCCAATCCCTAAAGCACAGGTGTGAGGTGGGACAATTTCATACACCTTGAGTCTGGTAGACTCAACTTCAGCGGGGGCTCGCCCTCCACCTCGCCCCATTCACCCTCTTCTCTCCCTCCGGAGGACCTGTTCTTGAAACGGCTCAATCCCTGGCTGATCGTCCTGTTCGTCCTGGCCCTGTTCCTGATGTTCTCGCAGGCTCCCCTGAGCGGGCGTTCCAGCGTGAACTACACCCAATTCAAGTCCCTGCTGGAAGGCGGGCAGGTCGAGCGCGTCATCGTCCGCGAGAACAACGCGAACGTGACCCTCAAGCAGCCCACCTCCGTCGAGGTGAACACCGCCAGCGGCCCGCAGAAGCGTGACATCAAGGACTTCAGCGTGCGCCTGCCCAGCAGCCAGGCGACGCCCGACACCAGCCTGATCACCCAGATGCAGCAGCAGGGCGTGGACCTGCGCTTCGAGCAGCCCAGCCAGTGGCTGGGGATCCTGCTGAACTTCCTGCCGATCATCCTGCTGTTCGGCATGATGTACTTCTTCTTCATGCGCGCCCAGGGCGGCCAGAGCGGCGTCATGCAGTTCGGGCAGAGCAAGGCCAAGAAGTACGGCAAGGAAAACCGCGTGCCCACCAAGTTCACCGACGTCGCCGGGCACGAGGAAGCCAAGCGGGAACTCGTGGAGGTCGTGGACTTCCTGAAGAACCCCGGCAAGTACCACCAGATCGGCGCGGAAATCCCCAAGGGCGTGCTGCTCGTCGGCCCTCCCGGAACGGGGAAGACCCTGCTGGCCCGCGCGATCGCCGGTGAAGCCGACGTGCCCTTCTTCAGCGTCAGCGCCTCCGAGTTCATGGAGATGTTCGTCGGGGTCGGCGCCAGCCGCGTCCGCACGCTGTTCGAGGACGCCCGCAAGAGCGCGCCCGCCATCATGTTCATCGACGAGATCGACTCCATCGGCCGCAAGCGTGGCGCGGGCATCGGCGGCGGTCACGATGAGCGCGAGCAGACCCTCAACCAGATCCTGTCGGAAATGGACGGCTTCGACAAGAGCAGCAGCGTCATCGTGCTGGGCGCCACCAACCGCCCCGACGTGCTCGACCCGGCCCTGCTGCGCCCCGGCCGCTTCGACCGTCAGGTCACCATCGACCTGCCGAACCTCAAGGAACGCGAGGCCATCCTGAAGGTGCACCTGCGCAACAAGCCCATGGCCACCGGCGTGGACGTCCCCGAGATCGCCAAGAGCACGCCGTACTTCAGCGGCGCCGACCTGAAGAACGTCACCAACGAGGCCGCGCTGGAAGCCGCCCGCGTCGGCAAGACCCAGATCGACATGAGCGACTTCTACCGCGCGCTCGACAAGATCACCCTGGGCCTGGAGAACGGCAGCCTGACGATCAGCGACCAGGAGAAGAAGGCCATCGCCTACCACGAGGCCGGACATGCCGTCACCGCCGCCGTCATCCCCGGCAGCGACAAGCTCCAGAAGGTCAGCATCATCCCGCGCGGCCGCGCACTGGGCGCCGCGTTCTACCTGCCCGAAGAGCAGGTCCTGATGAGCAAGGAACGCCTGGAGAACCAGCTGATCGTCGCGCTGGGCGGCCGCGCCGCCGAGGAAGTCTTCATGGGCAGCGTCACCAGCGGCGCCGCGGACGACTTCCGCAAGGCCACGAACATCGCCCGCAAGATGGTCCTCGAATGGGGCATGGGCGACAACTTCAAGAACATGGCCCTCACCACCGATTCGGGCCCGGTGTTCCTGGGTGAGGACATGGCGAAACCCAAGGCGTTCAGCGAGCACACCAGCCAGCTGGTCGACGAGGACGTCAAGCGCATCCTGACCCGCGCGTTCGAACGCGCCCGTGAACTCGTCACCGAGTACCAGCAGGCCATGCACGAGGTCGCCGACGCCCTGCTGACGCAGGAACTCATCACCGGGGACGTCGTGCGCGAAGCGGTCGCCCGCGTGGGCGGACAGACCCAGCCCATGCCGCAGACGACCGCCTGAACCCACAGCCTCACGCCACGAACCGCCCCCAGACCATCGGGGGCGGTTTTTCATGGCCTGGACAGAGCTTGCGGCAGCGGTCGCCCGACGACCTGAATCTGTGGAGGTGCAGTGCGCGGGACGCTCACGCCCTCTCCCGATGCGACAGAGTGAGCGGGAAGGCGAGGGGGACACCGGGGAATCTGCACGCTCGCGCCGGCACCTGAACTCCGTCGGGCCTCTCCCCCACCCTGTCCCGGCAGCAGGACGCCGCCCCCGCATGTTGACGGGGGCGGCGTGGGTTCGGCTGCGGTCACTGGAGGCTGATGTGCACTTCGTTGCCGTGCTGGTCCTGCGCGTCGATCAGCGGACCGGGGTAGGGACTGGCCTCGATCAGGAGGCGCAGGGCGTCCAGGGTGAATCCGGCGCTTTCCAGGGCCGAGCGGCCGTGGGGAGGGATCAGGCGGTCGAGGTGCGGGGCGAGGCTGACGGGGATGTTCGCGTTGTACTCGTCGCCGTGCTGGGTTTCCACCTTGATGCGCAGGATGCGGGGGCCGGGGGGCATGTGGGGCGGCATGCCCGGGTGGTGCATGTCGGGGTGATGGCCGTGCAGTTCGCGTTGCAGTTCGCGTTCGACCTGACCGGTGATGTTCTCGACCACGCTGTCAATTCCTCCGGTGATGTGGCTGATGAGGCCGTCGAGGCCGCGGGTGCGCTGGCCGCCGATGACGACCTGGGGTCGGCGGGGTGGCTGTGGGGGCTGGGGCGGCTGGGGTGGGGCGAAGCCGAATCCGGCGTCCCGGACGCCGCGCAGCAGCATGATGTGCTCGGCGACCTGCCCCGCGTCGAGTTCGGAGCGGCCCAGCAGCGCGGAGATGAATTCGCGGTCGCTTTCGGTCAGGGCGAGTTTGGGGCTCAGGGCGGCCAGGAGCGGTCCGGCGTCGTCCAGGGTGAGTTTCCCGGCGCGGATCAGGTCGAGGATGCGGCGGATCTTCTCTTTCATGGCCGTTCTCCGAGCAGGGCGCGCTGCATGCGGGCGCGGTGCGCCTCGGCGTCCAGGGTGCGGCGCAGCTGCGTGCAGGCGTGGGCCTGGGCGGCGTCGGGGGTCAGGAGGCGCGTCAGGTGGGTGCGCAGGCTGACGCGGAGTTCACGCAGGGTGGGCAGGTAGGGGGTGGGGTGCAGGGTGGTCATGCGGTCACGACCTTCAGGTTTCCGGCGGTGATCTGGCAGTGCAGGCGGGCGTCGCCGCCGCCGAGCTGGCCGGTGTGGTGGGTGTTCAGGAAGCCGCCGCTCTTGCCGGTGGGGAAGTCGGCCCTGAAGGAGCCGAGGGTGACGCGGGCGTCAATGTGGACGCTGCTGCCGGGCAGGAGGTGCAGTTTGACGTTCCCGGCGTTCACCTCGACGCGGTGGTCACCGCCGCTGAGCGTGCCGGTCCAGGTGAGGTTACCGCCGTTGACGCTGGCGTTCAGGGTGGCGGCGCCGGTCAGGGTGAGGTTCCCGCCGTTGACGGTGACGGTGCTGGGGCCGCTCATCTCGGCGGCCGTCAGGTTTCCGCCGTTCACGTCGGCGTGGAGGCTGTGGGCGCGGCCCGCGCGGACGTTCCCGCCGTTGACTTCGGCGCGCAGTTCTCCGGCGAGGTCGGGCAGCGTGAGGTTGCCGCCGCTGATCTCGGCGTGGGTGTGGCCGGGCGTGAAGGGCAGGGTCAGGATGGCCTTGAGGTTCGGGACGTGCCCCTGCTGGCCGGGGGTGCGGGCGACGCGCCAGCCCTGCGGGGTGTGGTCGAGGCTCAGGTGCCCGTCGAGGTTCGCCGCGAGGTGCGGGGCGCTCAGGGCGGCGTCGGTCAGGACGGTGAGGGTGTAGCCCCGGACGAGCAGGTGCAGGTCGCGGGTGGCGTCGCCGGGGTGGTCGCCCGGCGCCAGGGTGCTGGTCGGCTGGGTCTGGCTGGCGGGGGTGTCCTGGGTGTCGTCCAGGAGTCCCTGGGCTTCCTCGGGGGTGAGTTTGCCTTCGGCCACCAGACGCTGGACATGGGCGTGGAATTCGCTTGCGGGGTGCTGGTCATTCATGCTGCCCTCCTGAGCACCATAGAAACATCGATCTTCTAATCTGTCAAGTTAAGTTTTACAGATGATGAAGTTGGGCTTTCCGGCATCAGTCCGGGAACCAGAAAAACACCGGCCACCACAGCAACCTGCTACGCGCGGCTTCCCGAACACGCCGCCGCTACCCCGACAACCTTGATAGTCGGATCAACGAATAGCAAGTCCGGCTTTCCATCCCCACCCCAGGCCGCCTCCGCCCTATCCTCTGAGGCATGACCCTGCCCGACCTCACGCCCGCGCAGCGCACCGAGCTGGAACTGCTCGCCCGCGGCAAACAGGACAAGAGCCGCACCATGCGCGACCTGAAGCAACCCGAGACGCCCGAGGCCGCGCACGCCCTGCTGCTGCGCGCCGGCCTGTGGACCGACGCCCGCACGCCCTACGCCGACCGGCTGGGCGCCGCCCTGAATCCCGTGACGCTGGACGTGCCGCCCTTCGTGCCCGAACAGCGGCTGGACCTGACTCACCTGGACGTGTACGCCATCGACGACGAGGGCAACCGCGACCCGGACGACGCCGTGGGCATCGAGGCGCTGCCCGGCGGCCTGACCCGACTGTGGGTGCACGTGGCGGACGTGGCCGCGCTGGTCCCCGCCGACAGCCCGCTGGACCTGGAGGCCCGCGCGCGCGGCGCGACCCTGTACCTCCCCGACCGCACCATCGGCATGCTGCCCGACGCGCTGGTCGAGCAGGCGGGCCTGGGCCTGCACGACACCAGCCCCGCGCTGAGCATCAGCCTGGACCTGGACGAGGACGGCAACGCCGACGCCGTGGACGTGCAGCTGACCACCGTGCGCGTGCAGCGCCTGACGTACACGCAGGCGCAGGAGCGGCTGAACGCGGGCGCGGAGCCGTTCGTGACGCTGGCCCGACTGGCCGCCGCGAGCCGCGAACTGCGCGTACAGGAGGGCGCCCTGAGCATCGACCTGCCCGAGGTCCGCGTGAAGGCCGACGAGACGGGCGCGACCGTCACGCCCCTGCCCAAACCCGAGATGCGGGTGGTGGTGCAGGAATGCATGACGCTGGCCGGGTGGGGCGCCGCGATCTACGCGGACGACCACGCCATTGCCCTGCCGTTCGCCACGCAGGACCCGCCCCACCGCGAGGTGTGCGGCGACACGCTGGCCGCCCAGTGGGCGCGGCGGCGCACGCTGGCCCGCACCCGCTTCCAGCCCGCGCCGGGACCGCACGCGGGCATGGGCCTGGACCTGTACACGCAGGCGACCAGCCCCATGCGCCGCTACCTGGACCTGGTGGTGCACCAGCAGCTGCGCGCCCATCTGGCCGGGCAGGACGGTCTGAGCGGCAAGGAGGTCGCGGCGCGCGTGGCGCAGGCGCAGATGAACGCGGACGCCACCCGGCAGGCCGAACGCCTGAGCCGACGCCACCACACCCTGCGCTTCATCGCCGCGCAGCCCGAGCGGGAATGGGAGGCGGTCGTGGTGGACCGCCGGGGGCCGCAGGCGACGCTGCTCATCCCGGACCTGGCCTTCGACCTGCCCGTCAGCACGCCCGCCGCGCCGGGCACGACGCTGCGCGTGGCGCTGGGGGACGTGAACCTGCCGAACCTGACGCTGCGCGCGCGGGTGCTGACCACCTGAACGGCGGGGGACGCAGGGCACCTGCGCGTCCCCCGCGCATGCATAAAATCCCAGCCGCAAAATTAGCAAATAACGAAAAACAGCGTGACAGACGCACAATCTGCTTCCCGAAACCTGATTCATCTTTCATTCATCCACTGCCCGGCGTGACTACACTGCCAGTCATGTCCGCCGCGAGCACCCTCCCCTGCGACATCGTGTCCCTCCGCATGAGCCACTGCCGGGCCGAACACGCCGCGCGTGAAGCGCAGTACCACCTCGCCGTGCTGCACTACCGCACCTGCCTGGAAGCCGCCGAACGCCGCGAGGACTGCCGCGCCGTGGAATTCTTCGCGCTGAAACTCGCCGGGTGCTACGACCAGATGGGCCTGAAGGCCAAGGCCGCCAGCTTCCGCGCCCTGGCGGGCAGCGGCGACGCCCCCCTGCTCGGCTGATACAGACTCCGGTTGAAAGGTGTGCAACATCTTTCAACCCGAGCGGACGCGACTCGCAGAGCTGCGCAGCAGAGTAGGAGTAAAACGGGTTCCGGGCGTGGAGTTGGCAGGTCGGTGGTGTTGCGATCTGTCAACGAAACAGACGGAATCCGTTTGAGCCCCATGAACCGACCGCCGCGCCCCGGACCTCAAGGTCCACGGGGCGCGGCGGTCAGTTCCCCCTCAGCTTCACGCGGCACACTCGGCACATGACCACCCTGCCTCTGACCCTGCTGCGCCGCGCCCTGCTGCCCCTGGCCCTGCTCGGGGGCGCCCACGCCGCCACCCTCGACCTGAAAGTCGGCCAGACCGGCAGACTGGGGGACGCGACCGTCACGCTGCTGCGCACGCAGGACAGCCGCTGCCCCATGAACGCCCGCTGCATCCAGGCCGGGGATCTGATCACCAGCGTCCTGGTCCGCCAGGGCAGCCGCGTGCGCCTGCTGCGCCTGAAACTCTCGGACACGACCGCCCAGTCGGCCGGGCTGCACATCAGCGGCGCGACCGCCAGCATGGCCGGGCAGCGCCTGCCCCTGACCGTGACCTTCAGCGACAGCCATTGATCCGAGGGTGGCGCTGATCAGAGGGGAGGCGCGGAGTGACGGGGGCATGGACCAGCCCGCGTGAGCCATCCGGCCGGGTGGGCGCCTCCGCCTAAATGTGGATACCCTCACGGTCACTTTTCCATACAGTGGGTCACATGAGAACCCTGCTGCTGAGCGTCGCCCTGACCCTGGGAAGCGCGTCCGCCCTGACCCTCTCCAGACCCGCCGTGTACACCGTGCCGGGCGCGGACTCGCACCTCGCGGCGTTCCTGCCGGGCGGACAGGTGGCCGTGGACGCCGACAACGCCGTGATGATCCTCGACCAGAACCTGAAGACCGTCCGCGCGTGGTACGGCCTGCAGGGCGCCGTGCAGGCCCTGAGCGCCAGCCCGGACGGCACCCGCGTCGCCGCGCTGGGCCGGGACCGCTGGGTCGTGTGGGACGCCCGCACCGGCCAGGAGGTCCGCAGCGGCACCCCCGAGTACGACACCACCCTGGCCTTCGCCGCCGACGGCAGCCTGCTGATGCTGAACGACGGCACCCTGACCCGCATGGACCTGCAGAGCGGCCAGACGACCGACCTGCTCGGTGACGGCGAGGCGTACGACGTGCGCGTCAGCGCGGACGGCACCCTGGCCGCCGTCATCTACGAGGACCGCGTGGACCTCGTGGCGCTCGCCGACGCGCAGGCCGTCGCCAGCAGCGCGATCAGCGACGAGTGGGACGGCCTGGAGGCCACCTTCAGCCCGGACGCTCAGGCCGCCGTGATCCGAACCGGGTCCGAGACGCTGATCCTGCGCGGCGGCGCCGAACCCACCGAGGTCGAGGGCGGTGAGGACCTCAGCCTGGAGGGCAGCGTGGTGTTCCTGAACGACGCGCAGTTCCTGTACGCCGAGTACGGCGAGGGGCAACTGTTCGACGCCCAGACCGGCGAGGCCGTCGGCGACGCGCTGGAACTCGACACCTTCGACACGCTGATCGGCGGCCCAGGCGGGCAGGTGCTCAGCCTGGGCGGCAGCGTGGGCCGCCTGACCCTGGACGCGCTGGACGCCCCGGCCCGCCCGCAGGTGAAACTGCCCAGCGGCAACACCTGGACCGGCGCGTTCATCGGCGGCGTGCCCCACGCGGGCCTGGGCGAGTTCATCAACCTGAAGACCGGCAAGGGCCTGAACGTCGGCAACCGCGACCGCCTGTACGCCGCCGAGACGCAGGGCGGACAGGTGTGGACCCTGAACGGCAGCGGCGCCGTGAACGTGTACCGCGCCGGGAAGATCGTGAAACTCCCCGCGCTGAGCAGCAAGGTGGACTTCGAGACGCTGCACACCTCCCCCGACGGACGCTACGCCGCCCTGAGCGGCTACGAGGGCCTGGCGCTGCTGGACGGGCAGACCGGCAAGATCGTCGCGCAGTTCACGGCGGCGCAACTGAAAGTCGAGGACATCCACGACGCGCTCCCCACCACCGACGGCAAGGCCGTGCTCGTCATCCCGCACGAGGGCAACCCCCTGCGCCTGGACGTGAAGACCGGCAAGACCCAGGCCGCCGTGAAACTGCCCGCCGACGCGTCCAGCGACGAACTCCAGCAGAGTCGCGGCGGGACGCTCGCCGTGGCGTACTCGGTGGACGACGCGCCGTTCGTGGCCCTCGTCAAACCCGGCGCGACCACCGCCTTCAAGACCCTGAAATTCACCGCGGACGTGCGCGCCCTGCGCTTCAGCCCCGACGGGAAACTCCTGGCCGTCCTGACGAACGACGCGAAGAACGCCCTGCACGTCTTCGACACCGCCAGCGGCACCCTGCTGGCCCGCGCCGGGCAGTTCAGCCTCCGCACGAACCTCCTGACGTGGTCCGACACCGGCACGCAACTGATGGTCGGCGCCGGACAGGTCGGCCAGCCCGGCAGCGTCAGCGTGTACGACGTCAAACGCTGACCCCCCCCCAGCAGAGGTCAGAGGCGCCCCCAGTCCAGCGGGGGCGCCTCTGCACATCACCAACGCGTCATGCCTGAGAATCCACGACCACCCGGCGCATAGGCTTGACCGCCCCTGCATACCACGCTATAGTTTTGGACATCACCGCCCGAGAGGCGGATTTTTTATTTTCCTGCCTTCTTCTTCGGCGGGGCGTACTGCTCGGCGCCTCCGGCTGCCGCGAACGCCGCGCGCAGCTCATCCAGCGGGGTGGCGGGGTGGCTGGCCGGGTCGCCGGGCAGGGTCTTCGCGTAGACCTCCAGCGCATCCGGGTAGCCGTCGCCGTCCGCGTCGGTATCGGCCTGCAGGAGGGTGTAGAGCGCCTGCGGGAAGGTCAGGTGCCGCCCCTCTTTCGCCTCGCGCGCGAAGGTGGCCTGGATGGCCTGCCCGAACGGGTTCCAGGACGCGCCGCCGTCTGCGTTCACGTGGCAGTACGTGCAGGGCATGACGCGGCGGTCCAGCTCCCACAGCTCGTTCCCTTCGGTCAGGTGCAGTTGCGGCGCGGCCTGGATGCGGTAGCGGGGCAGCGCCCCGGCGGGGCTGAGCAGCGGCGAGAGCAGCACGAGTGCCCCCAGCGTCAGCCCGACCACCCTCACACTGGCCCTGTGCACGTGGGCGCCGCGTGCGCGGGCGTTCACGCGATCCAGCGCGGTCCGGTGAAGGTGCCGCCCAGGATGCCGCGCGCGTCCAGGTTCAGCCAGCGGGTCAGCGCCTCGGCGTACACGCCCCGGAAGTCCTGCCTGTACTTGATGTCCCCTTCGGAGAGGTCTTCGAGGTCGGGGCTGCTGCCGTGCACGCCGCCCTTCACGCCCTGCCCGAACGCGAACATGACGCTGCCCTTGCCGTGGTCGGTGCCGGCGCTGCCGTTCTCCGCGACGCGCCGCCCGAACTCGGAGAAACCCATCACGATGACGTCCCTGGCGAGGCCCTGGCGTTCCAGGTCGGCCTGGAAGGCACTCAGGCCCCCCGCGAGGGTGCCCAGCAGGCCGTCCTGCTCGGCGCGCTGCCCGGCGTGCGTGTCGAAGCCGCCCAGCGACACGTAGATGACGCGCTGCCCCACCCCGGCGGCGATCAGGCGCGCGGCGTCGCGCAGCTGCGCGGCGAACTTCGTGTCGGGGTACGTGGCGCCCGCCTTGTACTTCCTGACGTTCTCCTGCACGCGGGCCGTGTTCTTCAGCATCTGGCGGGTGGCGCGGGTCAGGTACGCGGCCTCGCCGCTGCGCGGGGAGTTCAGCAGGGACTCGAACGGCGTGTTCATTCCTGCCGGGAGCTTCAGCTGGAAGTTGTCCACCGAGTCGATGCTGGGCAGGCTGAACTCGCTGGCCTGCAGCGCCTGCGGCGTGGCGGCCCCCAGGTTGCTGGCGCAGAACGGGTCGCCGATCTTCTCCGCGATCCGCCCGATCCAGCCGTCCCCCTGCGCCTGACTGGGGTCGGCGGTGTGCCAGATGGCCATGCTGGCGAAGTGACTGCGGTTCGGGTTGGGGTACCCGACGTTCTCCATCCAGGCGAGGTGCCCCTCGTCCCAGAGTTTCATCAGAGGTCGCAGCGCGGGGTGCATGCCCAGGTCGGGCGTGACGGTCAGCACGTCCTTTTTCGGGATGGCGATGGTGGGCCGCGCGGCGTAGTACGCGCCGTTGCTGTAGGGAATCAGGGTGTTCAGGCCGTCGTTCCCGCCGGTCAGCTGCACGACCACCAGGGTCTTCGTGCCGCCGGCCTGGGTGGCGGCGCGGGCCAGGAAGCCGGGCATGCCGCTCGTGGCGGCGACCGCCAGGGCGGACAGTTTCAGGAAATCACGTCGGTTGGTCACGGGGCAGTCCTCCGGGGGGGGCAGGGCGGGTCAGGCGAGCTGGAATTCTGGGCTGATCAGGCTCAGGTACGTGCGCTGGCGGCCCTTCAGGCTGCTCAGGAGCACCGCGCCCGCCGGGCGTTCCTGACCGGTCAGGGCCAGCAGGCTGGGCGGGGTGTCGAGGTTGGGGGCCTTGGAGCCCATGGTCAGCGCGGCGGCGACCTGCATGCGCAGCAGCAGGGTGGTGTCGTTGATCCATTCGCGGCCGCCGTCCCAGCCCTTGACGGTGTCGGGTTCCAGCAGCACCTGCCCCATGCGCCCGGCGGTCCCGGCGAGGTTCAGCAGGGAGCGCGCGTCGATCTTCGGCTGGCCCAGCGTGCGGATACCGCCCACCAGGAACTCGACGGGCGAGCGGATGATGCGCGAGCGGCTGGCGTAGAAGGCCTCGCTGGCGAGCAGTTCGGTCAGGACGGCCATCACGTCGCCCCTGCTGCGGGTCCAGGTCTCGGCGCTGCCCCGGACGGCCGCGTCGTCGGGGGTGTCGGCCAGGAACGCGCGGTGCAGTTTGCGGCTCACGAAGGTGGCCGTGGCGGGCTGCGAGGTGGCGATCCGGACGATGTCCTCGCCCTTCAGGGCGCCGCTCTGCCCCAGGTACGTCTTCCTGCCGGTGTCGTGCTGCTGCGTCTGGTTCACGAAACGCGGCTGCTCGAGGTACTGCTTGTTGCCGCGCCCCCCCTGGAAGGTCCAGCCGGTCAGGGCGCGCGCCCCCTCGCGCACGTCGTTTTCCGTGTACGCACCGATGCCGGTCGTGAACAGTTCCAGCAACTCGCGGCTGAAGTTCTCATTCGGTTTGCCCTTGCGGTTCTGGTCGTTGTCGAGGTACCGGAGCATGGCGGGGGACTGCGCGACCTCCAACGTGAAGCGCTCGAAGGACCGTGTGGCGGCGTGGCGGCGCAGCAGGTTCAGGTAGTCCGCCACGGCAGGCACGTTGCGGACCTTGTCGGTGGCGATCACGAAGTGGTTGCTCCAGGTCAGGGCCAGTTTCTCGCGCAGCGGGTGCGGACCGTACGCGAGTTCGTACAGCCACGCGCCGCGCCCGAGCTGAATGGCCGCGCCGGGCGTCGCGCCCTGCATGGGATCAAACGGGTTGCCGGGCGCGATGCTCTGATCGAAGGCCAGGGCCGCGCGGGCCACGTCCTGGGCTTTCTGGCCGACCAGGGCGCGGATCTGCTCGTCGGTCGCGCCGAAGGCGGTGCGGCGCAGGAAGTGCGCGGCGTCCTCGGCGGTCAGGGGGCGGGTCAGGGGGGTCAGGGGCATGCGGAACTCCTTGCGGCGGCGGTCAGGGACCGGGTGGGGGGCGTTATGGATTGGAGTCGGCGGGGGCCGAAAAAGTTCCCAGCGGGTCCGGCGTCGCGCTGCGGACGCCCGCCAGCGCGGCCTGCAGCGTGGGCTGCGGCAGGTTCCCGACCAGCCACACGAACCGCTGCCCGACGCGGCGCGAGGCCACGCCGGGCGCGGCCTTCACGTCCTGCGGGGCGACGACCAGCGTCAGGCCGTTCAGGCCGTCGGTCAGGGCCACCTCCAGCCCCTGCCCGCGCGGCTGCACGCCCACGGGCGTGAACCCGGGCGGGAGCCTCAGGCCCGGCAGGGCGCGGGTCAGCGCGGCGCGCAGGCCAGCGGGCGCGGCGGGCGGGGCCGGGCGGGTCACGCGGGCCGGACCTGGCTGCACGCGGGTCAGGGCGGCGCGGCGGGTCAGCGTGCCGTCCGCGCCGCGTTCCTCGAAGGCCAGCGGGAGGTTCCATGTCAGGTCCACCCACAGCGTCCAGCGCGCGGCGTCCCCGACCTTGGGGGTCAGGGTGAAGCGCGCCGCGTCGCGCCCGGCGACCCGCTCGGTGCCGGTGCGGGTCACGCTGAAGTTCTTCGCCAGCAGCGCGGGCCGCACCGTCAGGGCGGGCAGCTGCGCGGCGGCGCGGGTGGGGGTGGCGCGCGGCGGGAACAGCACGGTCACCTCGGCCTGCCCGCGTGCCACCTGCGTGCGGGCCTGCTTCAGCGCAGCCTGCACGTCCTCCAGGTCGCCCGCGTGCGCGGTGCCCAGCGTCAGCAGGAGCAGGGTCAGGGGGCGTTTCATACGGATTCCGTCTGTTTCGTTCACAGATCGGAACACCACCGATCTGTCAACTCCACGCCCGGAACCCGCTTTTCTCCTGCTCGCTTCGCTCGGGTTGAACGTTTTTGCAAATCTTTCAACCAGAGTCCGTATCACCAGTCGGCTCCCCAGGCGCTCTGGTAGGCGTCGTACGCGGCGCTGCTGGGCAGCGGGCCGGGCAGCTGCGCGGCGGGGCGCAGCACGATCAGGCCCGCCACCAGGGCCGCCGAGGCGAGTGCGCCGGTCAGCCATCCCGCGCGGCTGCGGGTGCGGGCGGCGCGGCGGCGGGTCAGGAAACGGTCGGCGGCGCCCAGATCGGCGGGGGTGAACTGGCGGGCCTGCGCCAGCAGGATGTCGAGGTCGTCATGTTCATCGGTGTAGTCACTGGGATCGTGGTGGGTCATGGGGTCACTCCGGCGCGGGTGAGCAGGGCGCGCAGGGCCGCGCGGCCCCGGTTGATGCGGCTCTTCACGGTGCCGAGTTCCGCGCCGGTCAGCGCGGCGATCTCGGCGTAGTCCAGGCCCGACAGTTCGCGCAGGGCGACCGCCTCGCGCTGATCGGGCGGCAGCTGCGCCAGCGCGCGGGCCAGCCGCTCGCGGACCTGAGCCTGCTCGCCCGCGCGGGCCGGGTCGTGCGGCGCGTGGGGTTCCGGGGTGTCCTCCAGCGACACCGCCTGCCGCGCGCCCAGCGCCTTGTGGCAGGCGTTCAGGGTGATGCGGTGCAGCCAGGTGCTCAGGCTCGCCTCGCCCCGGAACCCCTTCAGGGCCCTGTGCGCGGCGATGAACACCTCCTGCACGATGTCGTCCGCCGCACCCGGCCCCACGAGGCTGGCGGCGAGGCGGTGAACCATCGGCGCGTGCGTTCTCACGAGCGTCTCGAAGGCCCGCTCGTCCCGCGCGGCCAGGCGCGCGAGGTGCAGGTCGGACAGGGTGTCGTGCGGGTCATTCAAGGGCACCTCATACCTTAGAGGAGCCCCGCCGCGAAAAAGTTCCCATCTGCGGTGCCGCTACACTGGGCGGCATGACCGGCCGTTCCCTGTCCCGCTCGGCGGAGGATTACCTGAAGCACCTGTACACGCTGGGGCAGGCGGGCAAGGTGAACACCCAGGCGCTCGCGGCGGCGCTGGAGGTCGCCCCGGCCAGCGTGACCGGGATGCTGCGCAAGCTGACCGAGCAGGGCCTCGTGTCGCACGCGCCGTACCAGGGCGCGCAGCTGACCGCCGAGGGTGAGCGGGTCGCGCTGGAGGTCCTGCGGCACCACCGGCTGCTGGAACTGTTCCTGCACCGCGCGCTGGGCGTCCCGCTGGACGAGGTGCACGAGGAGGCCGAACGCCTGGAACACGCCCTGAGCGAACGGCTGGAGGCCCGCATCGCGGCGTGGCTGGGCGACCCCACGCACGACCCGCACGGCGACCCGATCCCCACCCTGGACGGCGAACTGCCGCACCAGCCTCAGCGGCGCCTGTCGCAGCTGGCGCCCGGGGACACCGCGACCGTGGCGCGCGTCCCGGACGGCGACGCCGACCAGCTGCGGGCCATGATGGCCGCCGGGCTCACGCCGGGCGCGCCACTGCGGCTGGACGCCGTGGACGCCGCGCTGGGCACCCTGACCGTCTGGGCGACCGACCACACCCTGACCCTCTCGCTGGGCGTCGCCGCGCAGATCCACGTGCAGACGACCTGATGCGGAGGCCGCCTGTCCTCCTCCTCTGCGGGGCAGCTCTGCGAGTCGCCTCCGCTCGGATGAAACGGTCTGGACACACCGCTCCATCGGAGTGGGCCTGATGCGCGATCAGCTGCGCGCGGCGCATCTGGCGCTGACGTTCCTGACAACCCTGCCCCTGCCGCATATCAGGGAGGTGCGCGACGGGGACTTCGCGCAGGCCAGTGCGTACTACCCGCTGGCCGGGTACGCCGTGGGCGGCGCGGTGGCGGGGCTGCTGTGGCTGCCCGTCCCGCTGCCCGGCGGGGTGATCGCCGCGCTGAGCGTGGGCGCGTGGCTGCTCCTGACCGGCATGCTGCACTTCGACGGGCTGGTGGACAGCGCCGACGCCCTGTTCGCCATGAAGACGCCCGCCGAGCGGCTGGTGATCCTGCGCGACGTGCACGTGGGCGCGTTCGGACTGGCGACCGGGGGCCTGTCCCTGCTGCTGCTCTGGAGTCTTCTGTCCGCGCCGATTCCGCCGCTGGCGCCGCTGGTGGCGGCGGTGGCGGCGCGGACGCTGCTGCTGATTCCCATGAACACCTACCCGGCGGCGCGCGCCGAGAGCCTGGGCGCCCGCTCGCGCGAGGGTCGCCTCTGGGCCGCCCTGCTGCTGGCCGCGCCGACCCTACTGGTGCCCGGCGCGTGGGCGGCGTGGCTGGCAGCGCTGGTGGGCGCGCTGCTGGTCGCGGCGTTCGCGGCGCGGCGGCTGGGCGGCGGCCTGAACGGCGACACGTACGGATTGATCGTGGTGACGGCGGAATTGCTCGCGCTGGGCGCGTTCGCCTGGGGCCGCTGAGCATGCCTGGGGGCCTGACGCTGCACCTGGTGCGACACGCTCCCACCCTCCCGAACGCGCAGCGCCGCTACCCGCACCCGCACGAGGACGCGCCCCTCACGCCCGCCGGGGAGGCGCTGGCCCGCACGCTCGACCTGCCCCGGGGCGCGCTGGCGTTCACGTCCCCGCTGGGCCGCGCCCGGCAGACTGCGCGGCTGGCCGGATTCCCGCACGCCCTGCCCCACCCGGCGCTGGCCGAGGCGAGTTTCGGCGTGATGGCCGGGCACACCTGGGCCGAACTGGAAGCCGAGCACGGCGACGCGCCCCGCGCCTGGATCGAGGCGCTGAGCGACCCCACCAGTCCCCACGGCCCCCCCGGCGGCGACACCGGGCGGGGCTTCCACGCCCGCGTGCAGGCGTGGCTGGACACCCTCCCGGCGGGCGAGGTGGTGGCCTTCACGCACGCCGGGCCGCTGCTGGCCGCACTGCGCCTGACCGTGAACCTGTCCGCCGTGACCGCCCCGCCCGGCACGGTCGCCACCCTGCGCCGCGAAGCCGGACACTGGTGGCTGACCGCGCTGCGACCGCCCGCCTGACGCGGCACAATGCCCCCTGATGCTTCCTGACCTGACGGCCCTCCTGACCGCCATCCAGCCTGCCGATGCCGACGCGATGGGGCGGGCGCGGGCGCGGCAGGCGCAGCTGACGAAACCGGCGGGGGCGCTGGGTGACCTGGAGGACCTGTCGGTGCGGCTGGCGGGCGTGCTGGGCAGCGAGCGGCCCGACCCGCGCGGCGTGGCGGTGATCGTCGCGGCCGGGGATCACGGGGTGGCGCGCGCGGGCGTGAGTGCGTACCCGCCCGAGGTGACCCCGGCGATGGTCGCGAACTTCCTGGCGGACACCCCCGCCGGGCCGGGCGGCGCGGCCGTGAACGCGCTGGCGCGGGCGGTGGGCGCGCGGGTGTACGTGATGGACGCCGGGGTGAACGCCGACCTGCCCGACCACCCGGCGCTGGTCCGCGCGGCCCTGCGGCGCGGCACGCATGACCTGAGCGTACAGGCGGCCATGAGCGTGGAGGAGGCGCGGGCGCTGATCCTGGCGGGCGCGGCGCTGGCCCGCCGGGCCATTGAGGACGGCGCGGACGTCCTGATTCCCGGTGAGATGGGCATCGGGAACACCACCCCGGCAGCGGTCATCACGGCGCGCCTGCTGGGCCTGGACGCGGCGCGGGTGACAGGGCGCGGCACCGGAGTGGACGACGCGCGGCTGGCGCACAAGGTCGCCGTGATCCGCGCGGCGCTGGAGCGCACGCCGACCATCGACCCGCTGGAGGTGCTGGCCGAGTTCGGCGGCTTCGAGATCGCCGCGATGCTGGGCGTCATGCTCCAGGCCGCCGCCAGCCGCCGCGCCGTGATCCTCGACGGCTTCGTGGAGGGCAGCGCCGCCCTGATCGGCGTGACCCTCACCCCGCACCTGCGTGACTATCTGTTCCCCGCCGGGGAGTGCGCCGAGATCGGGCACGCGGCGCAACTGGCGCACCTGGGCCTGAAGCCCATGTTCCACCTGAACCTGCGCCTGGGCGAGGGCACGGGCGGCGTGCTGGCCGCGCCCATCCTGCTCGGGGCGGCGGCCACCCTGCGCGAGATGCGCACCTTCGCCGAGGCGGGCGTACCGGGTGCCTGAAAACTGGGCCAGGGGTGCAGCGTCAGGGCAGCAGGCAGCGCAGGTGCCACAGGTGCCACAGGTGCGCGCCCGTCCACTCGCGCAGGTACGCGTCGCGTGCGGCGTCCAGCACGGCGGTGTCCGGATCGGTACCGTCCGGGGACAGGTAGGCGGGGTTCGCGTTGAGGAACGGGTGGGTGAGGCTGGCGTCGGACCAAGACGAACGCCGCGCCTGCACCATGGGAGGGCGCGGCGTTCATTACCTTTCAGCGGGTCGTGAGACTGAACAGGCCCAACACGTAGCCCAGTTGGATGAGCGCGAGACCAAGGGCGGGCAGCCAGACGCCCATCAGCCGCAGCGGCAGGGGCGGCAGCGCACGCACGGGCTGGCCTTTCGGGAACTGGTGGTCGTACAGGCGCGGGAAGCCGAGGACCATGAAGGCCAGGAGGCTCAGCCATACGTAGAAGCCCCAGTCAGGTGCGGTTCCGTACAGTCGGCGCGCGACTGGACCCACGAGCAGGTAGCTCGCCAGTTGAAGGATTAAGTAGAGCCGATGAAGGCCGATCCAGGGCAGGCCGACGCCGGGCAACAGGAGGTTCACGAGGAACGTGCCCCAGAAGTGCGGGGGGCGCCGGTCAGTCACGGGCAGGGAGGTGGCGGTAACCGGTTCATCAGAGCATGGCGCAGGCGGCGCAGGTGCCACAGGTGCGCGCCCGCCCACTCGCGCCGGTCCTCGACCGCGCCCTGAATCCCGTCGAAGTAGCCCAGGGCGCGGTATACCTCTCCGGCCAGCATCGCATCGGCGTGCAGGGCCCGCAGGTCGTCGGGCGGGGCGAGGTCCGTCCATTCGCGCAGGTACGCGTCGCGTGCGGCGTCCAGCGTGACGGGGTCGGTGCCGTCCGGGCACAGGTAGGCGGGGTTCGCGTCGAGGAACGGGTGGGTGAGGCTGGCGTCGGACCAGTCGAGTAGCGTCACCTGCTTCCCGCGCGTGGTGACGTTCCCGCTGTGCAGGTCCCCGTGTCCCAGCGTGAGGGGGATCGGGCTGGCGCGCAGCCGCTCCAGGGCGGCCTCCAGTTCGGGGCGGCGGGCGCGCAGCGTGGCGGCCTCCTCGGGGGTCAGGGCGTCCGGGTGCGGGCCGTGCTCGTCGGCGTGCAGGCTCGCGTCACTGAACAGGGCGTCCAGCCGGGCCAGCAGGTACGCCGGGCCGCGGTCCCGCAGGTTCAGCTCCGGCAGCAGGGGCAGGGTGGCGCGCTGCACCCGCGCCAGCTGCCGCAGGACCGCGGCGGGGTCACCTCCGGCCTCGCCGCAGCCGTCCAGCAGCAGCAGGCCGCGCCGGGTGTCGGCGGCCAGGACGGGTGGGGCCGCGCCGGGCACGCCGGACAGCGCGCAGGTGACGGTCACCTCCCGCGCGAAGAAGTCCGGCACGGCCTTGAAGTACACGTCCCCGCCCTGCGTGGGCACGCGCCACAGCAGGCTGATCTGCCAGTGTTTCAGCACGACCGGGGTCCCCAGGCGCGGGCGGTCCTGCGCGGCGAGTTCGTCATCCAGCCAGCTCAGGGCGTCCGCGTGCCAGTGCGGCCCGAACCAGGGCGTGCGGGTGGAAGCCCGCGCGGCGTCCGCGAGTTCACGCAGCTCGTCCGGGCCGGGCGCCGCACCGGTCAGGTCGGGGGTGAACAGCTGCCACGCACAGGTGGCGCGGGTCACGCCATCCTCCCCTGTTCCGTGCCCGGTGAAGGCCAGCCGCCGCCCCAGCCAGCCCTCCACGCCCACTGCCCGCGCGGCCTCCAGCACGTGCTCGCCGTAATACACGGGGTGATCGACGGTCAGGGTCCGGCAGGCGACCTCCGCCCCGCCGGGCCGCGTCAGGAGGAGGTGCAGGGTCGTCTCGCGCCGCACGGCATCGGTCATGGACGCAGCCTCGCATGCGCCGCCCCGGGCGGGCATCCGTCAGATGACGCAGCCGGCCGACACGGACCCGGGTACGCTGGGCGCATGACCCGCCGCGCGACCCTGCGCGCGGTCCTCTCGCCGCGCGTGGTGCTGGGGACCGCGCTGGACGCGCTGCTGATCGGGACGCTGTGCCTGCTGTGGCTCACGCAGCTGTGCTGTCCCTACATGCGCGTGACCGACGAGTGGATGAAGTTCATGTCCTTCGTGCCCATCGCGGCTTCCGTGGGCAGCGCGACGTGGCTGTGCAGCCTGGGGCTGGCGGCGTGGCACCGCCCGCTCGACAGGGCGAGGTGGCGAGTGGCCGCACAGGCGGTCATCACGGGCGGGCTGGTGGCATTCGTGGCGGGCGCGCTGTTCACGCTGGCGGACCTGTCGAGCACGCCGCTGATCTCCCTGATGCTGCTGCCGATGGCGGCTGGCATGGCGGTCATCTTCGCGGCCGTGTCGGGCCTGCTACCGGTGGTGGGCTTCCTGACGAACCGCAGCGCGGCGTGGGTGCGGCGCTGCTCGGGGGCGACTGGCGGTGACGATCATGGTCGGGAGCGTGCCGTTCAGGGAGAATGACGCGCATGAGTGACCGGGAACTGAATTTCGCGCGGGAGATCATGGGGGGCCGTTCCTACCGGGACGTGCCGGACGCCGAGGTGCTCGCGGAGGCCGAGCGGCTGCTGGACGGCTGGATGAGCGGCGAGCTGCGAATGGAACGCCCGAAGATCTACGACCATTACGCGCTGCTGCTGCTGGCCCTGACCCGGCAGGTGCGGACGCTGGAGGCGCGCGTGAGTGAACTGGAAGCCGCGCGGGGGCCGCAGTGACCGTGCAGGTGAAGGTGTGCGGCACGACCAGCGTGCGCGACGCTGTCCTGAGTGCCGGGGCGGGTGCGGACGCGCTGGGCTTCATCTTCGCGCCGGTCAGCAGGCGGCTGGTGACGCCGCAGGTGGCGCGCGAGGCGGGTCTGAGCGTCGGGCCGAGCGTGGCGCGGGTGGGCGTGTTCCTGGACCAGGGGCTGGACGAGGTGCTGCGCACGGCGGAGGCCGCGCGGGTGAGTGCCGTGCAGCTGCATGGCCGCCTGTCAGGTCTTTACGTGACCGCGGTCGCCGCGTATTATCCCGTTCTGCGTGTCGTGCGCCCCGCCGATCTGGCGGCGGAAGCAGACATGTGGCACGGGCACAACGGCGTCACGCTGATGCTGGACGCGCCCGAACCCGGCGGCGGCATTCCGCTCGACTGGAATGCGCTGCGCCCTCTCTTCCCCCACGGGGCGTGGCTGGCCGGAGGTCTGGGTGCGGGGAACGTGGCGGCCGCCATGCAAGCCCTGAACCCGGCTGGGGTGGACGCCGTGAGCCGCCTGGAATCAGGGCCCGGCGTGAAGGACCCGGCTGCCGTGCGGGCTTTCGTTCAGGAAGCGCGCCGCGCGGCCCAGAGTTATCCACAGTGAAACGGGAACCTGTGGATAACTTCGCGGAGCGTGGAACTCTTCCACGGAACCTCTGAAAAACGTGTTTCACACGAACAATTGACCGGTTCCTCCACGGTGGGGAGTCGCCCTTATCCACAGGCTGTCCACAGCGCCTGTGGATAAACCTGTGGATAACCCAGTCGGGTCCCCCGGAAGCTCGGCCCTGCACGTGGTCCCTGCCGACCCCCTCTCACGTTGAACGGTTGCAGGGGGCACTCTAGCAGCGCCGCCCCCCACCCGGTCAAGCGTCCGGCAGAGGGGCAGGCAGCCCGAACCACCCGGCCAGGACCCGCCCGGCCTCCACCACGTTCCGCGGCTGCCCCAGGTCCACCCCGGCCCCCGCGAACGGCACGCGCGCGGGCGTGTGGCCCTTCGTGCGCAGGTCCTCGAGGTTCCCGTGATCACTGCTGACCACCACCCGCGCCCCCGCACCCAGCAGACCCGAGAGCAGCGCGTCCACCCGCCGCAGGTACGACCGCCCGGCGGCCAGGGCGTCGCCCGGCACGTCCGGCGCGCCCGCGTGACCCAGCAGGTCACTGAACCACAGGTCCAGCGCCAGCAGATCCACGTCCCGCGCCGCGCGGGCCAGCGTCCCCCCGTGCCGGGCCAGGGCGTCCAGCGCCGCCCCCTCCTCCCCCACCGCAGCCCAGGGCCGCGCGTACGGCAGGCCCAGCGTCGCGCCCAGCAGCGGCACGCCCGGCGGGTTCAGCGGCAGGCCCGCCGCGCGGAACGCGAACGGAAAGCAGCCCATGCGGTTGCGGCGACCCGCCCCCGATTCCAGCGCCTGAAAGTACGCGGGCACGTACTCGTTCCCCAGCGCCACGCGCGCACCGGCCTGCGCCAGCCGCACCGGCAGCGCCTCTGATCGCAGCAGGCGCTGAAGCGTCGGCCCGGGATGCGGCCCGAAATGCTCCCCCATCAGCGCCACCGCGTCCGATCCGGTCAGCCAGCACGCCTGCCCCGTCCCGGACTGCGGCAGGCCCGGGACGCCCAGCGTCGCGTCCAGGCAGCGGCCCGCGTCCACCAGCGGCCGCAGCGTGCCCAGCGGCTGATCCCAGACACTCCCGCCCAGCGCGTCCTGTGGGTGCCCCACGCCGTCCAGCGCCAGCCACACGATCCCGCTCAAGGCGTCCTCACGGGCCCAGGATACGCCCGCATACCCTTGACCGATCCTGCATACCGCGCTATAGTTTTTGACATCACCGCCCACGAGGCGGATTTTTTATTGCTTGCCGCTCCTGCGCCGGATGGCGGATGCCCCGGCCCCCATTGACCCGGTAGCGTGCGGGGCATGACCCGTGACCTGCTCCCCGGAACGCGCGTGGCTCTGCATGTACCCCTGCCCGGGGTGGCGCAGGGCACGTGGGGTGTCGTGACGGGCGGGGCGGGGAGCATGTACGACGTGGATTTTACCGGGGTGGTGCGGTCCGTGAACCGCGTGCATCTGAAGGTGGCTCGCGCGGATGCCGAGGCGATCCCGGCTGCTCATGAGGACCTGCGCCCCTTCGTGCAGTACGGGTGCGTGATGGGCAGTCGCGCCTTCGGGCTGGGCACGGACGCGTCCGACACGGACGTGCGGGGCTTCTACCTGCCGCCCGCCCGGCTGCACTGGAGCCTCGCGGGGGTGCCCGAGCAGCTGGAGTTCGAGTCGCCGGGCCGCGAGGAGGTGTACTGGGAGGCGGGGAAATTCGTGCGGCTGGCGCTGCGGGCGAACCCGAACGTGCTGGAGGTCCTGGCCTCACCGCTGCCGCTGACGGTCACGCTGGTCGCGGCGGCGCTGCTGGACATCCGGGACGCGTTCCTGAGTCGCCTGATCGTCACGACGTACGGGGAGTACGTGCGGGCGCAGATGCGCCGCCTGGAGAACGAGCGGCGCACGCACGGCGAGGTGCGCCTGAAGCACCTCGTGCACCTGCTGCGCCTCCTGATCAGTGGCGCGCACGCCCTGCGGACCGGGGAGATCCTCGTGGACGTCACCCCGCACCGAGACGCGCTGCTGGCCATCAAGCGCGGCGAGACGACCTGGGCCGAGGCGGACGCGTGGCGGCAGGCCCTGCAGGCCGAGTTCGAGCACGCCGCCGCCCACACCCGCCTGCCCGAACGCCCCGACGCAGCGCGGGTCGAGGCGTGGCTGCTGGACGCCCGGCGCGCCGCGCTCGACTGGTAGTCCGCAGCCCGGTGCCTCCGCCATCCGGCCCAGCGGGGCGTGCGCGGGTGGCCGATGCGCGGGGTGGCGACAGGAGTGATACTGAAGCATGTCGGAATTCACCTTCCCCCCTCAGCTGACCCAGGCTGTTCAGGAGCACGCCTTCCCACTGGTGTTCGCGACGGTCAGCGGGGCGCACCTGTACGGCTTTCCGAGTGCGGACAGCGACTGGGATCTGCGCGGCGCGCACGTGCTGCCCCTGACCGAGGTGCTGGGCCTGCGCGAGGGGCCGGGCACGTGGTCGCTGGAGCGGGATGACGGGGTGGTGGAGCTGGATCTGGTGACGCATGACGCGCGGAAGTTCGCGGGGCTGCTGCTGAAACGCAACGGGTACGTGCTGGAGCAGTTGCTGTCGCCGCTGGTGGTGCACTCGTCGGCGGCGCACGCGGCGCTGGTGGCCCTCGCGCCGGGGGTGTTGACCCGGCATCACGCGGGGCATTACCTGGGGTTCACGGTGAACCAGTAGCGGCTGCTGGAGAAGGAGGCCGCCACGCCACAGGGCCCTCGGGTGAAGCCGCTGCTGTACGCGTTCCGCACGGTGCTGACCGGGCTGCACCTGCTGCGCACCGGTCAGGTGGAGGCGAACCTGGGCGCGCTGAACGCCGGGGCGCGCCTGCCGTTCCTGGAGGACCTGATGACCCTCAAGCGCTCGGGGCGGGAGGCGGAGCTCCTGCCGGAGCCGCTGGACGTGTAACGCGCGGCGCACCGGCAGCTGCTCGCGGCGCTGGAGGACGCTCCTCTCTCGACCCGGCTGCCGGACGCCGTGCCGGACGCGGCGCAGCGGGCGGTGAGCGACTGGGTCGTGCAGGTGCGGCTGGGTGCCCTCCCGCTCACTGCGCGCTGAAGGGGGTGGTGCGGGTCAGGATCACCTCGCCCTGCCGGTTGTGCACCGTGAGGGTCAGGGCGTGCGGCCCGGGCGTGAGGTCGGCGGGCAGCGTGAAGGCGTACGGCAGGGTCTGCCCGACCGGAACCGGCTGCCCGTCGAGGGTGAGGATCACGCGGGCGGGCGTATCCACCGCCTTGATCCAGAGGTTCCCGCTGTGGGCCGCGCCGCTGCTGACCGTGGTGGGGAGCGCGCGTGGGGTGAGGGTGGCGCCCGCGCCGGGCCGCGTGAGGAACGCCGGGTGCGTGAGGAGTTCGCGGAACGCGGCGAGTTTCTCCGGGCTGCCGAGCAGGCGGTAGTCGTTGCGGCGCGTGACGGGGCGGGGCTGCACGTAGGGGCTGGTGAGCATGTTCAGATCCAGCCAGTTGATGTTCTTCACGCGCGGGTACTTCAGCGCGGCGCCCCAGTAGGCTTCGCGGAGTTTCGCGGCGGCGAACGCGGCGTACCCGGTCTCAGGCTGCGCGCCGCTGCGGCTGGAGGCCGCGAACTCGCTGATCTGGATGGGGTGCGCGCAGGCGTAGCGGCGGTAGATGACGTCCAGCGCGTCCAGCGGGCTGTCGGTCAGGGCGCTGTCGCGGACGTTGCCGTTGCGGAAGGGTGCAGCGTAGACGCTCAGGCCCACCCAGTCCACGGCGTCCGCGCCGGGGTAGTAGCGGTCGATGACGTCCAGGCGGGTGCCCATCGGCATCCAGACGAGCGCGACGTTCGGCGCCAGCCGCGCCATGACGTCATGCACGAGGCGGAACTTGGCGCGGTACAGCGCGGGGTCGCGGCTCCACTCGTTGGCGGGGTCGTTGAACTCCCCGGCGAAGCGCAGGTAGACCGGCGCCCCGGAGGCGCGGGCGGCCTTCGCGAAGGGCGTCAGGGTCTGCTCGGTGATCTGCCGCAGCGGCATTCCGGGTTCCAGCGCGATGTGCACGGCCATGCCCGCCTGCCGCGCGGCGCGCACCCAGCGGGTCGGGAAGGTCTCGCCGCGGCCGGGGGTGCGCAGCGTGAAGTACCGGAAGCTCACGGCCAGCGGGCCGCCCAGTCCGGGTTCGGCGCGCAGAGTGCCGGTGGGGGTCAGGGCCTGCTCGTCGGCGTAGCGGCCCAGCAGGATGCCGGCGGTGGGTTCCAGTCGGGCGGGCCGGGGGGCGCAGCCGGGCGTGGGGTCGGGGCTGAAGGGGGCGGGGGCCAGCAGGTAGGCCTGCCCTTCCTGCCGGTAGCGGGCGGCGATCAGGTCGGTGGCGCGGGCGGTGTTCAGGTCGCCGCGCGTGCGGGCGAGGTTCGCGGCCTGCGTGTAGGCCTGCACGGCGCCGTCGTAGTCGCGCAGCTGCACGCGGGTGTCGGCCAGGGCGCGCCAGTTCGCGGCGGTGGGGTTCAGGGTGGTCGCCTGAAGGTACGCGCTCTCGGCGGCGGTCCACTGTCCGGCGCGGGCCTGCGCGCGGGCGTGGGTGTACCACTGGTCGGCGCTGCGGGGCGAGGTGGTGGCCGTGCTCAGCGAGCCGATCAGGAGGGGCAGCAGGAGGGCGGCGCGGCGCATCGCGCGCATGGTACGGGCCGGGGGCCGCGTGAAGCTGCGGTGAAGCTCGCACGATCAGCTGCCGGTCAGTTTGCAGGCTGGGGTCGCCTCGTCTGCTCTGGGGTAGCTGTGCGAGGATGCAGGGCGTGACCCTGACCGCCGCCCCCGACGTGATCGAGCTGCCTGCGCTGGCGCTGGTGCTCCTCGTGGGCGTGCCCGGATCGGGCCGGGGGGCGTTCGCGGCGCGGCACTTCGCGCCGGACGAGGTGTTCGACGCCCGGACCTTCCCGGACGCGGACGCCCTGCGCGCGGCGGTCGTGGCGCGGCTGGCGGCGGGGGAACTGGCGGTCGTGATCGCCCCGGCGGTCCGGCCCCTGGAGCGCGCGCCCTGGTCGGCCCTGGCCCGCGAGCACGACGTGAAGGCAGTGGCTGTGCTGCTGGACGAGGACCGCGCCGTGCTGGAGGCCCGCGCCGGGGGCACCCTGAGCCGCGAGGAGCTGATCGCGCAGGTCTCGGAGTTGCGGCGCACGGCAGGTGGCCTGCGGGCCGAGGGCTTCCGGCAGGCGTGGCACCTGCGCGGCGAGCAGATCGGGCGGGTGGGCGTGCGGCGCGTGCCGCTGCGGGTGGACCGCCGGGACCTGAGCGGGCCGTTCGACCTGATCGGGGACGTGCACGGCTGCCTGGAGGAACTGCGCGACCTGCTCACCCGCCTCGGGTACGTCCCTGACGGGGAGTCGGTGACGCCCCCGGCGGGCCGCACGGCGGTGTTCCTGGGAGACCTGACCGACCGGGGGCCGGACAGTGCGGGCGTGCTGCGGCTGGTGATGGGCATGGTGGCGTCGGGCGCGGCGCTGTGCGTGACCGGCAACCACGACGAGAAGCTCCTGCGGGCGCTGAGCGGCAAGGCGGTGAAGCCTCTGCACGGGCTGGACGTGACCCTCGCGGAGTTGCAGGCCGCCGGGCCCGCGTTCCAGGCGCAGGTGCGCACCTTTCTGGAGGGGCTCCCGGCGCATCTCGTGCTGGACGGGGGGCGGCTGATCGCGGCGCACGGGGGCCTCCCGGCGCACCTGCACGGGCGCGGAAGTGGCCGCGCACGGAGTTTCGCGCTGTACGGCGACACGACCGGCGAACGCGACGAGCTGGGCCTCCCGGTCCGGCGCGACTGGGCGGCCGGGTACGCGGGCGCGCCGCTGGTCGCGTACGGGCACACGCCGCACGCCTCGCCCCGCTGGGTGGGGAACACCGTGAACCTCGACACCGGCTGCGCGTTCGGCGGGGCGCTGACCGCGCTGCGCTACCCCGAACGGGAGACGCTCAGCGTTCCGGCCCGCGCGGTGTACGCCCCGCCGCCGCGTCCCCTCCCGCCGGGGCAACCGCAGGCGTAGCTTTCGCGGGCCACTGGGCCAGCAGCGCCCCCGCGAGGATCAGCACGCCGCCCAGCGCCGCGCCGGGACCCGGTTGCTCGCGCAGGATAACGGCGGCCAGCGCGACCGTGACCAGGGGTTCTAGGGTGCCCAGCAGGCTGGCGCGCGTGGCCCCCAGGTGCCGGATCGCGCCGTACAGGGCGGGCACCGCGACGATGGTGGGCAGCAGCGCCAGCGCCAGGATCGGCCCCCACTGCGCCGCGCCGACCGGGACGCGCAGCGTGCCCTGCGCGGCGGCCAGCGCGGCGAACACCACCCCGCTGACGAGCGCCATGTGCGCGGTGGCGGCCAGGGCACTCACGCCACTCAGCAGCCGCTCGCTGGCGACCAAGTACCCGGCGTACAGCGCGCCCGCCCCCGCCGCGAAGGTCAGGCCCACGGCGTCCCGGTCCGCGGCGGACGGCAGCCCGACCACCAGCGCCAGCCCCACGCCCGCCAGCGCCACCGCGCCCAACTGCGTGCGGCGCGGCGCGCGACCCAGCCCCCAGGACAGCAGGATCACGAACGCCGGGGCGAGGTACAGCAGCAGCGACGTCGCGCCCGCCGAGACCCGCTCCAGCGCCCCGAAGTAACAGGTGGTCGCCAGGGTGTACAGCAGGCCCACGCCCAGCATCCGCGCCCGCTGCGCCCCCGTGACGCCGCGAGAGCTGATCGGCAGCAGCAGCGCCGCCACGATCAGGAACCGCCAACCCAGCGTCGTGAAGGACGACAGGCCCCCCTGCCCCGCCAGTTTCCCCCAGATGCCCAGCGTCCCGAACGCCGCCGCGGACGTCACGCCCAGCAGCACGCCCCTGCGTACATCCACGCCCCCCGCCGCCCCGGTCATCCGCCCGAGGGTACTGCCTCACCGTTGCCGGGGCACGGGTCGCGCTAGCCTGAAGCACGTGACGCCCGCCGCCCCCTCTCTGGAATCCTGGCTGGTGGTCGTGAATCTGCCCATCGGGCCGTGTGATTTCGCCCCGCCGCACGGCTGGGCCGCCCCCGCGCCGCTGGGTTGCCGGGTGCTCGTGCCGTGGCGCGGCGCGCTGGAGGTCGGACTGGTCGTCGGGAGCGGTGACGGGCGCGGCGGGCACCGCCTGCGCGAGGCCGTGCACGTCCTGGACGACCCCGCGAGTCCCTGGGTGACCCCGGCGACCGTATCGGGCGTGCAGGGCTGGGCGGCGGACGCCCGCATTCCCGCCGGGCTGATCTGGGGCGACCTGCTGGGCGTGGGCTGGCAGGCCGAGGTGACGCACATGGTCCGCGCGGTGGAGGGCGCGGACCTGAGCATGTTCGCGCGCCGCCCGCCCACCGAACGCTGGACGGACGCGGGGGCGTTCCCGGACGCGCTGCTGGACGCCATCCGCGAGCAGGGCCTGCTGGAGGAACGCTTCACGCCCCGCCCCCGAATGCGCGGCGCGGTCGCCGCCCGCCCGCTGGACGAGGTGCCGCCCGCCAGCCGCACCGCGACGGTCCTGAGCGCCGTGACCCCCGCCCCGGCGGGCCTGACGGCGAAGCAGGCGCAGGCCGCCGCGTGGCTCGCGGGGCACGGCCCCTGCGACACGCTGAGCGCCTGGGCGAAGGGCGCGGGCGTCAGCAACGGGGTGGTCACGGCGGCCCTGAACGCGGGCGGCGCCCAGTACACGCTGGTCGATGCCCCCCCACCGCCCGCCTGGACATGGCTGCACGGGCACGGTCCGGTGGACACGTACGCCGCGTGGGCGAACAGCGCCTCGGCGGACGGGGTGCCGCTGACGCCCACGCAGGCAGGGACGCTGGCCCTGCGCGGCTGGGCCGACACCATCGAGGTCCCCCAGCCCCCACCGGCCCTGCCGGAACCGCACCCGCAACCCGACCCCGCCGGGGCACCCGACCCGCTGCCGGAAGCACCCGTGTGGCGGCTGCACGGGGGCCGCGCCCGCGCCCGGTTCGCGCTGCTCGCCCCGCGCGTCACACGGCTGCTCACGCAGGGGCGCGGCGTACTGGTCCTCGCGCCGGACCACGCCACACTCCGCCGCGCCTGGGAGGGCCTCTCCGGCCTCGCCGCACACGCGGGTACGCGGGCCGCGCAGCTGACCGGCACGCTCAGCGAACCGCAGCGCGCCCACACCTGGCAGCTCATCCGCACGGGCGAGGCCCGGCTCGTCATCGGCAGCGGGCACGCGCTGGCCGCCCCGCTGGACGACCTCGCGCTGATCATCGTGCTGGAGGAGGCCAGCGACGCGCACAAGCTCCTGAGCGGCAGCCGCGCGTTCCTGCCGGACCTCGCCACGCGCATCGCCGCCGCGCACGACGCCGCCCTGGCCCTCGTGGGCACCACGCCCGCCGCCGAGAGCGTCCCGCACCCCGGCGCGGTCCTCCCGCCGCCACGCGCCCGCGTGCACGTCGTGGACTACGCCAACCCGCCCGAGCAACCCGAACTGGGGCCACTGTCCAGCGTGCACCTGCGCCTCGGGGACCAGGGGTACCCCCTCAGTCACGACCTCGCCCGCGTGCTGCGGCAGGTGCAGGAACGCGGCCGTCAGGCGGCCCTCCTCGCCCCCCGGCGCGGGTACAGCGCCCTGCTGCGCTGCCCCAGCTGCGACCACACCCCGCAGTGCCGCAACTGCGACGTGCCGCTGCGCTTCCACCGCGAGGGGCGGCAGCTCACCTGCCACCAGTGCGGGTACCACCAGCCCATCCCCGAACGCTGCGATCAGTGCGGGGACCCCATGTGGCAGGCGCGCGGGCCCGGCACCGAATGGATCGCGCAGGAGGTCCAGAAACTCCTCCCCGGCTTCCCCGTCTACCGCCTCGACAGGGACCGCCAGGACGACCTCACACCCCTGATGCGCGGCGAGAGCGGCGTCGTCATCGGCACGCAACTCCTGCTGTCACACGAGCCACCGCCGGACCTCGCGCTGATCGGCGTGACCCTGGCCGACACGTGGCTGAACGTCAGCGACTTCCGCGCCAGCGAGCGTTACCACCGCCTGCTGCGGCAGCTCGCCGAATGGCACCCCACCCGCGCGCCCATGCTGCTCGTGCAGACCTTCCAGGCGGACCACCCCGCCCTGAAAGTCATGGTCGACGGCCGCGACACCCTCGCGTACCCCGCCGCCGAGGAACGCGCCCGCGCCGCCCTGAACTACCCCCCCCACGCCCGCCTCGCGCAGATCGAGATCAGCGCCCGCGACCAGCACAAAGCCCAGGCCGCCGCGCAGGACCTCGCCGACGCCCTCCACGGCGCCGGCGCCACCGCCCACGAGGTCCTCGGGCCCGCGCCCAGCCCCGTCGCCCGCGTGCGCGGCGTGTACCCCTACCACCTCTTCCTGCGCGCCCGGAGCGACACCCGCCTCGGCGAACTCCTCCGCATCCTCGACACCCGCACCTGGAAAGCGAAAATCAGGGTGGACGTGAACCCGAGGGGTGGACTGTAATCCAAGCAGATTATCAGCTTTTTCAGTGCTGTCTTTGGTAACCTTCCTGCGATTGGCCCATGAAAATCAACTTATTGCCACTTATAGATGATACGTGCACCTGCATATTTAAATCATCATTAAAATCTTTGTTATATTTAAGATAGGCGCCATCTGGTGATTTCTCCCAATCCGACACACTAATTCCCATTTTGCTAGATATTGCCTCAATAGACATTCTAGTCTCAGCTTGGCAATAATTTTTAGCAACACATGAATTAGGATTCAAGCCCATAGTCATTACGAAATCCTCAAAAGTTGAAAACTTTTTCGCCGATTGGGCGCAGCCGACTATTAAAGCAAAAAGCAAAAGAGGGACTATCTTTTTCATATTGAGCAATGTACGGCCGAAACAAGTCTTGCGCAAGCTGTTTTGGCCAGTTAAATGACCGTCAGATCAACTAAACCAATCAACTCTTAGCCGGTACCGCCATCTTAGGATTTATAGGTTTTGAATCAGTTCCATAATCGCCGCCCATCTGGCGTTCCAGCGTGGCGTACGCGCCGCCGCGTCTGCGGAGGGTGTCAGGGTGGCCGTCCTCGACGATGACGCCCCCTGCGAGGACGATGACGCGGTCGGCGGTGCGGGCGAGGCTGGGGCGGTGCGTGACGATCAGCGCGGTGCGGCCGCGCGTGAGTTCGTCCAGCGCGGCGACGACCTGGGTTTCGCTCTCGGCGTCGACGGCGCTGGTGGGTTCGTCCAGCAGCAGGAGGCTGGGCCGGGCCAGGAGCGTGCGGGCGATGGAGAGCCGCTGGCGTTGCCCGCCGCTGAGCCGCACGCCGCGTTCCCCCACGACCGTCTGGAGCCCCTCGGGGAGGGCGTGGACGAAGGTGTGGGCGTGCGCGGCGCGCAGAGCCGCCTCAACCTCGGTGTCGGTGGCGTCCGGGCGGGCGTAGCGGACGTTGTTCAGCACGGTGTCGTGGAACAGGAAGGTGTCCTGCGCCATGACGGCGGCGTTCTCACGCAGGCTGCGCAGGGTGAGGTCGCGCAGGTCGTGCCCGTCGAGCGTCACGCGCCCGTGCTGCGGGTCGAAGGTGCGGGTGACGAGGGCCAGGAGGGTGCTCTTGCCCGCCCCGCTCTCGCCGAGGAGGGCGACGCGCTGCCCGGCGGGGATGTGCAGCGTGACGTCCCGCAGGATGGGCCGGGCGGGGTCGTACCCGAAGGTGACGTTCTCGAAGCGAAGTTCGCCCTGCACGGGTTGCGGCAGGGGCCGCGCGCCGGGCCGGTCCTGCACGGGGACGGGCGCGTCGAGCACCTCGAACACCCGCCGTCCGCTCGCCTCGGCCCGCTGGAGCAGGTCACCGATGTTCACGAGGTCGTCGATCGGACCGTAGAAGTACCGCCCGTACCCCCGGTACGCGAGCAGGCCACCCAGCGTGAACTGCCCGGCCATGATCAGCCACGCGCCGCCGCCCAGCATGATCACGTTCCCCAGGTTCCCCACGAAGCGCGCGCGGGGGAAGGCACGGTTGCGGATGGTGACGGCCTTCACGCCCTCGGCGTACAACTCGTCGCCCAGGGCGCGGATGCGCTCGGCCTCGGCGTCCTCGCGCGCGAAGCCCTGCACGACGCGGATGCCGCTCAGGCGGTCCGTGATCAGCGCGCTCAGGTCCCCCAGGCGGGCGCGCGCCGCGCGGTACGCGGGCCGCACCGTGCGCGCGTAGCGGCGCAGCATGAGTGCCACGGCGATCATCGGGAGGGTCGTCAGGACGCCCAGCAGCGGTTGCAGCGCGATGAAGATCCCGATCACGCCGATCAATCGCAGGGCGTTCGCCAGCACGGCGTCCGTGCCGCGCACCAGCACGTCCTGCAGCGCGTCCACGTCCCCAGTCACGCGGGCGATCAGGTCCCCGGTGCGCTGCCCCTCGAAGTACGCCGCCGACTGCCCCTGCAACGTCCGGTACAGCGTCAGGCGCAGGTCGCGCGTGAACGCCTGCCCCGCCCGCTCCAGCAGCAGCCCCCGCCACGCGGACAGGCCCTGCTGCACCCCGAACACCGCCACCAGCAGGACCAGTTGCCACCCGATGAACGTCCAGTCGCGGTTCGGGATGCCGTGATCCACCACGCGAATCCACACGAGCGGCGGGTACAGTTCCGCCGCCACGCTCCCCAGCAACAGCAGCAACCCCACGGTCACCGTGCGCCTGTACGGACTGAGCAGCCCGTACAGGCGGCGCAACACGGACGGACTCGGGGCAGGCATACGGGCGAGGCTACGCCACCGGCGAGCCCGCACCTGTGATACGGACTCCGGTTGAACGGTTTGTAAAACCGTCCAACCCGAGCGGAGCGAGCAGGAGAGAAACGGATTCCGGGCGTGGAGTTGGCAACCCGGTGCACTGCCGGGTTGTCAACGAAACAGACGGAATCCGTGTGAGGAGTCCCGCCTTCCCCGTTCCATTTCCCGCGCCGGTCACCTCGTATGCTGCGCGGCATGACGAGTGCGCGGCCGGATGACCGGATTCCTGTGGTGGTGGTGGGCGGCTTTCTGGGGGCCGGGAAGACGACGCTGGTGAATCACCTGATCCGGTCGCTGCCGCACCGGCTGGGTGTGATCGTGAACGAGTTCGGCGCGCAGGGCGTGGACGGCAGCCTGATCGAGCGGCTGCAGGACGACGTGACGGAACTGACGGCCGGGTGCCTGTGCTGCACGGGCCGGGATGATCTGCTGCGGGCGCTGGTGACGATCGCCATGCGCGAACAGAAGCCGGACGCGGTGATCGTGGAACTGTCCGGCGTGGCGGACCCGACGCCGGTCCTGACGACGCTGCTGGAACGGTCGGTGCGCGCGGCGTTCCGCGTGACGACGCTCGTGGCGGTCGTGGACGCCCGGCACGCCCTGCAGACGCTGCGGGAGCATCCGGAGGCGGCGCGGCAACTGGCGTACGCGAACGTGGTCGTGCTGAACAAGACCGACCTCGCCGACCCGGCCCTGCTGGACCACGCGCAGGGCGTGCTGCGCGGCGTGAATCCCCTGGCCGACATCAAACGAGTGGAGCAGGGGCAGGTCGACGCGGAAGCGCTGCTGGCCCGCGACGATTTCGACCCGCGCGTGCTGGACGGCGTGGATATCCGCGCGGCGCACACGCCGGGCCTGAAGTCCTTCACGCTGCGCGCGGAGCGCCCCCTGGACCCGTACGCGTGGCAGCGCTTCATGACCGACTACCTGCTGTCCCGCCCGGCGGAGGTGCTGCGCGCCAAGGGGTTCCTGGATCTGTTCGGCTACCCGCAGCGCATCCTGTTCCAGGCGGTGCGGGACCTGTTCACCGCCGACGCCTGGGAGGCTGGTGACGGCACGTCCGAACTCGTGGTGATCGGCCGGGGCCTGGACCGCGCGGAATTCGAGGCCGCGTGGGCCGCGTGCCTGACGCCCGACCCCCACGACCTCATCCCGGACTGAATCAGAAAGAGGCCCCTCATCGCAGGGGCCTCCCTCCTTCCGACGTTACTTGCCCTGCTGGGCGAGTTTCAGGTAGTAGGCGCTGCTCTTGTCGGTGGGGTCCAGGGCGACGGCCTGGGTGTACGCGGCGGTCGCGCCGGGGTAGTCCTTGCGTTCGTAGCGGGTGCGGCCCAGCCACGCCCAGGCTTTGGCGTATCTGGGGTTCTGGGTGGTGGCGGCCTGGAAGCCCTCTTCGGCGGCCGCCTTGTTCCCGGCGGCGTACTTGGCGTACGCGGCGCGGTAGGTGCGGACGGCCTGGAGGCCGTAGGTCTGCGCTTCCTGGGCGAGGGCGAGGTTGTACCGGTCGCTGGCGGTCGCGCCGGGCAGGGCGCTCAGGGCCGTGTACGCGTCCAGCGCGGCCTGGGTGTTGTTCAGGTCCAGGGCGAGACGTCCGGCTTCGCGCTGCGCGTCGGCGAAGTTGGGGGCGCTGCGGGCGGCCTCCTGGAATCCGGCGAGGGCCTGGGCTTTGCGTCCGGCGTCCAGGTCGCCGTACGCGCGGCTGAAGGCGCGGGTGGCGGCGGGGCCGTACTGCGCGGCCCTGTCGGTCAGGGCGCGGAAGTACGCCAGGGTCTTGTCGCCGGGGTTCAGCGTCAGCGCGCGGTCGTAGAGGGTGCGGGCCAGCGCGTACTGCCCGGCTTCCAGGGCGGTGCGGGCGGCCCAGGTGGCGCAGGGGGCGCTGGCGGGGTCGAAGGTCAGGCAGGTGTCGAAGAACTTCGCGGCCTGATCCGGTTGGTTGCGGGTATACGCGGCGTACCCGAGGTTGTACTGGACCGTGGCGGCACTCTTGGCTTCCGGGGTGTTCTGCGCGGCGTTCGGGGCCGCCTGGAAGTACGCGGTCCAGGTGGTTTCCGCCTGTTTCCAGAAGCCGACCTCGGTATAAATGTTCGCCCGGAGTTTCAGGTACTCGGGGTTGCCGGGCGCGGCGGCGACGGCGGCCTCGGCGGCGGCGGCGGCCTGCTTCCAGAGGGTCTGGTCGATGTTCGCGCTGCCCCTGGGGTAAGTGGCGCGGGCCTTGTCGGCCAGGGCGCGGGCGTCGGCGGCGAGCGCGGCGGGCGTCTGCGTCGTGGTGGTCTGGGTGGTGTCGGTCTGTGCGGCGGCGAAGTGCAGGGGCGCGGTCAGGGCCAGGATGGCGGTCAGGGTCAGCAGGTTGGGTCGCATGAGGGGCTCCTTGAAGGCAGGACGGGGCTTGAGGGTCGTCCGGTCATGTGAGCAGCTCAGCCTGACCCCCGTGGGCCGGTTTCTTTAAGGCGCACTTCACACTCCCCCCACCCGCCGCCCGGCGGGATCTGGAAGGCAGGGCAGGGTCGCTTCTGGGGGCGTTCTGGTAAAACAGGAGCATTGTGAGCGACCCTGCCTCCCCCCGCGTGTACCCGCTGCGCCTGTACGGTGACCCCGTCCTGCGCCGCAAGGCCAAGCCCCTCCAGGCGACCGACACCCTGACCGTGCCGGGTTTCGATCCGCAGACGGTGCGTCAGGTGGCGGACACCATGCTGGAGACGATGTTCGAGGCGCACGGCGTGGGGCTGGCCGCGCCGCAGATCGGCCTGCCGGTGCGGCTGTTCGTGGCGGTCGAGTACGAGGACGACGAGGAGGAGAACGAGGGCCAGGACAGGCCGCTGAAGTCCCGCGTGCTGCGTGATTTCGTGATGCTGAACCCGGTGCTGAAGGTCATCGACAAGAAGAAGGACCGCTCGTACCAGGAGGGGTGCCTGAGCATTCCCGGCATCTACGAGGAGGGCGTGCCGCGCGCCCGCGCCGTGCAGGTCAGCTACACCGACCTGGACGGGGTGGCCCGCGTGATCGAGGCGGATGATTTCCTGGCGCGGGTGTTCCAGCACGAGGCGGATCACCTGGACGGCGTGCTGTTCCTGGACCGCCTGCCCGCCGAGGTGACCGAGGACTACCGCAAGGAGCTGCTGGCGATCCAGCAGAAGTCCCGCACGTTCCTGAACGATCTGGCCGCGCACGAGCGGCAGCGCAAGGCGGGCCTTTGACCGGCGGCGGGCCGCGCGTGGCGTTCTTCGGGTCGCCCGCGTTCGCGCTGCCGGTGCTCGACGCGATCCGCGAGCACTTTCAGGTGGTGCTGGTCGTGGCGCAGCCGGACAAGCCGGTGGGGCGCGGCCTGAAGCTGACGCCCCCGCCCGTCGCGGCCCGCGCGGCGGAACTGGGCCTGCCCCTCGCGCAGCCCAAGAAGCTGCGGGGGAACGCGGCGTTCGAGTCGACGCTGCGCGAGTCCGGCGCGGACGTGGCGGTCACCTGCGCGTACGGGAAGATCCTGCCCCTCAGCGTGCTGAACATTCCCCGCTACGGGTTCCTGAACACGCACACCAGCCTGCTGCCCGCGTACCGGGGCTCCGCGCCGATCCAGTGGGCGCTGATCAACGGCGAGGCGGTGACGGGCACGACGATCATGCAGACCGACGAGGGCATGGACACCGGCCCGGTGCTGCTGCAGGAGGCGCTGTCCATCGCGCCGGAGTGGACCAGCCTCGACCTGGCGGACGCCCTGAGTGTGCAGGCGTCGCGGCTGATCGTGCAGGCCCTGTCGAACCTGGACGGCCTCTCCCCCACCCCGCAGGACGAGACACTCGCCACGCACGCGCCCATGCTGGTCAAGGAGGACGGCTTCGTCCGCTGGACCGACACCGCCGCGCAGATCGTGAACCGCTCCCGGGGCGTGGCGGCGTGGCCGCAGACGACCGCGTTCCTGGGCGGCGCCCGCCTGAAACTCGCGGGCCTCAGCGTCACGGAGGGCAGCGGCCAGCCGGGCGAGGTGCTGGGCGTCAGCGAGGGCGGCCTGACCGTTGCCGCGCAGGAGGGCGCCGTGCTGATCCGCACCGTGCAGCCCGAGGCGCGCAAGGCGCAGCCCGCGCACACCTGGGCGCAGGGGGCGGGCGTGGCGCGCGGCACCCGCCTCGACGTCTGGGAACCGACCCGCGAGTAGGCCCGTACCCGGGGGCATGAGCCTCGCCTTCCCCCTGACGCTGGAATTCAAATTCAGTCTCTTCACCGAACTGCGCGTCACCGACGCGCGCGGGCAGCTCGTCGCGGTCGTCAAGGAGAAGAAATTCAGCGTCCGCGACGAGGTCCGCATCTACCGCGACGAGCAGAAACAGGTCCAGACGCACCGCATGAAAGCCAAGGGCTTCCTCGCGGGCGCGCTCGACTGGAAGGCGTCACGCCTGATCGAACGCATGGACGGCACGCCCGTCGGCGCCCTCCAGGCGCAGGGCATGCGGACCCTGTGGGCCGCCGGGTACGACCTGCTCGGCCCGAACGGCGAACCCCGCTTCGCCATCCGCGACGATCACCCCTGGCTGGGCCTGATCGAGGGCGCGCTGGACGCCATTCCATTCGTCGGGGACTTCATCGCCATGGGCTTCGACTACCTCGTGAACCCCACGTACACCGTGACCGACACGGGCGGGCAGGCGGCGTACCGCGTGCACAAGAAACGCAGCTGCATGGCGCGCCGCTTCACCGTCGAGGAGTTGCAGCCGCGCGCTGGGCAGGACGACGAACTGGTCCTGATGGGCCTCATCCAGCTGATCCTGCGCGAACGCGAACGCGGCTGATCATGCACCCTGAAGACCAGCAGACCGCCTCGGCGCTGCTGGCCTTCCTGAGCGCGTACCACCAGACCCTCGGGGCCGACACGGTCGGCACCCGGCAGGTCGGTGTACCCCGGGAAGGCCACCCGCAGCCCACATGCCCCGTCGTTCACGCTGCCCGGCAGGAGGGCGAGGCGCTGGCCCGCGCGCACCTGAGCTGATGTGACATCAGTGCCAGCGGGTGTCCATGCGCTCGGGTGCCGCGCCGAATCCAGGGAACAGGTGGGCCAGCAACCCGTACGTGTCCGGGGCACGCCCGCCCGGCTCCTGCAGGCGCACCTCCCAGGTTTCGGTCGCGTACCCGCCCAGGCGGCGCACCGTGACCCGCCCCGATTCCAGGCGGCGCAGGTACTCGCGCAGGAAGGTGTCGAGATCGGGCGCCAGCACGTAGCGGTCGTCCTCGTCCGGGCCGACCGTGATCACCTGCCCTGGCCGCCCAGCTGGGCCAGGATGCAGGTCAATCGCCACGTGGTTCCCGCCCCCGTCGTGCAGGAACGGCAGCCAGTCGCCCGTGGCATATAGGAGGCGGATCGCGCCGGGCGGGTGCGACACCACGACCTCGTCCAGATCGGTCATGCGGTCGGCGGCGAGTTCCGCCCACGCCACCCGCTGGAATTCCAGATGCTCCAGGCTCAGGAATTTCAGGCCGAACAGGTCGCCGCCGTCATGCCAGCGGTACAGGGCGCGCAGGGCCGGGGGCAGCGTCACGCCCTGCCGCACCTCGAAGGCGTCCAGCGCGGCGTCTGTCACGCCGGGGCGCAGGGTCGCGTGTTGCAGGGGAACCTCACGCGCCACCCAGGCGTCCAGGCGGGCCAGCAGTTCGGGCAGGTCACGGGGTTCCGGCAGGGTCACAGGGGTCACGCGGCGCACCTCCAGCGGCGGCGGGGGACCCACCGACCCACCGGTCACGGCGTACAGGATCGCCGGGACGATCAGCAGGGGGAGCAGCCAGCGCCACATGCCCCCAGCGTGACACGGCAGGCCAGGGCGCGCCGCCTCACCCCTTCCAGGCAGGCACCCCATCCCCGTACTGGGCGTGGGCGTCGCAGCGGAAGCGCAGCACGCACGCGCCGCACTTCGGGTCGTACCACGAGCACACCCGCTGCCCGTGGCGCAGCAGGTTCACGTGCAGTTCGTACAGGAACGCCGGGTCGGGCGGCAGGAGTTTCAGGAGGGCGCGGTGCGCGGCCTGTTCGCCCATCTTCGGGATGGCGCCCACGCGGGTCGTGACGCGGTGCACGTGTGTGTCCACCGGGAAGACCGGGCGGGCGAAATTGAACAGCAGCACCAGACTGGCGGTCTTGATGCCCACGCCGGGCAGGTCGGTCAGGAACTTCAGGGCGTCCTTCACCGGCAGGTCGCGCAGGTGGTCGAGGTCGTACCCGCCGGGCGAGTCGCGCAGCGCGGCCAGGGTCGCCTGGATGCGTGGGGCCTTGCTCTCGGGGTAGTTGCTGCGCCGGATGGCGTGCGCCACGGCCTCCACGGGCGCGGCGATGATGGCGTCCCAGTCGCCCAGCGTCCGCAGTTCACGGTACGCGGCTTCCTCGTCGGCGTGCGTGGTGCGCTGCGAGAGGATCGTGCTGATCAGCTCGTGCAGCGGCTCCCGGCGGGGTGTCAGGGGGCGCTCGCCGTACTCGGGCCGCAGGGTGCCGTGCATCCACACGAGCAGCGCGGCCCGCTCGTCATCCGGGCGGGCCACGTTCAGGGGGGTCGGGTCGGTCACAGCCTCAGGACTGGCCGGGCGTGCTGTCGCTCTCCACCTCATCCCGGCCACCCTCGGCAGGTTCGGGTTTCGCGGCCGGGTCGATGTTCGGGTCCTTGCCCTTTGCCTCGTCGGGAATGGCGTGGCTCTGGCCCTCGGCGGGGCTGCTGTTGGCGGGGTCGTACCCGGTCTTCTGCTCGTCGGTCATGCCCTCAGCTTGCGCCGTCCCGGCCGGCGGGAAGATGCGAGGTGCCTCAGGAGCCCTTCATGCGAGAGGAGGCGGACCAGACTGGCTGGCCGCCTCCCCTTTCGAAGCCGGATTTACATGGCTTCGAGCATCAGCCGATCGGGGTTTTCCAGCAGGCGGATGACCTCCTTGCAGAAGCGCGCGGCTTCCGCGCCGTCCACGAGGCGGTGGTCGAAGGACAGGCTGAGGTACATCATGTGCGCCACGACGATGTTGTCGTATTCGTCCACGATGGGCCGCTTCTGGATGGAGTGGATGCCGAGGATGGCGGCGTCGGGCACGTTGATGATCGGGAAGGAGAACAGCGCGCCGATCGAGCCGATGTTCGTGACGCTGAAGGTGCTGCCCGCCAGTTCGTCCGCCTGGAGTTTGCCGCCCTGGGCGCGCGCGGCGAGGTCGCTGACTTCCCGGGCGAGGTCGAAGACGCTCTTGTGGTTCACGTCCTTCAGGACGGGCACGGTCAGGCCCGCGTCGGTGGCGACGGCCATGCCGATGTTGTAATAGCGCTTCTGGACGATCTCCTGGGTGGCCTCGTCGAAGCTAGTGTTCAGGCTGGGGAACTTCCGCAGCGCTGCCGCGACGGCCTTGAAGATGAACGGCAGGTACGACAGCTTCACGCCCGCCGCAGCGGCGTCGTCCTTGACGCGCGCGCGGAACTCGACGAGCTTGCTGAGGTTCACCTCGTCCACGGTCAGGGTGCGCACCGTGTACAGGTGGCTGGCCTGCATCTGGTTGCTGATGGCGCGGCGCATGCCCCGCAGCGGCACGCGGTCCTCGAGGTGCTCGTAGCCCTTGGGCGTGCGGTACTGCACGGGCGCGACGGGCATCCCGCCCGCAGCGGGGGCCTTCGCGGCGGGGGCGGGCTGGGCCGCCTGTGCGGGCGCCTGGGCCGGGGCGGCGGTCTGGGCGGGGGCCGTATGCATGGGGGCCGCCTGACCCTGGTTGATGCCCTGGTGGGCCAGCACGTCGCTCACGCGGATGCGGCCGTTGGGGCCACTGCCACGCACCTGGGTCAGGTCGAGGTTCAGTTCACGCGCCAGCTGCCGCGCGGCGGGCACGGCCAGCACGCGGCCGTCCGCGCGGGTCGGCTGGGTGGGTGCGGCGGGCGCGGCGGGCTGGCGCGCGCCGAGGCCCTGCACCTGCACCTTCTCGTCACTGGAGAACGCCTTGAAGAGGCTGGTGGAATCGTCGTCCGCCCCCTTCTGGAGGTGTCCGGCCTCGACGATGCTGCCGCCCACCTGCTCGCGTTCCTCCTGCGCCTGCGTGCTCAGCGGCGCGGCAGCGGGGGCGGGTGCAGTGGCGGCAGGGGCGGGGGCAGCGGCGGCCCCGCCGGTCTCGTCGATCAGGGCGATGGCGGCGTGCACGGCCACCACGTCCCCCTCGCCCGCGAGGCGCTTGCTGAGCACCCCGGCGACCGGGCTGGGGAGTTCCACGGTGACCTTGTCGGTCATGACCTCGCACAGGGGTTGTTCCAGGGCGATGGTGTCGCCCTCCTGCACCAGCCACTTCAGGATTTCGCCCTCGACGACACTCTCGGCCAGTTCGGGCAGCAGCACTTCTTTCATGGTGAACCTCGTTTTTCGGTGGTCAGGGGTCTTGAGGGCGGTGTTCCCGAAAGCCCCTGACCCGAGCGGAGCGAGAAACCGTGATGCACAGCGGTTTGGAGTGGAGTGGACGGGAGTGCTTTCCTCACGGCCACGGAACGGAGAAACGCGGTGGTGTGTCGGTTCAGCGCAGCACGGTGGCGCGCAGCAGTCCGTAGATGAGCAGCAGCAGGCCCAGCCCCTGGATCCAGCGTTCCCCGCGCGCGTACACCCAGGCCGACAGGCCCAGCAGGGCGAACATGCCGCCGATGGCGACGCTCTGCCAGGGTTCGGCGAGTTTTCCCGCGAGGGCGTAGAGCGTGAAGCCGATCAGCAGGCCCAGGGTGCCCAGCAGGGGGCGCAGCAGGTCAGGTCGCATGGAGACAGCTTAGGGGCCAGGGGACGGGGTCAGTAGTTGAGGGCCTGGACGCAGGCGGCCACGATGCGGTTCGCGCCGGGCAGGTACACCTTGTCCTGCACGTACGGGTACGGCGTGTCGAAGCCCGCCACCTGACCGACGGGGGCGGTCAGATAATCGAAGGCCTGCTCCTGGATGACGTACGCGACCTCGCCCATGAAGTTGCTGATGCGCGGCGCCTCGCTGACGAGGACGGCCCGGCCGGTCTTCTGGACGCTGGTCAGGACGCGGTCGCGGTCCCAGGGCACCAGGGAACGCAGGTCGATGACCTCGACGCTGACGCCCTCGGCGGCCAGGGCGTCGGCGGCCTTCTCCAGGTCGGGCATCACGCCGCCGTAACCGATGAGGCTCAGGTCGCTGCCCTCGCGGCGCACGGCGGCCTCGCCCAGTTTCACGACATAGTCGTGGTCGGGCACCTCGCCCTTGGCGGCGCGGTAGAGGCGTTTGGGTTCGAAGTAGATGACCGGGTCCTCGCCGCGCAGCGCGGCCTTCAGCAGGCCCTTGGCGTCGTAGGGGGTGCTGGGCATGACGACCTTCAGGCCCGGGGTGTGGGTGTAGTAGCTCTCAGGGCTCTGGCTGTGGTGGTGCCCGCCCTTCACGCCGCCGCCCGAGGGCGTGCGGATGACCATGGGCGCCGTGAACTGCCCCGCCGACCGGTAGCGGATCTTGGCGGCCTGCGAGATGATCTGGTCGAAGCCGGGGCCCATGTAGTCCGCGAACTGGATTTCCGCGATGGGGCGCAGGCCGCGCACGGCCATGCCGACGGCGGCGCCGACAATACTGGCCTCGCTCAGCGGCGTGTCGAAGACGCGGTGCTTGCCGAAGCGTTCCTGCAGGCCGGCGGTGGCCATGAACACGCCGCCGCGCGCGCCGACGTCCTCGCCGAACAGCACGACCCGTTGGTCGCGTTCCATCTCCTCGGCGATGGCCTCGGTGACGGCCTGGATGAGGTTGATGGTGCGGCCGGTCGTCATGGGGGCAGCCTCCGGGCGGGTCTGGGTGGCGGTCATGCGCGGCCTCCGGTCTGCTCGGCGCGCAGGAAGGCTTCCTGCTGGCGCAGGTGGTCGGGCAGGTCGGCGTACACGTCCTCGAACATGATGCGCCAGTCGGGCTGCCCGGTCGCCTCGGCGGCGAGCACCTGCTCGTCCACCTCGCGGTGCGTCTGCGCGATCAGCGCGGCGCGTTCCTCGGCGGTCACGGGGTGCCCCAGGTGCGCCAGGAGGTTCTCCAGGCGGGTGATGGGGTCACGGGCCAGCCACGCGTCGACTTCCTCGCGGGTGCGGTAGTGCTTCTCGGCGTCCGCGTCCGCGTTGCTGTGCGAGCCCACGCGGTAGGTGAGGCACTCGACCAGGGCGGGGCCCTGACCGCTGCGGACCTGCTCGGCGGCAAATGAGCAGACTTCCATGACGGCGATGATGTCGTTGCCGTCCACGTAGTAGCCGGGCATGCCGTACGCTTTCGCCTTGATGTGGATGGTCTCGCTGGCGGTCTGCTCGCGGATGCTGGTGCTGATTGCCCACTGGTTGTTCTCGCAGACGAATAGCGCGGGGGCCTGCGCGGCGCCCGCCATGTTCATCCCGGCGTGCCAGTCGCCTTCACTCGTGGCGCCGTCCCCGAAGGTGCAGACGGTGATCTCGTCCACGCCGAGGTACTTCTGCGCCATGGCGTTCCCGGCGGCGGGCGGCACCTGCGACGCGATGGAGGAACTGATGGACACGAAGTTCTGGCGCTGCGCGGCGAAGTGGTGCGGCATCTGGCGGCCCCGGCAGGAGTCGCTGTTCGTGCCCAGGCACTGGCTGATCAGTTCCGCCATGGGCACACCCATCGCGAGGCCCAGGGTGTGGTCGCGGTAGTACGGCCAGACCCAGTCGTGCCCGACGCGGATCGAGCGGGCGAGGCCCACCTGGGTGGCCTCCATACCGCTGGACTGCGCGTAGAAGGTGGTGCGGCCCTGCCGGAGCAGCGTGATGAGCTTGCGGTCGAATTCGCGCGCCTGGAGCATCAGGCGGTGCAGGTCGCGCAGCACCTCGGGCGTGTAGCGCTCCGGGAGGGGCTGCACCGGCGTCCCGTCTTCCGCGACGAAGCGGATGGGTTCGGGGGTGAAGGGTTGAATCATGGGCTGGGGCCTCCTGACCGGGTGCGCGCCGCCGCCGCTGGGGCCTGGGCACGTCCGGAAGTTCATCTGTCTAGCAAACGCTCGTTAGGCATTTTAGACGCTTTGTCCATGAGGCGCGAATCCTGCCCCGGAAGGCGAACCGGTTCCAGCCCTGCGGCCTCCTCACAGAAGCTCCCTGGCGTCCAGACCAGCCGGACGCCAGGGAGCCAGAACCGCCACTCCGGATCAGTGGGCGAAGAACACCAGATCCTCCGGCACGTGCGGCGGCACCGCCCTCCCCTCCCCTGCCGGACTCAGGTCTGCCGCCAGGGCGCGCGCCTCGCGCAGGTAGCTGGCGTACGGGACCGCGCCCGCCGCCGTCCGGGGCCGCGCGTCCCCGAACAGCTCCATCGGGGCGGCGTCCGCCGGGTGCGTCCACGCGCCGGACTCCCAGTCGAAGGCGTACAGCGCCACAAAGCGCTCGCCGAACTCCGCGACGAACTCGATGGCGTCCAGCAGGAACTCCACCTCCTCGTCGGTGGCCCACGGGGCCAAGTTGAGCCTCGTCCAGCCGGGCTTCACGCCGTCCACGTGATTGAGCGCGCACTGCAGGTACCGCTCGCTGGTCTGGTCATCCACGTTCAGCAGCACGTGCCCGTACGGTCCGGCGCAGGCGCAGCCGCCACGCGCCTGGATGCCGAACAGGTCGTTCAGCAGCCGCACGACCAGCCGGGGGTGCAGCTGCCGCCCGCCGGGCGTGAAGGTCAGGAACGACAGGAAGGCCAGCCGGGGCGCCTCCAGGTTCCCCAGCAGTCTGATCTGGGCATTCGCGCCCAGGCGGGTCAGGGCGCGGGCGAACAGTTCGTGCTCCCGCGCCGTGATCTGCGCGGCGCCCAGCTCGGCCTTGACGCGGAAGGCCAGCGCCGTGCGGATCTTCCCGAGGATCGCGGGCGTCCCGGCGTCCTCGCGGGCCTCGATGTCCTCCACGTACACCTGCCGCTCGCGGTTCACGAAGCGCACCGTACCGCCCCCCGGCGTGCTGGGCACCGCCAGCCGGTACAGGTCCTCGCGGAAGCACAGCAGGCCCGGCGTGCCGGGGCCACCCACGAACTTGTGCGGGCTGAGGAACACCGCGTCGTACCCGTCGGGACGGCCCGGTTTCATGTCGATGGTCACGTACGGCCCACTGGCGGCGAAGTCGAAGAACGCGTACGCGCCGTGCGCATGCAGGATGCGCGCCACCGAGCGGGTATCGGTCAGCAGGCCGGTCACGTTGCTCGCGGCGCTGAACGACCCGATCTTGGGCCGCCCCGCGTAGCGCGGGTCCTTCAGCGCGGCGACCAGGGCGTCCAGATCCAGGTTCCCGCGTTCGCACAGGGGGATCTCCACGACCTCGGCCAGCGTCTCGCGCCAGCTGATCTCGTTGCTGTGATGCTCGTACGGGCCGACGAACACGACCGGCCTCTCCCCCACCGCCATGCCCGCCAGGATCGCGGCGCGGTGGTGGGCGCCCACCGTCAGGCCCAGGATGTCCTGCATGCGCCGCACGGCCGCCGTGCTGCCGGACCCGCAGAACACCAGCTTGCAGGTCTGATCGCCGCCCAGCTGCCCCTTGACGTACTCGGCCGCCTGATGGGTCAGGTGCGTGGAGTGCGCGCCGGTCGCGCTGTCCTCGGTGTGGGTGTTCGCGTACAGCGGCAGCGCCAGGGTCGCGACGCGGTCCTCGACGCTGCGCAGCGCGCGGCCCGACGCGACGTAATCGGCGTACGTGACGCGCCGCTCCCCGAAGGGCGTGCGGATCACGGTGTCGGTCCCGATCAGGTCGGCGCGCAGCTGCTCGAAGTTCATACCCCCCATGGTAGGCGGGCGGTCAGCGCGGCTCAACGGCCCTGATCGGCTGGGCCGGTCACCCCCATCAGGCGGCACACCACACCGCACGGGATCACCGTTTCCCATTCTCGGGGCGGGTACACTGGTGGGCTGATGAGCGGCTGGAATGTCTTGGTCATAGGTGGTGGGCACGCGGGACTGGAAGCGGCGTGGGCCGCCGCGAAGTTCTCCCGCGTGGCCCTGCTGATCGGCAACCCCGCTACCGTGGGCCGCATGCCCTGCAACCCGGCGGTGGGCGGCCCCGGCAAGAGCCAGCTGGTGTTCGAGCTGCAGGCCCTGGGCGGCCTGATGGGCCGACTGGCCGACGAGACCGCGATCCACACCCGCACGCTGAACGCCAGCAAGGGCCCGGCCGTGCAGTCCCTGCGCGTGCAGAACGAACGCGACGCGTACGCCGAGCGCGCCCAGGACGTGATCTTCGGGCATCCGAACATCGACATCCTGCGTGGCGAGGCCGCCGATCTGGAAAGTGACGGGAGGGGCGGCTGGCTGGTCGTCACGACCGACGGGCGACGGCTGGCGGCCCGCAGCGTCGTGGTGGCGGCGGGGACGTTCATGCGCGGCGTGACGTGGTACGGGCGGCAGTCCCGCGCCGAGGGCCGCCAGGGCGAGCCGCCCGCGCGCTTCCTGTCCGCGCCGCTGGCGCGCGCCGGGCACGTCCTGAAGCGCTACAAGACCGGCACGCCGCCGCGCGTGCGGGCCGACGCGGTGAACTTCGCCGAACTGCTGGAGATCCCGGCCGATCCGGACCCGCGTGGGTTCACCGGCACGCCCGGCCCGCGCGCCGCCGAGTCCCCCACGTGGCAGACGCACACGACGTCTGAGACGCACCGTCTGATCAACGAGAACCTGCACGAATCCCCGATGTACTCCGGGGATATCGAGGGCCTGGGGCCGCGCTACTGCCCCAGCATCGAGGACAAGGTCGTGCGGTTCGCGCATCACGACCGGCACCTGCTGTTCGTGGAGCCGGACGGCGTGCAGACCAGCGAGGTGTACCTGCAGGGCTTCAGCTCGTCGCTGCCGCCGCACCTGCAGGACGCGCTGGTACGGTCGCTGCCGGGCTTCGAGCAGGCGGTCATCCAGCGCTACGCGTACGCCGTGGAGTACGACGTGGTGGACTCGCTGGAACTGTCCCTGAACCTCGAATCGAAACTGATGCCGGGCGTGTTCACCGCCGGGCAGATCAACGGCACGAGCGGCTACGAGGAGGCGGCCGCTCAGGGCCTGATCGCCGGGACGGCCGCGGCCCGCCGCGCGCTGGGTGAGCAGGAGGCCCTCATCGGGCGCGAGACCGGGTACATCGGCGTGCTGCTGGACGAGCTGGTGTTCAAGGGCAGCAACGAGCCGTACCGCATGATGACCAGCCGCGTGGAGCACCGCCTGCTGGTGCGTCAGGACAACGCCGACGAGCGCATGACCCCCATCGGGCACGCGCTGGGGCTGGTGGACGATGCGGAACTGGCGCGGGTGCAGGCGAAGTACGCGCGGGTGCAGGGCGGGATCGCGGCGCTGGAGGCGCAGCGGGCGCAGGGGCAGACCGGGGACGCGTGGCTGCGCCGCCCGGAGTTCAGCCTGCCGGACGTGGAGGCGCTGGGCGTGACCCTGCCCGGGCTGTCGCCCGCCGAGCGCGAGGCGGTGGAGATCCGCGTGAAGTACGCCGGGTACATCCGCCGGGCCGAGGTGCAGCTGCGCGCCGAGGACCGCTCGCGCGGCCTGAGCCTGGAGGGTGTGGATTTCGGCGGGATCGCGGCGCTGTCGAACGAGGCGCGCGAGAAACTGGGCCGCGCCCAGCCCCGGACCGTGGAGCAGGCCAGCCGGATTTCCGGCGTGCGACACGCGGATATCAGCGCGCTGCTGGTGCACCTGAAGCAGCGGGGTGGGGACGTTTCACGGGAAACCTGACGGTGAAACAAGACGGATCGCAGGGAAGATCACCCTCCGATCGTTTCGTCGCTTGACCGCACCTGCGTTTCACGGGAAACTTGACGGTGAAACAACGGAGGCTTGATGACTGGAGCAGTGAACACCACCAACACCCCCTTCGAGGACGGCCTGCTGCTGGGCATTCTGATCGGCGAGGGGCACTTCGGCGGGGACGGCAAGCAGCCGCAGATCACGCTGCGAATGCACACCCGCCACCAGAAACTCTTCGAGACGCTGCTGCGCCTGTGCCCCGGCTCGAAGCTGTACGGACCGTACAACCACGGCGGCAGGCGCTATTTTCAGTGGATGGCGCGCGGCGAGGTGCTGCGCGAGACGCTGCTGCCCCTGCTGGACCGGCTGCCGCTGGAGGACATCGATGAACACGTCTACGAGAGGTATCAGGATATGAAAGTCAGGTACGGCCTGTGACGCCAGAAGGACAAGCGCTCCTCGATCAGGGTGCGGCGGAACTCGGGCTGAACGTCGAGGAGCAACTGCCGCGGTTCGAGCAGTTGCTGGCCCTGCTCGTCGAGGCGAACAGCCGCGTGAACCTCACGGCGCTGAAGACGGAATCGGACATCGTCCTGAAGCATTTCGTGGATTCCCTGAGCTGCCTGCGCGGTGGGCACCTGGACGGCTCGGGCCTGCGCGTGCTGGACATCGGGACCGGGGCGGGCTTCCCGACGCTGCCGCTGGCGATCGTGCGCCCGGAGGTGGCCTTCACGCCGCTCGACTCGATCCGCAAGAAGATCGACTTCGTGCGCTCGGCCGCCGAGGCGCTGAACCTCACGGGCGTCACGCCGCTGGTGGGCCGCGCCGAGACGCTGGGGCGCGACCCGGACCACCGCGAGACGTACGACCGGGTGGTGTGCCGCGCGGTGGCGGCCCTGCCGATCCTGGCGGAACTGGGCCTGCCGCTGCTGAAACCCGGCGGACTGCTCGTGGCGCAGAAGGGGCCGATCAGCGAGGAGGAACTGCACGCCGGTCGCCGCGCGGCGGGCGAGGTCGGGGGCCGCGTGACCGAGGTGGATGCCTTCACCCTGCCGGTGCTGGGCGACGCGCGCACCCTGGTCGTGATCGAGAAGGTCGGACCCACCCCGAAGAAGTACCCCAGACGCGAGGGTGTTCCCAACCAGCAGCCGCTATTCTGGACGGCACGGTGAACGGCATGCGACACGAACACACGCGGGGACCGCGATGAAGGTCCTGGGCGTCGTCAATCAGAAGGGCGGGGTGGGCAAGACCACCACCGCCGTCAACCTCGGCGCGTACCTCGCGGCGGGCGGCAAGCGCGTGCTGCTGCTGGACATGGACCCGCAGGCGAACGCCACGAGCGGGCTTGGGCAGCGCGGCGCCACGCAGGGCCTATACGAGGCGCTGGGCGAACCGGCCCGCGCGGCCGAGTACACCGTGGAGACGGTGCAGGCGAACCTCTTCCTGCTGCCCGCCACGCCGGACCTTGCGGGGGCGGGCGTGGAGCTCGCGGAGGACCCGGACGCCCTGACGCGTCTGCTGGCGTCCATCAGCGGGTACGACGTGGTGCTGATCGACGCGCCGCCCAGCCTGGGGCCGCTGACCGTGAACGTACTGGCCGCCGCCGACGCGCTGCTGATTCCCCTGCAGGCCGAGTACTACGCCCTGGAGGGTCTGGCGGGCCTGATGGAGACCGTCGAGCGCGTGCAGGGCGGCCTGAACCCCCGCCTGAAGGTGCTGGGCGTCGTGCTGACGATGTTCGACGGGCGCACGAACCTCTCGCAGGACGTCGAGAGCATGGTCCGGCAGCATTTCGGGGAGCTGGTGTTCTGGTCGGTCGTGCCGCGCAACGTGCGCCTGTCCGAGGCGCCCAGTTTCGCCAAGCCCATCAACGCGTTCGCGCCCCTCTCGGCGGGCGCGGCGGCGTACAAGCGCCTGAGCGAGGAGGTGATGCAGCGTGTCGAAAAAATCTAGCCTGGGCCGCGGCCTGGACGCCCTGCTCGGCAAACCCGCCGAGAGTGCGCCGGGCGCGCAGGTGCAGTCCCTGAAGGTCGAGAAGATCGTGCAGGCCGCGTATCAGCCGCGTCAGGTGTTCACGCCGGAGTCCCTGGCGGAACTCGCGCAGAGCATCCGCGACAAGGGCGTCCTGCAACCGCTGCTGGTCCGCCCGCGGGACGACCACTTCGAGATCGTCGCCGGGGAACGCCGCTGGCGCGCCAGTCAGCTCGCCGGACTGACCGAACTGCCGGTGATCATCCGGGACCTCGGGGACCGCGAGGCGCTGGAGATCGCGATCGTGGAGAACCTGCAGCGCGAGGACCTGGGCGCGCTGGAAGAGGCCCGCGCGTACCAGGCGCTCATGGAGCAGGGCCTGAATCAGGAGGGCGTGGCGCAGGCGGTCGGGAAGAGCCGCAGCGCCGTGTCGAACGCCCTGCGCCTGCTGACGCTGCCCGCCCCGGCACTGCGGGCGCTGGACGACGGGCAGATCAGCGCCGGGCACGCCCGCGCGATCCTCGCGCAGCCCGACACGGACCGCGCCTGGGCGCTGGAGCAGATCACGGCCCGCAGCCTCAGCGTCCGTGAGGCCGAGGCCCTGAAACGCGAGAAGCGCGAGCCCACGCCGATCAAGGTGAACCCGCCGCGCGCGTTCCGGCAGGTGGAACTCGACCTGAGCCGCCGCACCGGCACCCGCGTACGCATCACGGGCGAGGACAAGGGCCGCGTGGAACTGAACTACGCGTCCCGTGAGGAACTCGACCGGATTCTGGAGATCCTGGGCTACGCCGCCGAGGAATAACGGAGCAGGCGACCACAACAGGCGAGAGGCGGCCCCAGTCACCGGGGCCGCCTCTGTGTGTCACGCGGTCAGCGGGTGCCGACGAGGTAGATGTTCGGCCAGGGCCGGTAGGTGCTCTTCAGGGTGTCCTGCTTGAACGCCTTCCCGTCGCGCATGAATTTGCGGGTGACCTCGATCACCGCGCCGGGTGCCGCCCAGTCCACCTGCTTGCGCTGCCCCCTGGCCAGCGTGGCGTCGGGAATCAACCGGTCGGCGGGGGAGGGCGTGCTGCTCAGGGTGCGGGGCGCACCGATCTCGACGGTGAAGTCGCGAGCCTTGCCGAACACGTTCACGGTCAGGGTGGAGGACTCGTCGTCCCAGTCGCTCTGGAACCACAGGGAGCCGCCGGTGTCGTTGGCGAACTTCAGGTCCAGGCTGGGCTGGTAGATGGTCGCGTCGAGGCCCTGCGGGTCGTAGTAGTGCACCTGATACGAGTGGTTCTGGCGTTGCAGGATGGGCAGACCCGCCGCGTACAGCGCGCGGAACACGGTCGTGCTGACCTGACAGATGCCGCCGCCCACGCCGTTCGCGGTGCGTTCCCCCGCGATGACCAGCCCGGTCACGAAGCCCGTCCCGGTGGTGATGGGGCCGACCATCTGGTTGAACGACACGGTCTTCCCGTCCAGCAGGCGGTCCTGGAAGCGGCGGGTGCCCACGTGGATGTTCGTGACGCGGGCGGCGCTGCTGCCGTAGTAGTTCGTCTGCCCGGTGCCCAGGTGCGCGGTGATGCCGCGGGACGCGAAGTACTCCAGGGTGCGTTTCGGCGCGACCTGCCCCGTCACGGGGATGGTCACTTTGATTCCCTTGGGATCCTTGATGGCGGCCAGCAGGTTCGCGCGGGCCTTCGCGACGTCCACCTTCAGCCCATTGCGCTGCACGACCGCCCAGCCGTCCCACAGCTGCTCGAAGCGGGCGTCCTGCGCGGTGGTAGGCAGGGCCTTCAGAAAGGCAGTGAGTTCCTGATCGAGGCTCTCGGTGATGACGCCGCGCGCCCGGATGACCTCCACGCGCTTGCCGGGAATGGTCAGGGTGCGGCTGAAGGGCACGGTCGTCTTCTTGCCGTTCACCAGCGCGGGCCACTGGGCCTCCACGGTGATCAGCAACGGGGCCGTGATCTTCGCCGGAGCCGGGGTGACCTGGGGCGTGGGGGGTGGCGGCACGGGCTGAGGAGCCGGGGTCGGGACCGGGCTGGGTTCAGGCGCCGGGGCGGGCGTGGGTTCCGGGGTCGGCTGAGGTGCTGGGGTGGGCTGGGGCTCCGGAGTTGGCGTGGGCTGCGGGGCGGGCGGCGTGGGCGGAATCGCGGGGATGGTCTGCGCCGGTGGGGGAGGGGAGGGGTCCGTGCCCGTCTGGGCCAGGGCAGCGGTCACGATGGAGCCACTGAGCAGCAGGGCACCCAGGGTCAGGGCGCGCCGAGAGGCGGGGGTCATGCCGCGAGTATTCCACGCGCCCCGGCCCGCTCCATGAAAAGAACATCCATGAAACGGGCCGCCCGGCGGTCTGCACCGGGCGGCCCCAACGCCTTCCTTTACGCGGGCTGCAAGCCCCGCTCGGCCAGCTGCCGCGCGATCTCCGCGACGGCGTGATCGGCGTGGAAGCGGCCGTTCTCGATGAACACCTGATTCGTGCGCCCGGCGAAGCCTGCGCTGCCCACCACGAACAGGCCCGGGACGCTGCTCTGGTAGTGCTCGTCCAGCACCAGGCACTCGTCCGGCTGCGTGGCCAGACTCAGGCCGTCCAGGAAGGAGAGGTCGGGACGGTACCCGGTCAGCGCGAACGTGAAGTCGGTCGGCAGCTCCCAGGTGGTGCCGTCCTCGCGCTGCACGACGACGTGCTCGGGGTGGATCTCGACCACGCGGGAACTGAAGTGCGCGGCGATGCTGCCTTCCTTGATGCGGTTTTCCAGATCGGGGCGCACCCAGTACTTGATGGTGCTCTTCAGTTCGGGCGCGCGGACGACCATGGTGACGTTAACGCCGCTGCGCCACAGGTCCAGCGCGGCGTCGGCGGCGCTGTTCCCGGCGCCGATCACGGTGACGTTCAGGCCCATGAACGGGTGCGCCTCGGTGTAGTAGTGGCTGACGTTCTCGCCGTCCTCACCGGCGATGCCCAGCGCCAGGGGGTTGTCGTAGTACCCGGTGGCGACCACCACGCGCCGCGCCTCCACCACGCCGGGCGTGCCGTCACGCTTCTCGACCTCCAGCGTGAAGCCCGCCGGGGCGGCGTGCACGCGCGTCACCTCGGTGTACTGCTCGACGTTCAGGGCTTCGCGCTGCGCGACCAGTCGGTAGTACATCAGCGCGTCACGGCGGTCCGGCTTGTCGTGCCCGGTCACCATGGGGTGATTCCCGATCTCCAGTTCCGGCGCGGTCGTGAAGAACGACATGTACGTGGGGTACTCGAAGATCGCGTTCACGACGCAGCCCTTTTCCAGCACCACGTAACTCAGGCCTGCACGCTTGCAGGCGATGGCGGCGGCGAGACCCACCGGGCCCGCTCCGACGATGGCGACATCCACCAGACTCATGAGCGGCATTCTGCCAGCCCCGCCCCGCCCGAGTCTGCGGGCAAGGCACGGTGAGCCGATCAGGGGCGGCGGGTCAGCGTGCGGAACGTCAGGTCGAACACGTTCGCGTTGTCCGCCGCCCGCGTCGTCTCCTGCGTGACGACCCACCCGTCCCCCAGGTCCGGCATGACCGTATCCCCGTCCAGCTGCGCGTGAATCAGCGTGAGTTCCACCCGCTTCAACTGCGGGAGGTACAGGGCGTACACCTCGGCCCCGCCGATGATCGCCACCTCCGGCACGTCCCCGGCCAGCGCCAGGGCGTCGAGCGGCGAGTGCGCTACCTGCGCGCCCGGCGCGCTGAACGCCGCATTGCGGGTCAGGACGATGTTCGCCCGGCCCGGCAACGGCCGCCCCCCCAGCGAATCCCACACCTTGCGACCCATGACGTTCGGCTTCCCGCGACTGTGCGACCGGAAGTGCGCCAGATCCGCCGGGAGGTGCCACGGCATCCCCCCATCCCGCCCGATCACGCCGTTCTCGGTCACCGCGACGATGCCGACCAGTTCCGGGCCTACCCGCTCAGCCTCGCCCAGTTCAGGGGGCCGGGACATGCCGCACCTCGATCCCCGCGTCCCGCAGGATCCGCTCCCCGCTCGGCAGACCCGACTCCACCCGGTTCGTCTCCCGGTACGCCGTCTCGAAGATCACGCGCCCCACCCGCCGCGAATTCACGATCAGGCGCGCGCACGCCGCGCACGGCTCATGCGTCACGTACAGCGTGTGCCCCTCCCCGTTCCAGTTCGCGGCCAGCAGCGCGTTCACCTCCGCATGAATGAACCCACTGTGCCCCTGCGACAGACTCTCGCGTTCGTTCGGCTCGCCCGCCGCGCGCCCGTTGTACCCCACCCCCACCACCCGGTGATGACGGTCCAGAATGCACGCCCCCACCCGCACCTTGCTGTCCGCACTCCGCGACGCCCACAGCCGCGCCGTCGCCAGCCCCAGCTCATCGAAGGACGGACGGGTCACAGGGTCTCCCGGTGATCCTGCTGCGGCAGGGCGTAAGCGTACGCGTACTTCGGCGATTTGATCCGGTAGATCACCAGAGCAGGCGTGACCCCGAGGTGCCGGGCCGCCGCGGTGACCGAGGGGAACCGCCGGGCCTCCACCTGAACGGGACGGGAATTCGTCGGTGTTCGTCCTCTGTTGGCCATCGCCAGTTTCTCCTTCGTTGCTGCACTGTGGGTGCGGCCGTGGAATGGATTGCGTTCGCCCGTTCGGGCCGAGGCGAGTTCCGACAGTCGAGCCCGAGTCTCGGGGGACCGTTTCAGACCGTAATTCGGACTGTCCCTGCCCCTCTTCACCGTCAGGCGCGACGTCTCGGACATTTTCCGCCGACTCTCCTCACTGTGGGTTCGGCCATACATGCCGTTCTTCTCACCGGGGCAGCCATAGAGACGAATCCGCTCCTGCGCACTCAGGCTCCGCATGAAGCGCGCCGAGGAGGCCCTGCGGCGGGTCAGGATCGCCTCCCGATCCGGATGGTGCCGTAACAGGTCCCCACCGCTGGACATCCGGCTGACGTTGTACCTCAGTGGATCGTCCTGCGCCAGTCGCCCCGTCTCGATGTCAACCGCTTCACTGAGACTGCATACCGTCACGATGTGGAACGAGAACGCCTGCGCGCCGTACTTGTTCCACGCCCGCTGAAGAAAGACGCAGTGGTGCCGCCCGCACCGCAGATCAGAGCGGTGCTGGCGAAAACGACTCCGGAAGCACTCGGTGCGCCCCACGTAATACCGGCCGCTCTCACGGTGGCGAATTTCGTAGATTCCTCCGCTCACGTCGCCCTCCCCACTCACGTCAGACGGAAACGGCCATCTTGATATGAGGATGCGCCTTGTACCCTTCAAGTCGGAAATCTTCGTATTTGAAATCGAAAATGTCCTTGACCTCTGGATTCAGGTGCATCACGGGGAGGGGGTGCGGCTCGCGCGTCAGCTGTTCTTTCACCTGATCAAGGTGATTCAGGTAGATGTGAGCGTCCCCGGACGTATGAATGAACTCACCGGGTTCAAGGCCCGTGACCTGCGCGACCATCAAGGTCAGCAGGGCGTACGAGGCAATATTGAACGGCAGACCCAGGCCGCAATCGACCGATCTCTGATAAAGCTGGCAGCTGAGCCGTCCGTCGGCGACGTAGAACTGGAACATGGTGTGGCAGGGCGGCAGGGCCATGTCATCAATCTGGGCGACGTTCCAGGCGTTCACGATCAGGCGGCGGCTGTCCGGGGTGCGTTTGATCTGCTCGATGACCTGCGCGATCTGGTCGATATGGCCCCCGTCCAGGGTGGGCCAGCTGCGCCACTGCACGCCGTACACGGGGCCGAGTTCGCCGTCCGGGGCGGCCCATTCGTCCCAGATGCTCACGCCGCGTTCCTGAAGCCAGCGGACGTTGCTCTCGCCGCGCAGGAACCACAGGAGTTCGTAGATGACGCTTTTCAGGTGGACTTTCTTGGTGGTGACCAGGGGGAAGCCGCCCCGGAGGTCGAAGCGCATCTGCGCGCCGAATACCGAGCGGGTGCCGGTGCCGGTCCGGTCGGTCTTGTCGGTGCCGTGCTCCAGCACGTGGCGCATCAGGTCGAGGTACTGCTTCATCAACAGCAGTGTAGAACGGCACTCCAGTAGCGAACCGGAGTGCCGCTGCCAGCTGTCTGGTTTACTTTTTCTGGAGGACGTCGACGGCGTAGGAGCAGGGATCGTTGTCGCAGGCGGCCATGGCGACCTCAATAGTGTAGTCGGCGGTTTTGGTGACTTTCACGGTGACGGCGGGGACGTCGTCGTCTTCCTCGTCGGTGGCGACGAGGTTGCCTTTGGCGTCGTAGACGTTGATGTCGAGGTCGCTGCAGTCGTCGTCGCACACGCCGTAGATGAGGTATTCGCGTCCGGCGGTGAGGGTGTAGACGAGTTCGCTGTCGGTGTCGCCTTCGTCGAGGGCGTTGACGTCGAGCATGTCGGCGTTGACGGTCCTGTAGCCCTTGCCGAGGTAGTAGGTGGTGCTCTGTTTCAGCTGGGCCTGGATGGCTTTCCTGGCGGCGGCGATGGCGGCGCTGTCGCTCTGGGCGTGGGCGGTGGGGGTGACGGGCAGGGTGAGGAGCAGGGTGGCGAGGATGAGGCGTGGGTTCATGGGGTCTCCTTGGGTGCGGCTGGGCGGTGTTCCGGCCCGTGGCTGTCCGGCCTGTGTCCGGCTGGCCCGTGGCTGTCCGGCCTGGGCCCGGCTGGGTGTGTGGCCGGGCGGGTCCAGTCAGGGTAGCTGGCCTGCCGGTCAGCTGTTGCCTCAGGTGAGCGGCGCCCCGGACTGGGGGTGCGCCGGGGTGGGGGCGGCGCGGTAGGCTGGTTCATGTCGCCGTCCTCGCGCCGCGCTGGCGGGCCGTCCACGTGGCGGGCCCCGGAGGATCTGCGGCGGACGCTGTACCTCCTGGCGATCGCGCTGGGAATGGTAGTGGTGCTGTTCCTGAATCTCCTGGCGTACCGCGCGGGGGGCGTGAACCTGTACGTGCAGGTGGTGCTGCCGGTCACGATGATTCCGGCGCTGGTCAGCCTGGGGTGGCTGCTGCGGGGCGGGCCGCTGGACGTGCCGGAGCGGCTGATGTTCTTCACGGTGAACGTGCAGGTGTTCGCGCAGGCGCTGCTGGAGGAGGTGCAGCGGACGGAACCGGCGGGCGGCACGGACCTGCTGTACTGGTCGGTGGTGGTGAACGTCATGCTGGGGTACCTGATCTTCCCGAACCGGGTGGCGGCCGGGTACAGCGCGGCGCTGTTCGTGTTCAGTGCTGGGGTGCCGTGGGTGGGGGTGGCGTTGCGGGACGGGGCGGTGTCGCCGGATCTGCCGCGGCTGCAGCTGACGGTGGGGATCGTGCTGCTGTTCGTGCATGCGCTGTCGTGGTACCGGGGGCAGTTCGAGTCGCAGCGCAGCGAGGTGCGGGTCATGGAGCAGCTGGCGCACACGGATCTGCTCACGAACCTGCCGAACCGGCGGGGCATGTACCCGGCGGTGGAGGCGCTGATCGGGTCGGGCGGCGCGGCGATGCTGCTGGACCTGGATTACTTCAAGCGGGTGAACGACGAGTTCGGGCATCAGGTGGGGGACGAGGTGCTGGCGTGGGCGGCGCGGGTGCTGGAGGCGCAGTTGCCGCCGGGGGGCCGGGTGGGGCGCTGGGGCGGCGAGGAGTTCCTGATGACCCTGCCGGGTCTGGACGGGCCGGGCGCGGCGGCGCGGGCGGAGGCGGTGTGCGCCGCGTTCCGCACGCAGTCGGTGGCGGGGGTGGGGGTGGTGACGATCAGCGCGGGGCTGACGCTGGCGCGCCCCGGGGATACGCTGCCGACGCTGGTGGCCCGCGCGGACGAGTACCTGTACGCTGCGAAGCACGCGGGCCGGGACGGGTGGCGGGGGCGGGTGGAGCGGACAGCGGCGCTCCCGGCGTTCCCGGACGTGTGACACCCGGCGGCGTTTAGACTTGCCGCTGTATGACGACCTACCGCAAAGAGTCGGACACGATGGGCACCCTGGACGTGGATGCCAGCCGTTACTGGGGCGCGCAGACCGAGCGCAGCATCCATAACTTCCCGATCGGGCGCGACACGTTCGTGTGGGGCCGCCCCGTGATCCGCGCGCTGGGGATCCTGAAGAAGGGCGCGGCGCAGGCGAACGCGGACCTGGGTGAACTGCCGCGTGACGTGGCGGACCTGATCGTGCAGGCGGCGGACGAGGTGATCGCCGGGACGCTCGACGAGCACTTCCCGCTGGTGGTGTTCCAGACCGGGTCGGGCACGCAGAGCAACATGAACGCGAACGAGGTCATCAGCAACCGCGCCATCGAGATCGCGGGCGGCGAGCTGGGCAGCAAGAAGCCGGTGCACCCGAACGATCACGTGAACCGTGGCCAGAGCAGCAACGACACCTTCCCGACGGCGATGCACATCGCGGTGGTGCTGGAACTGAACGAGCGTCTGTACGGCAGCGTCGGCAAGCTGCGCGACACCCTGCACGCCAAGGCGCAGGAGCACGCGGGGCTGGTGAAGGTGGGGCGCACGCACCTGCAGGACGCCACGCCGATCACGCTGGGTCAGGAGATCGGCGGCTGGGTCGCGCAGCTGGATTACGCGCTTGAGCAGGTGCGGCACGCGGGTGAGGGCCTGCTGGAGCTGGCGATCGGTGGCACGGCGGTGGGCACCGGCCTGAACGCGCACCCGCAGTTCGGTGATCTGGCCGCGAAGAAGTACGCCGAGGAGACCGGCTTCGCGTTCCGCAGCGCGGAGAACAAGTTCGCGGCCCTGAGTGCGCACGACGCCCTGGTGCAGACCAGCGCGGCCCTGCGGACCCTGGCGGGCGCGCTGATGAAGATGGCGAACGACGTGCGCTGGCTCGCCAGCGGGCCCCGCAATGGCATCGGCGAGATCGTCATTCCCGAGAACGAGCCCGGCAGCTCCATCATGCCCGGCAAGGTGAACCCCACCCAGTCCGAGGCGATGACGATGGTCGCCACGCGCGTGTTCGGCAACGATGCCACCGTGGCCTTCGCGGGCAGTCAGGGCAACTTCCAGCTCAACGTGTTCAAGCCCGTGATGGTGCATGCCGTGCTGGAGAGCATCCGTCTGATCAGCGACGCCTGCCTCGCGTTCAACGACAACTGCGCGGTCGGCATCGAGCCCGCCTACGAGAAGATCGAGCACAACCTCAGCATCAACCTGATGCAGGTCACGGCACTGAACAAGCACATCGGCTACGACAAGGCCGCCGCGATCGCCAAGAAGGCCCACAAGGAGGGCAGCAGCCTCAAGGAGGCCGCGCTCGCCCTGGGCTACGTCACCGAGGACGAGTTCGCGCAGTGGGTCGTGCCGCTCGACATGACGCACAGCTGAACCCCGCACCGGTATGCAGAGGGGAGCGCCCAGCCGGGCCGCTCCTCTTTGCTGTGCCGGGGGGTTGCGTGCCGGGGTGCGCCGCCAGGCAGCCGTCAGGAAGACGCAAGAGCGTGCCCCCTACGCTGGGCGTGACCTGGGTGAGCCTTCAGGCCGGCGTCAGGTGCCGTTGTTACGCTGGGCAATCACGGGTTCCGTGTACCCTGAATGTCCGCCCTGCCCCCCACCCCCGACCCTGACCCCGGAGTTCCCCTGATCCCATGCGCCGCTTCCTGACTGCCCTGCTGACCCTCCTGACCCTGTCCACCCCTGCGGCGGCCCTGCAACTGATCGTGTGGGACCGCGACCTGTCCACCAAACTGGGGGACGGCGAGAGCAGCGGCGGCAAGGTCACGGTGCGGCTGGCCGGGGACTACAGCGGCCCGGTGGTGGTCCTGTTCGCCCAGAGTGACGAGGAACGCGCCCGTAACGCCTTCCCCGGCCTGAAGAGCCGCTACGCGGGCAGTCTCGTGAACGGGCAGCTGAACATCCTGGCCGAGGACCGCGGCGCGGCGCAGTCCATCACGAAGTTCCTCGGCGCGTACAGGGTCACGGCGACCGTGCAGGTCGCCTCGGCGGCCCTGAGCCTGCCGGGCCTGCGCAGGGCGACCCCCCCGGGGCAGAACCGCTGACCGGCCCCTGACGGAAGCTGTACGTGGGCCTCAGATATCGCGCAGATTTTATCAAGGTGCCCACGCGGGCGCGGCGGTAGGATCACGTCAACCGCGGCCACTCCCAGTGGTCGCCCTTCAAGGAGAAGCATGCTGGCTCAGATCCTCGTTGTCGAAGACGATCCCCACCTCGGTCCCCTGCTCAAGGAGTACCTGTCCGCCGATTATCAGGTGCATCACGCCGCGACCCTGCGCGACGCGCAGGCGTGGCTGGGCACCCACACCGCGCAGCTCATCCTGCTCGACCTGAACCTCCCGGACGGGGACGGCCTGGATCTGGTGCAGGCGCTGCGGCAGTACTCCTCGACGCCCGTGCTCGTCCTCTCGGCGCGCAGCGGCGTGCAGGAGCGCGTGGCAGGCCTGAACGCCGGGGCGGACGACTACCTGACCAAACCGTTCGCGATGCCGGAACTCGACGCGCGCATCTCGGCGCTGCTGCGCCGCACGGCCGCCGGGACGGGCGTGAACCTGGGCAACACCAGCCTGTCCACCAGCAGCCTGCTGCTGACCGTGAACGACAAGAACATCAACCTCACCGAGCACGAGGCCCGTATCCTGGAACTCATGATGCGCACGCCCGAGCGGGTGTTCTCGCGCGCGGATATCGAGTCGCACCTGTACGGCTGGGAAACCCCGAACAGCAACAGCGTCGAGGTCCGGATCTCGCAGCTGCGCAAGAAGCTGGAGCAGGCCGGCAGTGACCTGCGCATCCGCACGATCCGCAACGTCGGGTACGTGCTGCAGGCCTGATGACCCAGGGGGCGCGGCCCGTCACGACCCCGGCCGGGGCGCGGCGGGCCGCGCTGCTCACGCCCGGCGCTGGCCTGTACTCGGCGCGGGTGGCGTGGCGGCACAGCCTGCGCTTCCGGCTGGCGCTGACGTACAGCGCCCTGAGCGCCGCGCTGCTGATGCTGATCACGCTGGGCGTCGTGTCGCTGCTGCTGTCGCGCATGGAGCAGCAGTTCGTGGACCGCCTGAACGACCGCGCCGACACGCTGGCCGAGGCCTTCACGAACCTGGGCGGCGGCTTCGGGAAATCCGCGACGGGTCCCAGTGCGTACACGCTCGTGGTGGACCCGGACGGCCAGATCATCGCGGCCAGTCCGGCCCTGCGGGAATTCCAGAACTCCCCGTACCCGTTCGGGACACTGTCGCGTGTGCCGGTGCAGGGCACCACGGTACGCGCCGTGAAACGCAAGGCGGGGGATTTCGGCACGCTGTGGGTGGGCCTGCCCGAGGACGACCTGATCGCCGCGCGCCAGAGTGCCCTGAGTGCGCTGCTGCTGGCGCTGGTGACCGCGCCGCTGATCCTGCTGCTGACCGGCTGGTGGGTGGGCCGCCGCGCCCTGGCGGGCCTGGAGAACGCCGCGAATCTGGCGGACCGGCTGGACCCGGCGGTGAGCCTCGCGCCGCTGCCCCTCCCGGCCCGCGAGGACGAGGTGCAGCGGCTGCTCGTGGCGATCAACAGCCTGCTGGGCCGCATCGAGGCGCAGCAGGCGCGCGAGAAGCAGCTGCTGGGCCAGATCGTGCATGAGCTGGGCGCGCCGCTGACCGTCCTGAAGGCCAGCCTGAGCCGCGCCGAGGCCCGCCTGGGCGACCCGGAGGTGGCCCGCGCGGCGCTGGTCGCGGACGAACTGACCTTCACCACGCAGGACCTGATGCAGCTCGCGCGTGGGCAGCTGGAACTGAAGCTGGCATGGCATTACATCCCGGCCCTCACGCTGCGGGACCGGCTGGACCGCCTTGTGCCGGGCACGACCTTCACCGGCGACTGGGCCACCGGGATCCTGTGCGACCCGGACCGGCTGACGCAGGCGCTGCGCAACCTCCTGGCGAACGGGCGGCGGCACGCGGGCGCCGACGGCACGGTCACGCTGGACCTGCGCGAGACACCGGAGCAGCTGTGCTTCCGCGTGCGGGACTCCGGGCCGGGCCTGCCGCCGGAACTGGGCGAGCAGATCTTCGAGCCGTTCGTGAGCGGTGCGGGCAGCAGTGGCCTGGGCCTGAGCGTGGCGCGGCAGATCGCGCGGATGCACGGCGGGGACCTGAGCGGCACGAACCACCCGGACGGTGGGGCGCTGTTCACCCTGACGCTGCCCGGCGCGGCCCTGGGGGACGATGGCGACGACCTGGACGACGCGGACGTGCTGGACGAGCCGCCGCTCACCCCGGTCGGGGGCATGGGCACCTGAGCTGCGCGCGCCCCCACGCGGCTCCTATGCTGACCGGGTGACCAGTCCGCTGTTCGACCCGCCGGCCCCCGTCCCGCCCGACGAGCGGCGCGCCCTGCTGGCCCTGCGCTTCTGTGCGCAGCTCGGCCCGCGCCGCATCGAGGCCCTCCGGGCGCACTTCGGTTCGGCGGCCAGCGCGTGGCAGGCGCCGCTGCGGGAGCTGCGCGAGGTGCCGGGCCTGGACGCCCGCGGCGCGCAGGCCGTCGGGACTCCGGCAGCCCTGACCCGCGCCGATCAGGAACTCGCCCGGGTGGCGCAGGAGGACGTGACGCTGCTGCTGCGCGGCCTGCCCGGCTACCCGGCGGCGCTGGACGCGCTGGGCGACCCGCCGCCCGCCCTGTGGGTGCGTGGCCCGCTGCCGGACCTGCCGACCGTGCCGCGCGCCATCGGGATCGTGGGCACCCGCGCGGCCAGCCCGCACGCGCAGGCGTTCACGCGGATGCTCGCGGCCGACCTCGCCCGCGCCGGGGTGATCGTCGTGAGCGGACTGGCGCGCGGCATCGACACCGCCGCGCACGGGGCGGCGGTCGAGGCGGGCGGGGTCAGCATAGGGGTGCTGGGCAGCGCCGTGAACCGCGTGTACCCCAGCGAGAACGCCCGGCTGGCCGCGCGGCTCACGCTGGTCAGCGAGTACCCGCTGGACACCGGCCCCGCGCAGCATCACTTCCCGACCCGCAACCGCCTGATCGCCGCGCTGAGCGCCGGAACGGTCGTCGTGGAGGGCGAACGCAAGTCCGGGTCGCTGATCACCGCCACGCACGCCCTGGAATGCGGCCGGACGGTGTTCGCCGTGCCGGGCCGCGCCGGGGACCCGCGCGCCGCCGGACCGCACGCCCTGCTCCGCGACGGGGCCGTGCTCACCGAGGGGGCCGCCGACCTCCTGACCGAACTGGGCTGGGGCAGCGTCCCGGACGCCCCACTGCCGGACCTGCCGCCCGAGCAGGCGCGGGTGCTGGCCGCCCTGACCGGGCCGGTCACGCTGGACGACCTCGTGACCGCCACGGGCCTGCCACTCCCGGACGTGCAGACGGCGCTGGTGATGCTGAACCTGCTGGGCCTCGCCGAGGAGGTCGGGGGGCGCTGGGTGCGCCGCTGAGGGCTGCTAGGCGTGTTGCGGGCCGAAGTCCTTTTCCACCGTGACGCGCGGTTCGCCGCTGATCGTCACGCCCTCCTGCGCGGGGTCGCTCAGCTGCGCCAGCAGTGGGGCGAGGCCCACCGCGAGCGTCCCCCCGTCGCCCGCCACATCGTGCCCGTGGGGGTCGAGGGTCAGGGTCCAGCCGCCGCCGGGCCAGCCCACCCGGGCGTGCAGCGGCTCGCCGCGGTGCAGGGCGGCCAGTTCCAGGTCGTCGATGCGGACGCGGACGCGTCCCGGCGTGAACCTCACCTTCATGGGTGACAGGATAGGCGCATGGACATCCTGGTTCTGGGCGGCACGCAGTTCGTGGGTCGGCACATCGTCCTGGCGTTCCTGGCCTCGGGGCACCGCGTGAGCATCCTGACGCGCGGCCGCACGCCCGACGAGCTGCCAGAAACGGTCGAGCGCCTGCGCGGCGACCGGGGCGAGGCGGGGGGCCTGGACGCCCTCGCGGGCCGGTCCTGGGACGCCTGCGTGGACGTCAGTGGGTACCTGCCGCAGGCGGTGCAGGCCAGCGTGGACGCCCTGCGGGAGCGGGTGGGGGGGTACGTGCTGATCAGCACGGTCAGCGTGTACGCCGAGCCGGACCGGCACCCGGTGCGCGAGGACGACCCGCTGCTGCCGCCCGCCCCGGCCGGGACGACCGACGTGACGGGCGAGACGTACGGCCCGCTGAAGGTCGCGTGCGAGCACGTGGTGCAGACGGCGTTCGGGGCGCGGGCGACCATCCTGCGGCCGCAGATCGTGGCGGGGCCCTTCGATCACACGGCGCGCTACCCGTACTGGGTCGACCGGGCGAGCGGGGGAGGGGAGACCCTGCTGCCCGGTGACGGGCAGGATCACGTGCAGGTGATCGACGCGCGGGACCTGGCGCGCTTCACGGTGCGGGTCGTGGAAGGCGGGGTGGGTGGCATCTTCAACGTGGCGGGGCCGCGCCTGAGCTGGGGGCAGTTCGCGCGGCTGCTGGGCGTCCGGGCGCCGGTGTGGGTGGACGCGGCGGCGCTGCGGGACCTGGGCCTGGGCTTCCGGGAGCTGCCGCTGTTCATCCCGGAGACCGGGGAGCAGGCGGGCCTGATGAACGTCAGTGCGGAGCGGGCGGTGCTGGCCGGGCTGACCCTGACCCCGCCGGAGGTCACGGCGCGCGACACGCGGGCCTGGAGTGAGCATGCCGGGCTGAGCTACGCCCTGACCCCGCAGCGCGAGGCTGAAGTGCTGGCCGCCGCGCGCCGCTGAGCCCTGAGAGAGAAGGGGCTTCTCTCTCGTCACCTCTCTGCCGCGCCGAAGAGAGGCCGGGAGAGAGGGGCGGGCGGTGGTATGCTGGCTCCCGCTCAAGAGTGCCTTAAGGGAGGTGCGCCTTATCTCGCAGGAAATCTGGTCGGACGTGCTGGGGTACGTCCGCAAGAACATTACAGAGGTCGAGTACCACACCTGGTTCGCGCCGGTGAAGAACCTGGGCGTGCAGGACGGCTCGCTGGTGCTGGGCGTGCGCAACTCCTTCGCGCAGGAGTGGTTCCGCAAGAACTACCTGAAACTGCTCGAGGACGCGCTGCGCAGCCTGGGCGCGCAGGACCCGCAGGTGAGTTTCCAGGTGCTGCCCGCCGCGCAGGACGCGCTGCTGCTGCCCAGCGATCCGCCCCCGCCGCCCAGCGTGCCCGCGCCGCGCGCCCCGGCGCCCACCTTCACGGAGAACCGCAAGGTGCTGAACCCGAAGTACACCTTCGAGAACTTCGTGGTGGGTCCGAACAACAACCTCGCGCACGCGGCGGCGCTGGCGGTCGCGGAGTCGCCCGGCAAGGCGTACAACCCGCTGTTCATCTACGGGGACGTGGGCCTGGGGAAAACCCACCTGATGCACGCGGTCGGGCACTACATGCTCGAGCGGTTTCCCGGGAAGCGGGTGGAGTACGTGTCGACCGAGTCGTTCACGAACGACCTGATCAACGCGATCCGCGACGACAAGATGACGCAGTTCCGCAACCGCTACCGCTCCGTGGATCTGCTGCTGGTGGACGATATCCAGTTCCTGGCGGGCAAGGAGCGCACGCAGGAGGAGTTCTTCCACACCTTCAACGCGCTGTACGAGAACCACAAGCAGATCATCCTGAGTTCCGACCGACCGCCGAAGGACATCCAGACGCTGGAGGGCCGCCTGCGCAGCCGCTTCGAGTGGGGCCTGATCACGGACATCCAGTCGCCGGAGTACGAGACGCGCGTGGCGATCCTGAAGATGAACGCGGAGCACAACCGCATCGACATCCCGCAGGAGGTGCTGGAACTCATCGCGCGGCAGGTGACGAGCAACATCCGCGAGCTCGAGGGCGCGCTGATGCGGGTGGTGGCGTTCTCCAGTCTGAACAACGTGCCCTTCAGCCGGGCGGTGGCGGCCAAGGCGCTGAGCAACGTGTTCGCGCCGCAGGAAGTGAAGGTGGAGATGATGGACGTGCTGCGGCAGGTGGCCGCGCAGTTCAACATGCCGCCCGACGTGATCCGCGGTTCCGGGCGCGTGCGTGAGGTGGTGCAGGCGCGGCAGGTGGCGCAGTACCTGATCCGCGAGCTGACCGATCATTCCCTGCCGGAGATCGGGCAGTTCTTCGGGCGGGATCACTCGACGGTCATGCACGCGATCAGCAAGGTCTCGGAGCAGATGGGCAAGGACAGTGAACTGACGGCGGCGGTGGATCTGTTGCGCCGCCGGATGAAGGGTCAGGACGACGAGGATTCCGATGCGTAATTTCCCTCTTCCGTTCTTACCCGTTCAGAATAAGTTCCATTTTCCGTTCCAAACACCTGTGCGGCATTTCACGAGCTGTGGAAAACCCTGTGGAAAAGCTGTGGATAACCGGGGGTTTCCCTGTGGAAAAGTCTGTGGATAACCCGGCCCCCTGAGAGGCTGTGGATAAGTCCCGAAGTTATCCACAGGTTATCCACAGGAAAGTGCCAGTTATCCACAATTTTGTCCACAGCGCAGATGCGCGCTCAGCGCAGGCCGAAGGCACTTATCCACAGTTTCCACAGGACCTATTACTACTACTACTATCTTTTTTTAGAATAAAGACAGATAAAAGATAGGGACCAGACAGAGAGGCACGCATGAACGTACACGTCACCAAGAAAATCCTCAGCGAAGGCCTGGGCCTTCTGGAACGCGTCATCCCCAGCCGCAGCAGCAACCCCCTGCTGACCGCCCTGAAGGTCGAGGCCAGCGAGGCTGGCCTGACCCTCTCCGGCACCAACCTCGAAATCGACCTGTCGTGCTTCGTCCCAGCCGAGGTCAAGGACCCCCGCAACTTCGTGGTGCCCGCCCACCTGTTCGCGCAGATCGTGCGCAACCTGGGCGGCGAACTGGTCGAACTGGAACTCAGCGGCTCGGAACTCTCGGTGCGGGCCGGCGGCTCGGACTTCAAACTCCAGACCGGCGACATCGACGCCTACCCCCCGCTGAGCTTCCCCGCGCAGGCCGACGTGAGCCTCGACGCGACCGAACTGGCCCGCGCGCTGTCCAGCGTCCGCTACGCCGCCAGCAACGAGGCCTTCCAGGCGGTGTTCCGCGGCATCAAGCTCGAGCACCGGCCCGAGGGCGCGCGCGTCGTCGCCTCCGACGGGTACCGCGTGGCGATCCGGGACTTCCCGGCCAGCGGGGATGGCCGCAACCTGATCATCCCGGCGCGCAGCGTGGACGAACTGATCCGCGTGCTCAAGGACGGCGAGGCCCGCTTCACGTACGGCGACGGGCAGCTGAGCGTCACGACCGACCGCGTGCACATGAACCTCAAACTGCTCGACGGGGACTTCCCGGACTACGAGCGCGTGATTCCCAAGGAGATCCGCCTGCAGGTCACGCTGCCCGCCACGGCGCTGAAGGAGGCCGTGAACCGCGTGGCGGTGCTGGCCGACAAGAACGCGAACAACCGCGTGGAGTTCCTGGTCTCGGAGGGCAAGCTGCGGCTGGCGGCCGAGGGCGACTACGGCCGCGCGCAGGACACCCTGGACGTGGTGCAGGGCGGCAGCGAGCCCGCCATGAGCCTCGCCTTCAACGCCCGGCACGTGCTGGACGCCCTGGGCCCGATCGACGGGGACGCGGAACTGCTGTTCTCGGGCTCGACCAGTCCGGCGATCTTCCGCGCGGCGGGCGGCGGCGGGTACATGGCCGTGATGGTGACCCTGCGCGTCTGAGGCGGTGGGCAGGTGGGGCGCGGCGCCTCACCTGTCTGCACCGGAAGTTGAACCGGGTGCATCTTTCTGCGGGAGCACCCGCTTATAGTGTCTGAAGTACACCTACTCGCCTGCGGGCGACAGGGCCGTGATCCGGGAGGAAACAGGGATGAAGATTCAGAAAGTGATTGCCCGTGAAGTGCTGGACTCGCGCGGGAACCCCACCGTGGAAGCCGAAGTTCACCTCGACAGTGGCCTGCAGGGCCGCGCGATCGTGCCCTCGGGCGCCAGCACCGGCACCCACGAGGCCCTGGAACTCCGCGACGGCGGCAGCCGCTACCTCGGCAAGGGCGTGCAGCAGGCCGTCAAGAACGTCAACGAGGCCCTCGGCCCGGCCGTGGTCGGCCTGGACGCCAGCGAGCAGGCCGCCATCGACGCCGCGCTGATGGCGACCGACGGCACCCCCAACAAGGGCAACCTGGGCGGCAACGCCATCCTGGCCGTCAGCCTCGCCGCGGCCCGCGCCGCCGCCGCCGAACTGAACATCCCGCTGTACCGCTACCTGGGCGGCAGCAACGCCAAGACCCTCCCGGTCCCGATGATGAACGTCATCAACGGCGGCGCGCACGCCGACAACAGCGTGGACTTCCAGGAATTCATGGTCATGCCCGTCGGCGCGCCCAGCTTCCGCGAGGCGCTGCGCTACGGCGCCGAGACCTTCCACAGCCTCAAGAAGGTCCTGTCGAAGAAGGGCTACAACACCAACGTCGGCGACGAGGGCGGCTTCGCCCCGGACCTCAAGAGCAACGAGGAAGCGCTGGACGTGCTGCTCGAGGCCATCGAGAAGGCCGGCTACGAGCCCGGCAAGGACATCGCCATCGCGCTGGACCCGGCCGTGACCGAGCTGTTCAAGGACGGGAAGTACCACCTCGAATCCGAGGGCCGCGTCCTCAGCACGGGCGAGATGGTGGACTTCTGGGCCGACTGGGCCAGCCGTTACCCCATCGTGAGCATCGAGGACGGCCTGGCCGAGGACGACTGGGACGGCTGGGCGCAGCTGACCGCCAAGATCGGCGACCGCGTGCAGCTGGTCGGCGACGACCTGTTCGTGACGAACCCCGAGCGTCTGCAGCGCGGCATCGACACGAAGGTCGGCAACGCGATCCTCGTGAAGGTGAACCAGATCGGCAGCCTGACCGAGTCCATGGACGCCATCGAACTGGCCAAGCGGCACCACTACGGCACGATCATCAGCCACCGCAGCGGCGAGTCCGAGGACAGCTTCATCGCGGACCTGGCGGTCGCCACGAACGCCGGGCAGATCAAGACCGGTTCGGCCAGCCGTTCGGACCGCATCGCGAAGTACAACCAGCTGCTGCGCATCGAAGACAGCCTCGGTGACCGCGCGGTGTTCCCCGGCCGCAAGGCGCTGCGCTGACCCCGGCGGGCGGGCGGCGGGGGAGACCCTGACCGCCCGCCGCTCTTCCCGCGCTTGGAAAGGATTCCAGATGAAACAGATTGACCGTTCCACCAAGATCGTGGCCACCGTCGGCCCGGCCAGCCGCTCCCCCGAGGTGCTGAGCCGCATGATCGACGCCGGCCTGAACGTCGTGCGCATGAACTTCAGCCACGGCGACCCCGAGGACCACCGCCAGACCGTGCAGATGGTCCGCGAACTCGCCGCCCAGAAGGGTGTCACCATCGGCATCCTGCAGGACCTGCAGGGTCCGAAGATCCGCGTGGCGCGCTTCAAGGACGGCAGCGTGACCCTCGCCCCCGGCGACAAGTTCACGATCACCATGGACGACGTCGAGGGCGACGAGACTCGCGTGGGCACCACCTACAAGGACCTCGTGCGCGACGTGCATCCCGGCATGGCCCTGCTGCTCGACGACGGCAACATGGCCCTGCGCGTCGAGGGCGTGCGCGGCAACGACGTGCTGACCACCGTCGTGATCGGCGGCGTCCTGAAGAACAACAAGGGCATCAACGTGCCCGAGGCCGACCTGAGCGTCCCCGCGCTGTCCGAGAAGGACGTGCAGGACATGGAGTTCGGCGCGGAACTGGGCGTGGACTGGGTGGCGCTGAGCTTCGTGCGGTCCCGCGACGATCTGCTGCTGGCCCGCCACTACATGTCCCGCTTCGGCAGCCGCGCCAAGCTGATGGCGAAGATCGAGAAGCCGCAGGCCGTGGACCGCTTCGAGGACATCCTGAAGGAAGTGGACGGCATCATGGTGGCGCGCGGTGACCTGGGCGTCGAGATGCGCCCCGAGCAGGTGCCGACCATCCAGAAGCGCATCATCCGCATGTGCCGCGAGGCGGGCAAACCCGTGATCACGGCCACGCAGATGCTCGAGAGCATGATCAGCCTGCCGCGCCCCACCCGCGCCGAGGCCTCCGACGTGGCGAACGCCATCTACGACGGCACCGACGCCGTGATGCTGTCGGCCGAGTCGGCTGCCGGGATGTACCCGGTCGAGTCGGTCGCCATGATGGCCCGCATCGCCCGCGAGGCCGAGGGCAGCGAGCACTACAAGATGCTCCAGCGGTCCCTGGTGATCGACACGGAACTGGCGCAGGACGCCATCGCGTCGGCGGCGTGCGGCATCGGCGAGAAGCTGGACTCCCCGGCGATCGTGACCTTCACGAGCACCGGCGGCGCCGCGGGCCGCATCGCGAAGAACCGCCCCCCGCTGGCGATCCTGGCGCTGACGCCCAACGAGCAGACCCGCAACCAGCTGGCGCTGTCCTGGGGCGTCGTGCCGGTCCTGAGCGAGGATCCGCGCAACACGGACGACATGGTCCGCATCGCGAACGAGGAGCTGCGCCGCAGCGGTCTGGCGGACGTGGGCGACCGGTACGTGATCACGGCCGGCGTGCCGTTCGGGGTGCGGGGCACGACGAACATGCTGCGCGTCGAGCGTCTGCGTGAGGATCTGCTGCAACCCTGACCGATCACCACCCGGACATTCAGGGATTCGTCAGATTTTTATCCACAGGGACGGGCTTTTTCCACACCGACCCTGTGGATAACTGCTGGGTTGTGCACAGGGTTTTGCTGCGCCCAGCGGTCGTCCACAGGCAGGGACAGTTGTCCACAGCGCCCTGTGCATAACTTTCCCCGCCCATACAGACCTGAAGATTGAATGAAGACCAGCCGACCGGGGCTCTGGGAAGCCCGTGAAGGCCCCATGAAGCCCCGGGGTGGATCAGGACCCCAGCACCAGCCGCGCGAACTTGTCCTTGCCCTTCTGGATGACCGCGCCGCCCTCCTGGGACAGCTGCTCACGGGTCAGGCTGGCCTGCGCGTCCGTCACGACCTCCCCGTTCAGCTTCAGGCCCCGGTTCTGCATCAGCTTGCGGGCCGCGCCGTTGCTGGGTTCCAGGCCCGCCAGCACGACCAGTTTCACCAGGCTGATCCGCTCAGGGTCCGCACTGTTCGCCAGTTCCGCCGCCGGGACCGTCACGGTCGGGATGTTCTCCGGAATGCCACCCTTCGCGACGCTGCGGAAGCGGGCCTCGGCGGCGTCCAGGTCCGCGTCCGGATGGAACCACGCCACCACCTCGCGCGCCAGTTCGCGGTGCGCCGCGACCGGGTGCCCGGCCAGCAGCTCCTCGATGCGGGGGCGGGGCAGGTCGGTCAGCAGCGTGAAGTAGTTGTCCAGCAGCGGATCGGGCACCTTCATCAGCTTCGTGAACATCTCGTGCGGCTCGTCGGTCAGGCCGATGTAGTTGTCGAGGCTCTTGGACATCTTCTCGGTGCCGTCCAGGCCGACCAGCAGCGGCAGGGTCATCACGACTTGCGACTCCTGCCCGTAATCCCGCTGCAGCGCGCGTCCCACGAGGTTGTTGAACAGCTGATCGGTGCCGCCCAGCTCCACGTCGGCCTCCAGCGCCACGGAGTCGTAGCCCTGCGTCAGCGGGTACAGCAGTTCGTGCACGGCGATGGGCACGCCGCCCTCGAAGCGCTTCTTGAAGTCGTCGCGTTCCATGATGCGCGCCACCGTGTAGCGGCTGGCGAGGCGGATCACGTCGGCGTAGCCCATGGGTTCCAGCCACTCGCCGTTGAACCGGACCTCCAGCACCTCGGGCTCCTGGCGCAGGATCAGGCGGCACTGCTCCAGGTAGCTCTTGGCGTTCTCGCGGGTCTGCTCCAGCGTCAGCGGCGGGCGGGTCTTGCTCTTGCCGCTGGGGTCGCCGATCATCGCGGTGAAATCCCCGATCAGCATGATCACCTTGTGGCCCAGGTCCTGGAACTGGCGCATCTTGCGCAGGATCACGGCGTGCCCCAGGTGTAGGTCCGGGCGGGTCGGGTCGGCGCCCAGCTTCACGCGCAGCGGCTGGCCCTTGGCGAGTTTGCGGCGCAGGTCGTCCTCGGACACCAGATCCACGACGCCGCGGCGCAGCAGGTCGATCTGGTCGTCCACGGGCAGGTTCCATCGGATGGGGGCGGGTTCTTGCCTCTTCACTTCATTCTGCATGGGCACTCCATGGGGGAGCGGCGCATCAGGACTGTCCGGATGCGCCGCTCGGGGGTTGGATTTCAGGCTGTGACTGACCCTGCTCCCACCGGTGGCGGCGGGCAGGGATACGCACGTCGGGTCAGACGCCTCATGCCGCCCAGCATAACAGGCGCCGCCACCCGCTAGCATCGGGCGGTGAAGACCATTCAGGAGTTGCGCGACACCTTCCCCCGGCCCGGCGTGGTCGAGTGGCTGGGCCTGCGCCCCGCGCGGCGCGCGCCCGTGCAGGCGGTCACGGAGGTCGAGGCGCACCCGCTGGTGGGATTAGTCGGCGATCACGGCAAGCTCGCCCCGCCGCGCCTGACCGCCCTGACCGGCGAGGCCGGGGAGGCCGCGCGCCCCGCGAACGCCCCCGCCATTCCCGGCGGGCCGGGGCGGCGGCAGGTGACGCTGATCCAGGCCGAGCACCTGCCCGTGATCGCCGCGCTGGCCGGGCTGGACGAGGCGAGCCCGGAGCAGCTGCGCCGCAACATCGCCGTGCGCGGCATTCCCCTGCTGGCCCTGAAGGACCGCCGCTTCCAGATCGGCGAGGTGATCCTGGAGGGCACCGGCGAGTGCCACCCCTGCTCCCGCATGGAGGAGACGCTGGGTGAGGGCGGGTACAACGCCGTGCGCGGGCACGGGGGCCTGACCGCCCGCGTGATCCGGGGCGGCGTGATCCGCGTGGGGGACGAGGTGCGCCCTCTCCCGGGCGCCGTCAGCTGAAGGGCCCGTTATGCTGGGCGGCATGCCCAAGCGTCCCGCCCCGCCCCTGAGCCGCACGCGGCGCGTCACGCTGGCCGGCGCGTTCGGGTTCACGCGCCTGATCGTGGAACTGGGCGTGCTGAGTTCCTTCGCGTTCAGCCTCGCGCTGTTCGTCGCCGCCATCGCGCAGGCGTACGTGACCATCCGCGCGGCGCTGGGTGACCTGGGCGAGGCGCACACCACCAAGACCCTGATCGTCGCGGCGGTCGAGCAGGCCGACACGCTGCTGGTCGGTGTCGCGCTGCTGATCATCTCGTTCGGGTTGCAGGCGCTGTTCGTGGGCCGCGTGCAGAACGTGCCCCGCTGGCTGCACATCGACTCCTTCGACGACCTGAAACAGAAACTGATCGGCATCGTGATCGTGGCGCTCAGCGTGAACTTCTTCAGCGTCGCGCTGGAATGGAAGGGCGGAACGGACATCCTCGTGTACGGCGCGGCCATCGCCGCCGTGATACTCGCCGTGGGCGCTTACTCCGTGATTCTCACCCGCCTCGGTCACCGCCCCGACGCGCCCGACGACCAGCATGCCGAACCTTGACGCACGCCTCCAGGCGGCCCTGCACCTGATCCAGGCCGACACTCACGCGGACATCGGCAGTGACCACGCGCACCTCCCCATCCGGCTGGCGCAGCTGGGCCACGTCACGCGCGGCGTGATCGTCGAGGTGAACCCCGGCCCGCTGGAACACGCCCGAGTGAACGTCGCCCGCGCGGGCCTCACGGACCGCCTGGAGGTCCGCGCCGGAAACGGCCTCGCCCCGCTGGCGCCCGGCGAGGTGCAGAGTGCCAGCATGACCGGTATGGGCGCGCAGACCATGCTGGGCATCCTGACCCGCACGCCAGACCGCGTGCCGGACGCGCTGGTGCTGCAACCGAACGACAGCCCGGAACCGCTGCGCCGCTGGGCGCAGGAACGCGGCTATCACGTCGCGGCGGAGGTCCTGGCCCCCGGGTTCTGGCGCTACCCGGTCCTGCGGCTGGAACGTCAGTCCGGCCCCGACCCGGCCTACGCGGCCCTGCCGGAGGCGGCGGCCCTGCGCTACGGCCCGCTGCTGCTGCGCGAGGGAGGCGTGCTGCTGCGCCAGCAGGTCTGGGCGGACGTCACCCGCCTGACCCCGCTGGCCGCCCCGGGCCGCGCTGCCGAGCACGACCTGCACGTCGCGCAGAGTGCCGCCGCGTGGCTGGCCGGGGAGAGAAAATAAAAAACCCGCCTTCTCCGGCGGTGATAGAAACAACATAGCGCGGTATGCAGGCGGCGTCAAGCCTTGCGGGGTGGCTGAAAAAATGACGTCCTGAAGAGGCTTTTTTTCTGGTTCTGTTGCCGAGGTATGCACTGCCAGTCGAGGTGCCTGGCCTTCCAGAAGGGGCTGGCGGCGGCGGACTCGACGAAGGGGACAGCCGGTCGCCGGGAGTTACGGGTGACCAAAACGAAAAATCCGCCCTTCGCGGACGGTGATAAGAAAAATATAGCGCGGTATGCAGGGCCGGTCAAGTCCTGCGCGCAGCCCGGCAATCTGTCGTGCTGGACGTTCTTCCAGCAGGAGCAGCTGCCGGGGGCTATGCAGTCGGCTACGCCCGACCGGTGCTGATCTTCCTGCTGCTGCGCGCCGGACGGGTCGTGTCCGGCGGCCTGATCGGCAGGGGAGAGGGGCACCCGGTGGGGGCTTGCGTGGGGGTGCAGAAACCAAAACAAAAAATCCGCCCTTCTCGGACGGTGATAAAAGTAGGATACCCCGGTATGCAGGGTGTGTCAATCCCTACACAGCGGCCTGAAAAATCTCGTGCCAGACGGGTCCTTTCCGAGCGTGTTCCGGGCGGTATGCAATGAAGAGGGCCGGAGCGCATGGCCCCGGCCCTCCTCTGTCCGCTTCCGCTCAGCGGGCGAGTTCCACGGCGCGGCTCTCGCGGACCACGGTCACCTGCACCTGACCGGGGTACTCCATGTCCTGCTCGACCCGCCCGGCGATCTCGCGGGCCAGCAGGGTCGCCTGGGCGTCCGTGACCTTGTCCGGCTGCACGATCACGCGCACCTCACGCCCGGCCTGGATGGCGTACGCCTGCTGCACGCCGGGGAACGACACGGCGATCTGCTCCAGCATCTCCAGGCGGCGCACGTACGATTCCAGTTCCTCACGGCGCGCCCCGGGCCGCGCGGCGCTGATCGCGTCGGCGGCGGCGACGAGCACGGAGTACAGCGTCTCGCCGTTCTCCGGGTCGTGGTGGTGCGCGATGGCGTCGATGACCTCGGCGGGCTCCCCGAACCTCTTGGCGAGGTTGATGCCGATCTCGACGTGCGTGCCGTCGATCTCGCGGTCGATGCTCTTGCCGACGTCGTGCATCAGTCCGGCGCGGCGGGCCATGCCGGCGTCCAGCCCCAGCTCCCCGGCCATGATGCCGGTCAGGTGCGCCACCTGAATGGAGTGCTTCAGGACGTTCTGCCCGTAGCTGGTGCGGAAGTACATGCGGCCCAGCAACTGCACGAGGCCCGGCTTGATGCCCACCACGCCCGCCTCGATGGCGGCTTCCTCGCCCTGGGCGTGCATGAAGGCCTTCATCTCGTCCTGCGCCTTGTGCACCATCTCCTCGATGCGGGTCGGGTGAATACGGCCGTCGGCGACCAGTGCGTCCAGAACGTGCTTGGCGACCTCGCGCCGCACCGGGTTGAAGCTGGAGAGGATCACCGCTTCGGGCGTGTCGTCGATGATCAGGTCCACGCCGGTCAAGGCCTCGAACGCGCGGATGTTGCGGCCCTCACGGCCGATCAGGCGACCCTTCATGGCGTCGTTCGGGATGGGCACGACCGACACGCTCAGGGCGGCGCTCGTCTCGGACGCGCTGCGCTGGATGGCCTGCGCGATCACGTGCCGCGCCGAGCGTTTCGCGTCGGCGGTAGCACGCTCCTGCATGGCCTTCACGCGGATCGCTTTCTCTTCTTCCAGTTCGGCGTCCAGGCGGGTCAGGATGTCCGCGCGGGCCGCCTCGGGCGACAGGCCCGCGATCTCGAACAGTTTCAGCTCGGCCTGATGCAGCCGCGCCGCGATCTCCTGCTCCTGCGTGCCCAGGTGCCGGGCGCGGTCCTCGAGTCGCTCCTCGAGCGAGTCGAGTTTCTCGCCGCGCGCGTCGAGCTGCTCGGCGCGGCGGTTGAGCCGCTCGATCTCGCGTTTGAGTTCCTCGCGTTCCCGGCGGGTCTCCTGGCGGTCGCCGCTCAGCGCCTCGCGTTCCCGGGCGGCGTCTTGCTTGGCCTGCGCGCGTTCCTGCTCCAGTCCGGCGCGCAGGGCGCTGATCTGGTCACGCTGGCCCTGCAACTGCGTGAGCTGCGTGTCGAACTGCGCGAGTTGCACGTTCAGCTGGGCTTCGCGGTCACTGGCTTCCTTGATTCTGCGGGTGGCGTCCTGCCTGTCCTGATCGGCCTCGGCCCGCGTGGTGCGGGCGTCGGCGTCGGCCTGCGCGCGGATACGGTCCGCGTCGCGCTGGGCTTCCTGTTGCAGGCGGTCGTCGATCTCGGCGCGCTGCCGCGCCCCACGACTCTGCCCCGCCAGGAACCCCCCGACCAGTCCGAGCAGCAGCGCCACGATGATCCATGTGATCGTCACGGTGCGCTCCTTTGATGGTGTGTTGCATGGGGCACGCGCCTGCATGGCCACGCGCCCCGGGGTGAGAAACTGAGGGTGAACGCCACCCTGGTTCGTGTGGGGACGTTCGCCCCAAGTGTAGCGGGAAAGCCCAGCAGCGCGCGAAGGCCTGCCCCGTCAGTCCGGGCAGGCGGCAGGAACGACGGTTCTTCAGAACCGCTTCGGCCGGGTGGCGCTGATCAGGGCTGGACGGTGAAGGTCAGGGTACCGGCCACCTCGGGGTTCAGGAGCTTCACCTTCGCGGCGACCGGGCCCAGCAGTGCCCCCGCTCCCTGGGAACGGACCGTCGCAAACACCGAACTGGGACTGGTGTAATCGCTGACGCCACTCAGGTTCAGCGGGCCACTGCTGACGTACAGCAGCGCCGTGTGGACGCCGGTAGGCGCGCTGGCACGGAGGAAGAAGGTGCTGCTGGCCGAGGGGAACAGCTGGGTTTGATCGGCATTCACGTGCACCTGACCGTCGGGCTGACGGTTCGGGAGGAGCTGGATGACGCTGCCGTCAGGCGACTCGATGAACAGGGCGACTTCACCGCTGACCGGGCTGCGCAGCGTGAACCGGAGCTCCTGCCCGACCCGTGGCTCGGCAGGATCGAGGGTCAGGACTGCTGCAGTGGGTGCCGTGGGCGAAGGCGCATCCTGAGGCGCGCAGCCAATCAGGGCAGGGAACAGGAGGGTGGACAGCAGGGCGGGGCGCATGCGCTGACCCTATCCGCCCAGGCAGGTCAACGTTGCCCCAGGTGTGGATGTACCAGTGAAAGGCCAGGAAAGCAGAAGACCCCCGCCACGGGGGCGGGGGTCAAACGCGCGGGGGCGTTTACTTCGCGGCGTGCACCACGAGCTTCATGGGGATGCTCACTTCGGGGTGGGCGCGGTAGGAGATGTCGTACTCGCCAATTTCCTTGACGGTTTTCGGCATCGTGATGCGGCGCTTGTCCACGTCGAAGCCCAGCTTGTCGAGCGAATCGGCAACGTCCTGGTGCGTGACCGCACCGTAGATCTTGCCTTCGCCGGCGCGGACGCTGAGTTCCACGGCGACGCCGTTCAGGCGGCTGGCGAGGTCCTCGGCGCTGGCCTTCTCGGCCGCCAGGGTCTTCTGGCGGGCGCGGATGCGGGCCTCGAGGCTCTTCATGTTGCTGGCGGTGGCGGGCGTGGCGATGCCCTGGGGGATCAGCCAGTTGCGGGCGTAGCCGTCTTTGACGTTCACGACGTCGCCGGTCTTGCCGAGCTTGCCGGGTTCAAGAAGAATTACTTGCATGTCAATTCTCCTTATTTCCGGACGAGCTTCTCGGTGTAGGGCAGCAGGGCCAGCTGGCGGGCGATCTTGATCGTCTGCGCGATGCGGCGCTGGTGCTTGGCCGAGAGGCCCGTGCGGCGGCGGGGGAGGATCTTGCCCGTATCGCTCACGAAACGGCGCAGCATCTTCACGTCTTTGTAGTCGGTGATTTCCAGTTCCCCGATGGAGAACGGATCGACCTTGGGCTTGCGGGGACGCTTGGGTCCCTTGCCGCGCGGTTTACGCTCGGCGCTGTTGGTCTGGGTCATGTGTTAGTCCTTGAAATCTGCGTTCCTCTCCCCAAGCGGGGTTCAGAACGGCAGGTCCTCGTCCGGTGGGAAATCGTCGAGACCTTGGTCAATATCTAAGCCGCCCGAACGGTTCCCCGTGTTCGCTGCCCGGCTCGGCTGGCCGTAGCCGCCGCTCTGGGGGCGCGCCGCACTGCTCGCGGTCTGCGTGCGAGGTCCGGCGGGGGTGGCTGCAGGGTTACCGGCCCCTGCGCCTCGGGACAGGGCTTCGACTCGCGTCGCCTCTACTTTGGTGGAGTTGCGTTTGTTACCGTCGCGGTCGGTCCACGCTTCGTTGACCAGTCGTCCCTGCACGAGCACGGGGTCCCCTTTGCGGAGGTCCTTCATGCGTTCGGCGAGGTCGCGCCACAGCGTCACGTCGATCCAGTGGGTCTTCTCCTGTCGCTGGCCCTGTCGGTCGTTCCAGGTCTCGTTCACGGCCAGGCCGAGTCCGAGCACGGCGTCGCCGGCGGGGGTGTAGCGCAGTTCGGGGTCACGGGTGACGTTCCCGATCAGAATGACTTCGTTCATGCCGCTGCTCATGCGAACGCCGCCTCCGGCGTCCTGAACGAGTTCGGGGGTGTACCCGAGCTGTTCCATGCGCAGGGCTTTCACGCGGACCATGCTGCGTTTGCCGCCTTCAGGGGCTTCCCACTGGCTGTACTCCACGCTGCCTTCGACCATCACGGCGTCGCCGCCTTTCAGGTTGCGTTCGGCCTGCCACTCGGCGGGTTTGCCGAGAATGGACACGCGGTGGTACCAGGGGAGTTTGCGTTCGCGCCCGTCGTTGCCGATGACGTGATCTTCACCGGCGATGGTGGCCTCGAATACGGCAGTGCCGCTGGGGGTGTAGCGCAGTTCGGGATCGCGGGCGAGTGCGCCGATCAGGTAAACGTGGTTCATGCCTCGGGCCATGACGTGGTCTCCTTTGTTGCTGGCTGAATCCGGCAGGATTCGTACTGGGGTCTTGGATGCGGCTGGCGTGTGTGGCCCTTGCGGGTTGACCGTACAGTAACAAACCCGATCTCATTACGTCAAGAGCGTAAGGAGATCAGGCCTTCTTGGTCTTCCACTCCGGGCGGTCCTTGACCACCAGGACGCGGCGCACGTGGTCACGCAGACGCAGGGTGCTGGCGATGTCCGTTTCGGGGTTGCCGGCGGCCTTGATGGTGTACATCAGGTAGTAGCCCTCGCGGTCCTTGTTCACGGCGTAGGCGAGGCGGCGGTTGCCGAGCTCGTCCAGGTTGCTGATTTCCCCGCCCGCGTTCTTCACGGTGGTCTCGATGTAGTCCTTCTCGATGCCCACCTGCTCGGCACTGAGGTTGGGGTTCAGGATCAGGTTCAGGTCGTACTGGTTCATAGTTCACCTCCTCTGTCGCCGCACGCAGGCGGAGTGTCCTGACAGGGTCAGGCCTCGCCGGGCAGCGCAACTCACCACATTACCAGAGTCCGCGCGCGGTTGCCAGCCGTCAGATGACGCATGTCCAGCCCCGCCTCGCCCCGTACGCTGGCAGGCATGAGCGACCCCATCCCGTCGGCGTCCAGCGCGGTCAGCGGCATCCTCGACATCCTGCGCGAGGCCACCCTGGGCGGCCACCCCGGCCAGGGCACCGCCTTCCTAGACGGCACCAGAGCCGACGGCAGCGGCAACCACGGGCTGCTCGCCACCCTGGACGCCCTGAGTGCCGAGCAGGCCAGCCGGGAGGTGCTGGGCAGTACCGTCGCCGCGCACGCCGCGCACGTGGCCTACCACCTCGAAGTCATCGTCCGCTGGGAGCGCGACGGAGACCGCGGTCCCTTCGACTGGAAAGGCAGTTTCGAACCGGCCCAGGTGGACGCCGCCGGGTGGAAGGCCGCCCGCGAGCGGCTGCGCGCCGCCTACGACGCCCTGGTGACCTTCGCCCGTACCTGGGAGGACCGGCCCGCCGACGGCGAGGTGACCGGCGGCCTGAGTGGCGCGGTCGCGCACGTCGCGTACCATCTAGGCGCCATCCGGCAGCTGATCAAGGCCGTTCCGTGACCCTCCCGGACGGCTGGACCCTGCGCCCCTACACCTCTGACGACGCCGACACCTTCGCCGCGCTGCTGAGCCTGGGGGCCGCAGCACCAGCGGCGCGGACCTGCTCGCCGCCGACGCCCGGCGCGGCCCCGGACCACAGGCCACGCGGCAGCTGCTCGTCCGTCGCGGTGAGGTGCTGGGCGGCTGGCAGCTCCAGCCCTCGCTGTTCATCCCGCCGGACTTCCTGCAGGTGAGCGTGCTGGTCTTCCCGGCGGCGCGCGGGCAGGGTGTGGGCCAGCGGTTGTGGCAGGCGGCGCAGCAGACCGCCCGTGACCTGGGTGCCCGGGGCCTGAGCAGCGACGTTCCGGATGCCGACCCGGCCCACCGCGCCTGGGCCGAGCGGCGCGGCTTCACGCTGCGCACCCACCGCTACGCCTCCGAACTGGACCTCACCGGTGTGAACCTCGCGGACTTCCGGCCGCAGCTGGACGCCGCCCGCGCGCAGGGCGTGACCTTCACCGACCTGCGCGGCGAGGGCGACGCGACCCTGGAGCGGTACGTGGACTTCGTCGCCGACCGCCTGACCGAGACGCCCGACCTCGCCGGGTACCCCCGCTGGACACCCACGCAGGTGCGTGACGCCCTGCGCCTGGACCGCGACCCCCGCCCCGACTGGCTGATCCTGGCCCTCGGCCCGGACGGCGAGTGGCTGGGCACCACCGCCATGGTCCGTTTCCGGCACCTGCCGTTCGTGTACAACGAACTGACCGCCCTGCACCCGTCCGCGCGCGGGCGCGGGCTGGCGCTGCCGCTGAAACTTCAGGTCGTGCAGCGCGCCCAGGCCGGGGGATTCACAACCATGCGGACCAACAACCATTCCCTGAATGCCCCCATGCTGGCCGTCAACCGCCGCCTGGGCTTCCGGCAGCTCGCGGGACGCTACGAGATGCACGGCCTGCTGCGCTGAGGCCCGTGTCAGTCCGGCGGGCCGCTCTACTTGCGGCGCCGGAAGGGATTCCAGCGCGCTCCCCTCTCCGGTTCAGGGGCGGGCGTGGCGGCCGGGCGCACCTGCGCCGGTGCGTGCCGACCCATCGGCCGCGCGGCCTCCGGCTCCGGCTGGGCGTCCTCCTCGTACACCTCGTCCGCCGGGGTTTCTCCGAGGGCACTCAGGAGCGCGCGGCGGATCTGGTCGGCCGGCGGACGGTCCGCCGGTCGTTTGGCGAGGGCCAGTTCCGCCAGTCGCCCCACCGGGCGCGGCACGAGCGGGTTGACCTGCGTCATGGACATCGGGAAGCGCGTCAGGTGCGCGACCATCAGTTCCTCGTACGTGTGTCCGTGGAAGGGCCGGTCCCCGCCCAGCAGCTCGTACAGCATCACGCCCAGGCTGTACACGTCGCTGGCGCTGCTCGTCGCCTCGCCCTGATAGACCTCCGGCGCCATGTAGAAGGGACTGCCGCTGGTCTTGCCGCCCTGCGCCACGAAGTACGTGTTGCCCAGGTCCCCCAGCGCCGCGCGTCCGTCGTCGGTGACGTACACGTTCTGCGTCTTCACGTCCTGATGCACCGCGCCCTGGTGGTGCAGGTACGTCAGGGCCGACGCGATGTCCGCCAGGATCCGCAGCGCCGCCGGGAGCGGCAGGGTCTTCTCGGGCAGTTCCGCGAGCTGTTCGTTCAGCGCGCCCCTGGGGTAATACGCGATCGCCAGGAACGCCCCCGGCCCGAAGGGCGTGCCGTCGAAGCCACGCACGAGGTGCGGGTGGCGGAACTGCAGCGTCAGGCGGACCTCGTTCCCGAACCGTTCGGCGGCGGCCTGCACGGCCAGCGTCTCCGGGTGCGGGATCTTCACCGCGACCAGCTGACCCTGCGCGCCGGTCGCGAGGCGCACCAGTGAGGTGTTCCCGCGCCCCAGTACGCGGTGCAGGGTGTACCCAGAGATGGTGCTGGCCTCTGTCATGCTTGTCCCCAAGGGTGTCACGTTCCGCCGCCCCTGGCAAGCACGGACGCCGCGGCGTGCCTGTCCAGGCGGCCCATTCATGCAGCCCAGCCACGCGGCCCATCCAGCTGGCCTCTCCAGATGGCCCCTATTATGGACGGTCACCGTCACGGGACAGCAGGAGGGGGAGCGCCGCCGCCCCCGCGACACGCTCCCCCCACACCGGCCGGTCCGGACCGGAGGTTACTCGTCGTCGCTGCTTTCCTCCGCGACACGCTTGCCGGCCATCCATTCCAAGCCTGCCCACTGCAGGTCCTCGAGGTCACCGTCGAGCACGTCGTCCGGGTTGTGCTTCATGACGCCCGTGCGGTGGTCCTTGATGTACTGCTTGTCGAGCACGTACGAGCGGATCTGGCTGCCCCACTCGATCTTCTTCTGCTCGCCGCGCGCCTTGGCTTCCTCTTCCTCGCGCTTGCGCATCTCGATGTCGTAGAGGCGCTGCTTGAGGATCTGCAGGGCGATCTCGTGGTTCTTGATCTGCGAGCGCGTCTGCTGCGACGCCACCGCGATCCCGGTCGGCAGGTGGGTGAGGCGCACGGCCGAGTCGGTCGTGTTCACGCCCTGCCCGCCCGCGCCCTGCGAGCGGAACACGTCACGGCGCAGGTCACTGTCCGGAATGTGGATGTTGATCTCCTCCTCCGGCACCTCCGGCACGACGTCCACCGACGCGAAGGACGTGTGACGGCGGTTGTTGCTGTCGAACGGCGACACGCGCACCAGACGGTGCACGCCATGCTCGGGCAGCATCATCCCGAAGGCCTTCTCGCCCCGGATGATGAATTCGCTGCTGATCACGCCCGCCTGATCGCCGTCCACCTGATCGATCAGGTCCACCTTGTACCCGCGCCGCTCGGCCCAGCGCATGAACATCCGCGTGAGCATCCCCGCCCAGTCCATGCTTTCCGTGCCGCCCGCCCCGCTCTTCACGCGCACGATCGCCGCCGTGTCGGCGTGCTTCATGGTGAACAGCGTCTCCTTGTACAGCTCGTCCACGCGTTTCTCGATGGACTGCTGCTCCTCCATGAGCATCTCGCGCTCGTCGGCGTCGGCCATTTCCAGCATCTCGCTGAGGCCCTGCGCGTCCGAGTTCAGGGTCTGGTACCCCTCCACCACGCGCCGCAGCGTCCCGGCTTCCTGCGTCACCTTGCGGGCGCGGCCGGAGTCGTTCCAGAGTTCCGGGTCGCTCAGTTCACGGTCGAGTTCGTTCAGGCGGCGTGTTTTTCCGGGAATGTCAAAGGTACTCCCGGAGCGACGCGAGTTTTTCCAGCAGTTCCTGCATGGGCGTGCCTCCCTTCCGCGCACTCCCGTTGAGCGGGACGCGGGTTCATATGCCAAGAGAACAGTATAGGGAGGTGGGGCGCAGCTCGCGGGACGCGGATTGCAGTTATTGATTCCTGCGTTGGAGCGTAACGAGAGGGGTACGATGAGGGCATGCCGCCAGCCTGGCAACCCACCCGGTGGACCCGCGAACAGATGGAAGAACGGCGACTGTTCGCTGAGCCGTATCTCCGCGCAGGGGAGCTCAGCTCCACCCAGATCGCCGAACGGTGCGGCGTCAGCAGCAGTGCCGTTCGACGATGGCGACAACGTCTGCGCACACAGGGCTCTCTTGAAGCCACCATTGCTCCAGGCCGCACACCACGACTGACAGACGCTCAGATCGCCCAGATCATGACGATCCTCAGCGCGGGGCCGGGCCCCGCGCAGGCCCCGAATGCCCGCTGGACGTGCCCACAGGTGCGCGAGCTGATCGGCCAGACCTACGACGTGTGGTACGACGTCGATCACCTCAGTCGGCTCTTACGGCAGTGGGGATTCACACCACAGAAACCGATGAGGCGGGCACGAGAACAGGATCAGGAGGCCCTCGTCACCTGGGTGGACACCACGGTGCCCGAGTTGGAAAAAAAAAGTTGAGGCCGGAGAAACACTCGTCTTCATCGATGAGGTGGGCTTCAGCTTGAAGCCCACCGTGACCCGCACCTGGGCCCCCTGTGGTCAGACGCCCGTGTTGGTGTCCAAGTACCGCTGGGACAGCGTGTCGACGATTGGAGCGATCGCCACGACGGGACAGTTTCTGCAACACACGCATCCAGCGTCGATCAACGGCGCACACGTCCTGTCGTTTCTGTCGCATCTGTTGCGTCACATTTCTGGATCGATCACGGTACTGCTCGATAACGCCCGCATTCACAAGACGAAGGCGCTGGGCGCCTTCGTTGCAGCTGAACCTCGATTGTCGGTGGTGTACTTCCCGCCATACGCGCCTGAACTGAATCCGATTGAGCCGGTGTGGGCGTATGTGAAGCAGCATGTCCTCGCGAACTTCTGCCCG
>NZ_BCMS01000001.1:0-47500 GCF_001485435.1 Deinococcus grandis | reverse complement strand
CGTTACGCAGCACCGGCAGCAGCGCGTACAGCGTCATGGCGGTCAGGGCCGGGGCCACGCCGATCCCGCTGACCCCGGCCTCGCGCAGGGCAGGCACGGCGTTCGCCAGGGCCGACAGCGGCGCGATCAGCAGGCCCAGCAGGGCGAGGCTGGGCAGGGTCTGCACGGCGTTCGCCACGCCCAGCACGGCGTCCGCGACCCGCGCGTGACCCGCCGCCCACACCGCCAGCGGCACCCCGATCAGCACCGACAGGCCCAGCGCGCTCCCCACCAGCCGCAGGTGCTGCGCCAGCTCCTGCACCCAGCGCGGCCCCTCGCTCCGGCCCTCGACGAGCACCGACCAGTCCGCCAGGTGCCCGCCCAGCAGCAGCGCCAGCGCGGGCGGCAGCCACAGCCACGCCACCCAGCGGCGCTCCGGCAGGGCCAGCCCCGCCGCGTAGGTCGCCACGCCCGCCCCCAGCAGGTACAGCCACACGCCGCTGGCCGCACTCGCCCGCGCGAAGTCCGCCTGATCGGTCAGCGCCGCGGCCGTGCGCCCGCCCAGCAGCCACACGCCCAGCAGCAGCGCCAGCGTGGCGGGCAGCCACACCAGCCCGCGCCGCACCTGACCCGTCAGTGCAGGCAGCAGCGCCAGCACGGCCGCCAGCGCCACCCACGCGGGCGGCAGCCGCAGGTATTCCCCGGGCGCCAGTCGGTTCGGGCGCAGCAGCACCCACGGCAGCCACGCCCCCGCCAGCATCGGCAGGGCCGCCAGCCACAGCACCAGCCGCACGTCCCGCCGCGCAGCAGCAGGGGCAGGAGCCTGCGCCCCTGCCCCGCCGTCACGCCGCGCCGTCCTCACCACCGGGCCCAGCGCGGCGGCCGCATCACTTGATCAGCCCCTTGCCCTTCAGGTACTCGCGCGCCACGTCCTGCGCCGTGCGGCCCTCCAGCGCCACCTTAGCGTTCAGGCCCTGCAGGGTGCTCTGGCTGAGCGTGGCGAACGTCTTGTTCAGGATGGCCTCGACCTGAGGGTTCGCCTTCAGGGTCGCCGTGCGGATGATCGGCGCGGGCTGGTACACCGCCTGCGCGCCCTTGGGATCCTTCAGCGCGACCAGCTTCAGGGCCGCCAGCGTGCCGTCGGTGCCGTAGGCCATGGCGGCGTTCACGCCGTTCGTGCCGCTGGCCGCCGCCTGCTGCGTCTGGGGCGGCGTCGCCCCGGCCAGCACCAGCTTCTGCTCGGCCTTCAGCTTGAAGCCGTACGTCTCCTCGAAGGCGGGCATGGTGTCCGGGCGGTTGAAGAACTCCGGGCTGCCCGCCATCTTCAGCTTCCCGCCGCCATTGACGTACCTGGCGAGGTCCGCGACGCTACTCAGCTTGGCGCTCTGGGCCAGCGCCTGCGGCACCGCGATCACCCAGGTGTTGTTCACGTTCGCGGGCCTGAGCCACGTCACGCCGTTCTTGCTGTCGAGCTGCCGCGCCAGGCCGTAGATCGTGCCGGGGTTCCCGGCCTGCTTGGCGCTGATCTTCGCCTTGGGGAAGAGGTACACGGCGTTCCCGGTGTACTCGGGGTACACGTCGATCTCGCCGGCCAGGATCGCCTTGCGGTTCACGCCGGTATCACCCAGGTTCGTCTTGTCGGTCACGTCCAGCCCGGCGTTCCGCAGGGTCAGGACGATCATCTGCCCCAGGATCTGCGCCTCGGGGTCGAGCTTGCTGCCCACCACGATGGCCTTCGCGGACGCCGAACCCAGCGCACCCGCCGTCAGGAGGGCCGCGCCCAGCAGGGCCACGCGATTCAGTTGACGATGTCTCATGGGTGCAACGTACCCGCCCGCCCCTGGCCCCCCGGTGGGGCAGGTCACAAAACCGCCCCGCACCGGCAGGGCGTAAAGGTTTCTTAAACCAGCCCGGGGGCGCCCCTCAGCGCTGCTGCGACTCGTCCAGCCCCACCCCGAACCCCTGGTCCAGCAGCGAGTCGTTGTACGTGCGGAACGCCAGCATCGTCTGCGTGCGCGTGATGCCCTCGACCTTGCGCAGGTGCCCGGTCACCACGTCGTCCAGATCCTCGTAGCGCGTCAGTTTCAGGATCGCCACGATGTCCCACTCGCCCGTCACCGAGTACACCTCGCGGACACTCGGGACGCCCGCCAGCGCCTCGGCCGTCTCCTGCACGCGCTGCCGCTCGGCCTGCACCATCACGATCGCTGTCACCATGCCCGCCATTGTGCGCCGCGCGCCCGCTGCGGCACAACAGAAAGGCCGCGCCCCTTCCCGTGGTGGGAGGGGCGCGGCCGACAGCGCGAGGGTTACAGCACCAGCAGGATCGGCTGTTCCAGCGTCCCGGCCACCTGCGCCAGGAACTGCGCCGCGCGCGCCGCGTCCACGTCGCCGTTCAGCGTCAGGGCCGCGCGGCCCTCCTGCACGCGACCCACGCTGAGCGTCGTCGTGTGCGGGAAGTGCAGGTCGTCCAGATCCATCGCCCCGGCGTCCACCACCAGCAGGTCCGGCGTGCCGGTGAACGCCCCGGCGTCCAGCGCGTCGCGCAGGCTGCCACTGCCCGCGGCCAGGGCGCCGCCGTCGGCGTGGACCGCCACGCTGCCCAGCCCCAGGGTGTCCGCGTGACGCTGCGCCGCGCGCGCCACCAGCAGCGCCAGCGGCAGGTCACGCGAGAGCGCCGCCGTCACCTGACCACGCAGGTCATGCAGGGCCGCCACGTCCGCGTCGCGGCGCAGGTACGCGCCGAACCACACGCCGTTTGACGGCATCGCCGCTGCGGGCGCCGCTACCGCGGCCACAGGAGCGACCTCGGGCTCGCTGACGGCAGGCGTCTCGACCTCGGGCTGCGTGTCCTGCGGTGCCGTGACGTCCGCCTGGGCCGCGACCGGCTCGGGTTCGGCCACAACAGGTTCGGATGCAACGGGTTCGGCAGAGACCGGTTCGGCGGCAGGGAGTTCCGCGGCAACGGGGTCAGCGGTGAGGGGTTCAGCCGCTTCCGGTTCGGCCTCGACAGCTGCGGCCGCCACGTCCGGCGTCCCGGTGCCCATATCGTCCGTGCCCGTATCTTCAGTGCTCGTATCTTCAGCGCTCGTGTCCTCGGCGCGCTCCTCTGCGCTCTCCTGGGCCTGCGCGGCGACCGGTTCGGGCTCGGCGACCGGCGCTTCGGCGGGCGTCCCGGTGGGCAGGGCGGGTTCAGTGGCCTCGTCGGCCGGCTGCGCCCAGGCCGCGTCGGCAGCCTGACGGCCATCCGTCCAGGCGGCGGCGGGCGCCTCCACCTCGGGCATGTCGGGCGTGGCGGGCGCCTGGTTGACCGGGGCAGGAGTGGCCGGGGTGGGGGTGGGCTCGGGCTCGGGCGCCGGGGCGGGCGCGTCGGCCGGCTTCTGGTACAGGCGCGAGAGCAGGCTGCCCAGACCGGCGGCCAGGCCACCGGCCGCCGCCGGAGCGGCCACCGCCGCGGCCGGCATCTCGGGCTGGACCGACGCCGCGACCGGCTGTTCGGCCGCCGCAACGGGCTCTGGCTCGACCGGTTCGGGCTCGGGCATCTCGGCCATGAGGGGCGCGGGCGCCTCGAAGCTCGGGGCGGGCGTCACCTCGGGGGCGGGCATGCTGAAGGCAGGCGCGGCCACCTCGGGCGTGTGGACGGGGGCCACGTGGGCGGGTTCCTCGTCCTCCAGTTCGAACTCCAGCGCGTCCTCCTCGAGACTCTCGCTGCTGGGGCTCTCGCTGCTGCTCACTTCGGCCTGGGCGGGCGCCGCCGCGCGGGTCTGCTCCACGAACGCGGTCAGGTCGGTGTCCACCCCGGCGCGGCTGAGCATGTCCGCGCTCATGCCCGCGCGGCCCAGCATGTCGGCCGTGGGGACTTCCTCGCCGTTCCAGTCGGGCGGGGGCAGATCGACGGGCGTGTCGGGCGGATCTTCCTCACCGCTCATGACGCGCGACAGGTAGTTCAGGATGTCCTGTTCGACAATCTGACCCCCGGCGCCCGAACCCTGCATTTTCTGCCAGTCAATCCCGTTCGCTTCTGCCAGAATCTTGGCGAGCGGAGCAATCCGATCCATTCATTTCCCCCTTTGTGCGCCACATTGTAAGCGACTTCCTGATGGTGTGACGCGGGTTTTTCCCCACTGCCGGGCCCGGCAGGAGGCATGCGAACGCAACCACGCGCATGCAGGCATGCTTCAGCCTGCCGCGGCGCGTCTGACAGCGTTCTTTCAGGGGGGGCACCTGCCCCGCGCGGCGGGTGCTACGCTGCGGGGCGACCCGCGCCCGGGAGCAGGGAGGCGCACAGGAGGCGCCCGCCGCCCCGGGCGCCACAACAGGAGTGATATGCAGATACTTGAGGAGATGCAGTCGCGCGGCCACGAGGCCCTGACGCTGCTTCATCACGCGCCCAGCGGCCTGCGCGCCGCCCTGGCCGTGCATTCCACCGTGCTGGGCCCCGCCATTGCCGGCGTGCGCCTGCGCGAACAGGACGAGGAACTCGCCATCCGCGGCGCGCTGGCCCTGTCCGAGAGCCTGACCCTGAAAGCCGCGCTGGCCGGCCTGAACTACGGCGGGGGCGCCTGCGTCCTGATGACCCCCGAGTGTGGCATGGACGACCCGCACGCCAGAGAGGCGCTGTTCCGCGCGCTGGGGCGGCAGGTGCGGCCCATGGAGGCCCGCGTGGTCCTCACCGAGGACATCGGCGTGAGCCCCGCCGACATCGCCTTCGTGGCGCAGGAGACCCGCTCCACGCTGGGCATGCACACCGACACCAGCGCCGTCACCGGGTACGGCGTGTACCGCGGCATGAAGGCCGCCGCGCGCTTCGCGCTGGGCAGCGAAAGCATGCGTGGCGTGCGCGTCGCCATCCTGGGCGTCGGCGCCGTGGGGCGCGCCCTGGCCGCGCACCTGCACCGCGAGGGCGCCCGCCTGACGGTCGCCGACGACCGCCCGGAACGCGCCGAGGCGCTCGCCGAGGACCTCGACGGGGTGACCGTCGTGGGCTGCGACCAGATCCTCGACGTGCCCTGCGACATCCTCGCCCCGTGCGGGTACGGGCACTCGATCCGCAGCGTGGACGTCCCCCGCCTGCAGTGCCGCCTGATCGCGGGCGGCGAACACCACCCCCTGACCCGCCGCGGCGAGGACGCCGTGAAGGAAGCGGGCATCGTGTACATGCCGGACTTCGCGATCAACTCGGCGGGCCTGATCGCCGCCGCGACCGACCTCGACATGAACCAGGCGGCCGAACGCGTCTACCAGACCGTCGGGCGCATCACGGCCGCCGCCGAGCAGTACGGCAAGGCCCCCCACGTCGTCGCGCGGAAGATGGCCGAGCGGCGCATCGCCCTGATCGGCAGCCTCGGCGGGGCCGGCACCTGGAGGCAGGCATGAGTCTTCCCTTCGTGATCGGCGTGGCCGGCGGCTCCGGCAGCGGCAAGACCACCGTCACCCGCCGCGTCGTGGACACCGTCGGGCAGGGCGGCGTGGCGGTCCTGAACCAGGACAACTACTACCGCAACCAGGACGACATCCCCTTCGAGGCTCGCCTGAAGACGAACTACGACCACCCGGCCGCGTTCGACTGGACGCTGCTGCGGGAGCACATCGACGCGCTGCTCTCGGGCGTGCCCATCGACATGCCCGAGTACGACTTCACGCGCCACACCCGCGCCCCGCACACCACCACCGTGCTGCCCGCCCCGGTCGTGGTCCTGGAGGGCTTCTTCGCGCTGTACGACGAGGCGCTGCGCGAGCGGATGCACCTGAAGGTCTTCGTGGACGCCGACGCGGACGTGCGCTTCATCCGCCGCCTGCTGCGCGACACGCAGGAACGCGGCCGCACGCCCGAGAGCGTCATCGAGCAGTACCTGGAGTACGTGCGCCCCATGCACCTGAGCTTCGTGGAACCCACCAAACGCTACGCGGACGTGATCATCCCGCACGGCGGCATGAACGAACCCGCGCTGGACATGCTCGCCGCGCGCATCCGCACCACCATCTGACCCGCCCCTCCTGCGCCCCCCGCTGCCCGCCAGCGGCGGGGCGCACTTTCGGGGGATGACGCCCACCCCGGCCGCGCGTCACGCTGAGCGGCAGCCGCGCCCGCGCGACCAGACCCTGACCTTAGGATGTGCCCTGTGACCCAGCCCGCCCACCCCACCCCGCCTGCCCCGCCCACCGGGCCGGGCCTGACCGTCCCGCCCGCCTCCCGGCACCGCCTGACGCCGCTGCTGCTGGGCCTGATCCTCCTGAGCGCCATTCCCGCGCTGATCCTCGCCGTTCAGCGCGTCCAGCACGAGCAGGCGCAGAAGACGGCCGCGCTCGTCATGGACTACCCGGCGGTCGTCACGCAGGCCCGCCGCTTCGGCCGTGACCCGCTGGACCTCCTGGCCGAGTACCAGCGCCAGGGGATCAACGGCGTCGGCATCTACGAGGACGTCATCGGGAACCTCGCGCAGCGCGGCGAGGTGTACCTGAAAAGCGGCGCCGACCTGCGCGCCGAGACCGGCGACGCCGCCGTCAGTCCCCGCAACTTCTACCTGCGCTCCCTGAAACCCGGCGTGGCCGAGGCCCTCCCGGCGCGCTACACCATCCCCACCCGCACCGTGCAGGTGGACGGGCAGACCTGGACCGAGTGGCCCACCGACCCCACCTTCCTGCCGGTCGGGCCGGACGAGGCCCTGATCGGGACCCTGAAGGCGCGCGGCTTCATGCTCGTGTACCGCCCCTACGCGGACGACGCCGTGCGCGAGCCCGGCGCGGACTGGCCCGACGTGCCCTTCGTGATCTTCAACGGCGAGGAAGTCATCGGCGCGCGCACCCCCGAACTCCTGGCGAAGATCAACGAGCGCCTGGGCGACCGCGTGCCCGCCCTGATCGAGGCCACCCCGCAGCGCGGCCTGGACACCCTGATCGCCACGCACGGCGCGGTGCGCACCTTCAGCGTGAACCCCGCCTGGCAGCAGCGGCTGGACCCCATCACGCTGGCCAGCAAGTACAACCTCGCCGCGCGTGAACGCAGCATGCGCCTGCTGTATGTCCGCCCCTACCCGACGATCAACGAGACCAGCGACCTGCTGAGCCGCACGAGCGACCTGCTCAGGAAATCCGGCGTGACGGTCACGCAGCCCGTCATCGAACCCTTCCGCGAGAACACCCTGCTGCGCACCCTGAGCCTGATCGGGCCCGTCGCGGCGCTGCTGCTGCTGGGCCTGAGCTACCCCCTGGTGCGCCTGGGCCTGCTGATCGCCGCCGCGAGCGGCGCCCTGGCCCTGGTCATGAACAGGTTCGACCCCTACGCCGGGGTGGCCCTGATCGCCGCCGTGACCTTTCCCGCGCTGGGCCTCGTGCTGCGCCGCGCCCGCGTCAGCGACTGGTTCGTCGCCACCGGCCTGAGCCTGACCGGCGTGCTGTTCGTCTCCGCGCTGGGCGCCACGAAGGACAGCGTGCTGGGCCTGGACCCCTTCCGCGGCGTGGGCCTGACCCTGCTGCTCCCGCTGCTGCTGGTCGCCGCGAGCTTCCTGCCCCGCCAGGACCTGCGCAAGACCATCCAGGACGTCTACAACGCCCCGATCAAGCTGGGCGACATCCTGATCATGGTCATCGCCGCCGGGGTGTTCGCGCTGGTGTTCCTGCGCCGCGGCAACGCCACCGGCGCCAGCGTCAGCGACACCGAGGCGAAGATCCGCCAGGACCTGCAGGACACCCTGGTCCGCCCCCGCTTCAAGGAGATGGCCGGGCACCCCCTGGGCCTCGTGGGCCTGAGCGGCGTCCTCCCCGGGTACTTCGGCGCGCTGCTGATCCTGGGCGGCGTCGTCGGGCAGTCCAGCATCCTGAACACCTTCAGCCACTTCCACACGCCGCTGCTGATCAGCGCCCAGCGCTGCTTCCTGGGCCTGGGCGTGGGACTCATCGCCGGTCTGATCGCCATTCAGGTCGTGCGCGCCGCGCTGCACCTGTGGCGCACGCACGGCAAGGCCCCCGCCGAGGTGCAGGCATGAAGGTCACCGTCAGCGGCTACTACGGCTTCGGCAACACCGGCGACGAGGCCATCGCGCTGGCCATCACCCGCGAACTGCGCAAGTACGGCGCGGCGCCCCTGCTGCTCTCCAACACCCCCGAGGACACCGCCCGCACCTACGACTGCGACAGCGAGGCCCGCATGCAGCCCGCCGCACTCCTCGGCGCGCTGCTGCGCTCGCAGGTCGTGCTGTCCGGCGGGGGCGGGCTGCTGCAGGACCGGACCAGCGCCCGCAACCTCACGTACTACCTGGGTGTCATCCGCCTGGCGAAACTGCTGCGCCGCCGCGTGGTCGTGTTCAACCAGAGCATCGGCCCCCTGACCCCCGAGGGCGGCCGCCGCGTCGCCCGCGCCCTGCGGGGCGTGCCGGTCATCGTGCGTGACCGCGGCAGCCTCGACACGCTGGAAGCCCTGGGCATCCGCGCCGAACTGGGCGGTGACCCCGCCCTGCTGCTGGCCCCCACGCCCGGCCTGACCCGCGACCCCCGCCGCGTGATCGTCGCGCCACGCGGCGACGTGATCGACGCCACCGAGGCCCTGAAGGACGTCGTGCGCCGCCTGCGCGCCGAGGAGCGCCACGTCACCGCCCTGAGCTTCATGCCCGACCACGACGATCAGGCCGCCCACAGCCTCGGCGCGGACGAGGTGCTCAGCACCCGCGACCCGCAGGTCGCCCTGGACGCCATCGCGCAGAGCGGGTACGTGATCGGGGTGCGCCTGCACGCCGTGATCCTGGCCGCCGCCAGCAGCACGCCCTTCAGCGGCGTCGCGTACGACCCCAAGGTGCAGGGCTTCTGCGACGACGCGGGCGCCCCCGCCCACCCCACCCGCCTGGACGCCGCGCAGCTGACCGACGAGGTCCTCACGCGCCGCCTGCCCGACTGGACGGCCATCGAGGACATGCGCCTGCGCGCCGCGCAGAGCTTCAGCCGCGCCCTGAACCGCTGACCCCCACACACGAGAAGGGCCCCCGGCGTTGCTCTCCGGGGGCCCTTCCCGTGCGCGCTCACAGCGGTTTCCAGTTTCATTGAGGGGCCAAAGGCACGCCCCTCAACTCCACCTCCAACCGCTGTCCTTCTCAGGTGCTCGCTCCGCTCGATTCATCGGGATTGAGAAAGACCTTCAATCCCTCTGAATTCTGCTGTCAGGCGCCGGTGGCGATCACGTTGCAGGTGCAGCGCGCCATGCTCGTCACGCGGCCCCGCCCGTCGCGAATCTCGATACTCCAGACGAGCACCGTCCGGCCCCGGTACGCCAGCGTCCCCTCGCCCGTCACCCAGCCGTCCGTCACGCCGCGCACGTGCGTGCCGCTCAGGTCCACGCCCACCGCCACCTGCCGCGCCGGGTCCAGGTTCATCCACGAGCCCACACTGGCCAGTTCCTCCGCCAGCGCCAGGTTCGCCCCGCCATGCAGCCGCCCCGCGGGCTGCCGGTTGCCGTCCACCGGCATGCGCGCGACGACCCGGTCGCGGGACACGGCCGTGAACTCGATGCCCAGCCGCGCGCCCAGCGTGCCGGACAGGGCGTTCATGCGCCCCGCCAGTTCCTCCGGGCTCAGGGTATCCAGTTCGTGCGCGGTCGGGAACTTCAGGTCCGGGTGCAGCGTCATGCCCACATGCTAGCGCCCCCGCCACCGGCGGGTACCCGCCCGGCCACGCCCCGAACCTCCCGTGGCCGGGTCATACGGACTCCGGTTGAAAGGTTTGCACAATCTTTCAACCCGAGCGGACGCGAGAAGGAGTGAAGCGGATTCCGGACGTGGAGTTGGCAGATCGGTGATCTTCCGATCTGTGAACGAAACAGACGGAATCCGTATCAGGACAGCGCGCAGCGGTACGTGACGTTCTCCCAGCTGAACTTCAACCCGAACAGCTTCCAGGTGCCCAGCAGCGCCGCGAACGTCACGCGGCCCACCGGCTGTCCCTGCGCCACGTACCGCCGGTAGTGCGGCGCGATCTGCGGCAGCGTGCGCCCGGCCTCCAGCACCGCCGCGCCCGCCTCGTTCGTGGCGAGCTGCGTGACCTGCCACCGCAGCGGCCCCGCCTCCTCCAGCGTCAGCGCCGCCGCGAGTTCCGGCCGGTCCGGCGCGAGACACGCCACGCGCTGCACCGTCACCGGCCGCCCATCCGCGGCGCGCACCTGCTGCACATGCGTCAGGGCCGGGAAATCCCCCGCCACCGCCAGCGACCCCAGCCCGATCAGCGCCCACACCCGCAGGTGACCCATACACCAGGGTACGCCCACACCGGACCACCCGCGCGACACATCCCCCTGACCGGGTGCGCGCTACCCTGACCCGCATGACTCCGCAGCGCCCCCGCGTGCTCGTCGCGAACGACGACGGCATCTTCAGCCCCGGCATCAAGGCCCTCGCGCAGGCCATGAGCACCTTCGCGGACGTGATCGTCAGCGCCCCCGACGTGGAGCAGAGCGCCGTCGGGCACGGCATCACCATCCGCCGCCCACTGCGCTTCAAGCACACCGCCAGCGCGGGCTTCGGCGACATCCCCGCCTACCGCGTGGACGGCACGCCCGCCGACTGCGTCGTGCTGGGCCTCCACCTGACCGGGAAGCCCGACCTGGTCGTCAGCGGCATCAACCTCGGCCCGAACCTCGGCGACGACCTGACCCACAGCGGCACCGTCGCCGCCGCCATCGAAGGTATGAGCTTCGGCGTGCCCGCCATCGCCTTCAGTCAGCGCGCCACGCCCGCCGGGGAGTACGACTTCGCGCCCGGCGCCGCGTACGCCGCCCGCCTCGCCCGGACCGTCCTGGCACGCGGCCTGCCCCCACGCACGCTGCTGAACGTCAACTTCCCCGCCCACACCCCCACGGGCGTGCGCGTCACCCGCGTCGGCGAGCACCGCTGGGAGGACCGCCTGATCACCCGCCACGACCCCGAAGGCCGCGAGTACCACTGGGTGTCCGGCACGAGCACCGCCCCCGACGCGCACGACCCCGCCACCGACTACGGCGCCGTCGAGGCCGGCCTGATCAGCGTCACGCCCGTCCGCATCGACCTGACCGCCCGCGACCTGATGACCGACCTGGAAGCGGCGCTGCCCGGCCTGTAATCACGGCGCGGCCAGGACGCCCGGCAGGCGCGCGAACGTCGCCTCGTGCGCCGCGCGCGCCTGCCCCACCGCGAACCCCAGCGTCACCCGGGGCGCGGTCACGGTCGTCACCTCGGTCAACCGCGACCCGCCGCCCGGCCGGTCCGCCACCTGCCAGTGCACGGTCAGGCGCGTGCCCAGCGCCGCGCGCACCTCCGACCACACCTTCCCGTTCCCTGCCGTCAGGCGCGCCGGATACCGCAGCGGCACGCGCCACGGCCCCAGCGGCAGCGTGTCCGTGACCACCCAGTCCGTCCACGGGCGGCCCCGCCCGTCCACGCCCGACCCCACCGGCTGCGCCGACACCATCAGCGCGTGCAGCCCCACATGCCGCCGCAGATCCAGCAGGAACGCCAGCACCTCCGCCCCCGGCACGGGCAGGTCCACACTCAGCTCGAACGAACGGGACGGCACGTCCGCTACCGGCTCGCCTGCACCTGGAACACCCAGGCGCGCACGCCGTCGGGCAGCGGCACGGGCGGCACCTCGTCCGCCCAGCGGCTCGCCACCAGCGTCAACTCCAGCTGGGCGGGGGAGAGAAGCAGCTCCGCCCCCAGGAATCCCGGGTACTCGGGCAGGGCGTTCAGGAAGGCGTGCAGGGCCGCGCGGGCCGCCTCCCCCTTCCCCTCGGCGTACTGCACCTGCATCAGGTCTGCCCGGGCATCAGTACAGGCTCAGCGGGTCGCGCGGATCCCAGCGGAGGTACGTGCCGAAGTGCAGGTGCGTGCCCGTGCTGCGGCCCGTGTTCCCCACCCGCCCGACCGGCTGCCCCTGCACGACCAGCTCCCCGGGTTTCACGAGCGTGGCGCTCAGGTGCGCGTACCGGGTGATCCAGCCGTCCGGGTGTTCCAGCACGACCGTCCAGCCCCAGCCCCGCTCGAAGTCCGCGCGGGATTCCAGCACCCGGCCCGAACGCGCCGCGCGGACCGGCGTGCCGTGCGGCGCGACGATATCCACCCCGTAGTGCATCTCGGGACCCTCGTCCAGCACGCGCTCGCCGTAATCGCTGCTGATCGCGTGGTAGCCGGGCAGCGGCCACGCCCAGCGGCCCGGTCGGCTGCCGGTCACCCGGACGGTCACCGCGCGCGAGGCCGTCGCGGTGCGCGGCGGAATGATCAGTTTCGCCCCGGCCCACATGGCCTTCCCGCCCCGGTACTGCGGGTTGGCGTTCACGAGCTGCGTGACGCTCAGCCCGAAACGGCGCGCGATCACCGTGAGGTTCTCGCCGTCCCGGACGGTGTACGTGCCCGCCTTCACGGGCGCAGCGGCCCGCGGGGCGGAGGAGATGGGCACCGTCAGCACCCACCCGGCCTGCACGGCGTCCGCGGTCTTCAGGCGTGGATTCGCGGCCCGCAGGCTCGCCACGCTGACCCCCGTCCGCACGGCGATCCCGCTCAGGGTGTCCCCGGCCCGCACGGTGTACGTCCCGGCCTTCACGGGCGCAGCAGCGGCACGGGGGGCAGAGGAGGTGGGGACCGTCAGCACCCACCCGGCCTGCACGGCGTCCGAGGACTTCAGGCGTGGATTCGCGGCCCGCAGGGCCGCCACGCTGACCCCCGTCCGCACGGCGATCCCGCTCAGGGTGTCCCCGGCCTTCACGCGGTACGACCCGGCGCCCGCCACGCCCGTCAGTCCTGCCGTCAGCACCGCGCCCAGCAGCGCCGCCCGGCCCCAGCTCGCCCCGCCCCGCATCCGCACGCCCATTGCCGCGCAGCATACCCGCCCGCCCCCGCCCGGGCCGTGAGAAAGCCTGCGCTACCCTGTGGGGGCATGACCGAGCCTGCCGACCCGCGACCGGACTACCAGCCGCCCGCCGGGCACCGCCGCCTCCACCTGACCGCCGCGTGGGACGGCGCGCCCTTCGCCGGGTGGCAGTCCCAGCCGGGCGTGCCGAGCGTGCAGGACACCCTCCACGCCGCGTTCGCGGCGCTGGGCGCGGCGGCGTTCCGCCCGGTCGCGGCAGGCCGCACCGACGCCGGGGTGCACGCCGAGGCCATGCCCGCCCACGTGGACGTCCCCGACACCTTCCGGGTGCCCACCGCGAAACTCGCCCGCGCGCTGAACGCTCACCTGCCCCCCACGGTGGCCGTCCTGCACGCCGCCGAGGCACCCGCCGGGTTCCACGCGCGCTTCTCCTGCACCGAACGGCAGTACGTGTACCGCCTGCTGGCCCACCCGCAACGGCACCCGCTGTGGCACGGGCGCGCCCTGCACGTCCCCCACCCGCTGGACGCGGCCGCCATGAACGCCGCCGCCGCCGCGCTGACCGGCACGCACGACTTCGCCGCGTTCGCCACGCAGGAGGACCGCCAGACGGTGCGCGAACTGCGAGTGCTGTGCGTGCAGCCCGGCCCCTTGATCTGGGAGATCCACGTGCACGGCGAGAGCTTCCTGCGGCACATGGTGCGCGGACTGGTCGGCACCCTGCTGCTGGCCGGACAGGGCCGCCTGAGTCCCGATCAGGCCGCCGAGATCCTGCACTCGCGGCAGCGGTCCCAGGCGGGCGCGAACGTCCCCGCGCACGGGCTGTCCTTCACTGGGGCGCGCTATGACCGCTTTGAGGCCAGCACCACGTAGCGTTCCTCGCGGTAGGGGAGGCCGTCCGGCCCGGCGTGCGCGTCCCATTCGGGCACCCGCTCCGGCTCGGTCATCCACTCGCAGCGCGTCACCCAGTCCTGCCGCGTGGGCACGCGCGCCCGCACGCTGACCCGCCACTCGCCCCGCACCTCCCAGCCCACCGCCGCCAGCCGATCGGGTACCTGCGGGACGTCCAGGCGCGGCCCGACGTACAGGAACTCCGCGCCCGGCGCCGCGAGTTCCGGCAGGCGCAGGATCACCGACGTCGGCCCCCGGCGCGACACGATCAGGTCGAACGGACCACGCAGTCCGGAGGGCACCTCGCCCTTCGCGGTCCACTCGTGAACGTCCGCGTGCGGGGCGTTCCCGCGGGCCTGCGCCACCAGTTCCGGCACCGCGTCGAACGCCGCCCAGCGCCCCACCCTTGACGCGAATCGCGCCGCGTCCGGTCCGTGCCCGCACCCGGCCTCCAGTACCCTGACCGCTGGCACCCGCACACCCGGCCCCAGCCGTTCCATGAGCAGCGCGTCGAAGGTCAACTCCGGGTCCGGGCCTTCCAGCACCCGCGCCCACGGGTGACGGTACCCGCCCAGCTCCCGCGCCAGACGCGCGTACCACTCCCGGGAATGCGGCTTCAGCGGTTCGGTGGTCATCCGCCCAGCGTGACACGGATTCCGTCTGTTTCGTTCACAACCCGGAACCACACCGGGTTGCCAACTCCACGCCCGGAACCCGTTTCGCTCCTGCTCGCTCCGCTCGGGTTGAAAGATTTTGCAAACCTTTCAACCGGAGTCCGTATGACACGAGCCTCAAGACTTCACCTGCGCCAACTGGCCTGCCCACCCGCTACCCTGACCCCATGCCCCCCGACTGGCGCGCGTTCCCCGGTCCCCTCCCGCAGCGGGACGGGAATCAGGCCGTGTGGCGCGGCGGACTGGTCGGCTGCGGCGCCCTGAGTGCCGCGTGCCTGCTGCGCCACCACGCCGCGCCCCTGGGCGTGCCCCTGCCCGACCGGGACGCCCTGGCTGAGCAGCTCGCCGCCGCGCAGGGCGCGTTCCGCCTGCCGCTCCCGCAGGGACCGCGCGCCACCTGGCCGTGGGCGTGGCTGAGCGGCCTGAACACCTCCCTGAACGACCGGAACCTGCCCCTGCGCGCCCGTGGACGCTGGGGCCTGCACCTGCGCGACCCCCTGACCGCGCACCTGGACCGCCTGTTCAGCGCGGGGCTGCCCGTCATCGGCTTCGAATTCAGCGCCCGCGAACAGCACTACGGGCTGCTCAGCGCCTACGCGCCCGGCCCGGAGCTGCCCGCGCGACTGCACGTGGACGGCAGCACCATGCACCTCGCGTCCCGCACCGGGCTGGGTGGCGTGTTCTGGATCGAACCGGTCAGCCTCTCCTGACACCCGCCGCCAGCAGGTGCGGGCTGATGCCCAGCAGCGCCGGGTCGCGTTCAGTCAGGCGCAGGGCGCGCAGGATGCCCTCGCGCCGCTGCGGGTCGCGCATGGCGGCGTCCGGGTCGCGCAGCAGCGCGGCCGGGCCCTCGACGGCGTACACGCTCACGTCCCGGAAGCCCGCGCCGCTCAGTTCGCCTTCCAGTTCGTGGGGGTGGTGGAAGTACGCGTCCGTGAAGTGCCCGCGCCGCTGTTCGGGGTTGCGGTGCACGCCGGTGCGGTAGGTGTGCTCGCGGATGGGCCGGGCGTACGCCTCGTCCAGCGCGTCCTCGTCTTTCGTGAAGTCCCCGGCGATGTCGGCGGCGCGGGTGATCGCGGCGGCCAGCACCACCCCGCCGGGCCGCAGGACGCGCGCCGCTTCCGCCAGCGCGCGGGCCCGGTCGCGCGGGTCGGTCAGGTGGTACAGCGGCCCCAGCAGCAGCGCCGCGTCCACACTGCCGTCCGCGTAGGGCAGCGTGCGGGCGTCCCCCAGCGTCACGGACCTCAGGCGGTCCAGGGTGGGGTCCACCCGCAGGCGCGCCACGTGCCCCGGCGTGGCGTCCAGCGCGTGCACCTCGTACCCGGCAGTCAGCAGTTCCCGCGCATACACGCCGGTCCCCGCGCCGATGTCCGCGATCACGGCGGGGCAGGGGGGGAGCAGCAGGCTCAGCAGTTCCAGGGTCCGGGTGAACTCGATCAGGCCCAGCCCGCGCGTCAGGCGGTCATGCTCGCGGTCCTGCGCGTAGTACATGCTGACACCCGCGTGCGCGCCGCCCTGACCGCTGCCGTTCCCTGCGTCCGTCATGCCCCAGCGTACGGACACGCCGTCAGGGGAACATCCGCCGGATGGCTCAGTCCCGAGCCGTGGGGGGTACGCTGCGCCGCATGACCCGAACCCACGTGATCTCCACGCCGACCGGAGCGGTGCAGACGCACGCCCTGGCGACGCGCGCTGCCGGGCGGCCCACGCTGGTGCTCCTGAGCGGTATGGGCGTCCCCGCCTCCTCGTGGTTCACGGCGCAGGACGATCCCCACCTGGCCGGCATGATGCGCGAGCCCGTCTTCCTGGGGCCGGGCGTGAACGACCTGACCGGCGTGCTCGCCTATGACCGGGCGGGGCAGGGCAGCAGCGCGCCTCCGGCTGGCCCCCGGGGTCTGGACGACGCCGTGGCGGAACTGGAGGCGGTGCTCGGCACCTGCGCGTCCGGCCCGGTCGTGCTGCTGGGGCACTCGCTGGGCGGGCTCGTCGCGTTCGAGTTCGCGCGGCGCGACCCGGCGCGGGTGGCGGGACTGGTCCTGCTCGACAGTTCCCACCCCGCTCAGGCGCGGCGGCTGGACGCGGTCCGCACGCCGGGCCAGCGGGCGGCGCAACGTGAACTGGAGCAGGAGATCCGCGAGGGACACCCGGAACGCTGGGACTTCGCACAGGTGTTCACCGGGGAACGCGAGGTGGTGGGGGCCCTGGCGGAGCTGCCGCTGCTGGTCGTCTCGCGCGGGCAGCCGTTCCTCCCGGAGTACCTCACCCTCGACGAGCGTGACCCGTTCACGCCCACGCAGGCCGGGGCATTCACGCGCGGGTGGGCGGCCCTGCAGGCGGAACTGGCCGCCGCCTCCACCCGCAGCCGTCACGTGGTGGCGGCCGGGAGCGGGCACTACCCGCACTTTGATGAGCCCCGGCTGGTCCTGCGGGAACTGCGGGCGTTCCTCGCGCCGCTGTAAGGGACCGCGTCAGCCCAGCTGCACGCGCAGTTCTTTCGGGCCGCGCAGGACGAGGTTCGCCTTGAACGGGGGCTGCGGGTCGGTGACGCGCAGGGCGGGGAAGCGGGTGGCGAGGGCCGCGAAGACCTCCGCGATTTCCAGGCGGGCGAGGGGCGCGCCCAGGCAGTAGTGCGCGCCCGCCGCGAACGCGAGGTGCCGGGCGCTGTTCGGGCGGTCCCAGTCGATGCGGTCGGGGTGGGGGAAGACGTCGGGGTCGCGATTCGCGGCGGCGAGCATGGTCTGCACGTGTGTGCCCGCGCTCAGCGTGACCGTCTGGCCTCCGCTCGTGGGGAGCGTGACGGTGCCTTCCAGGGTGCGCCCGTCGAGCTGCACGGGGGACACGACGCGCAGGAGTTCGTCGGGGACGTTCGGGTGGTCCGGGCGGGCGACCAGCGCCGCCCAGGCGTCCGGCTGGCGGTGCAGTTCGAGCAGCGCGCCGGGGATCAGGTTGCTGGTCGTCTCGTGCCCCGCCGCGAGCAGCAGGACGGCGTTCGCGAGGAGTTCGTCGCTGCTGAGGCGTTCCCCGCCGTCCTCAGCGGCGGCCAGGGCGCTCAGGAGGCCCGGCTGCGGGTGGGCGCGCAGGTCGTCCGCCAGCGTGCGGAAGTACGCGCGCATCTCGGTGGCGTCCGCTTCCAGGCGGGCCATCAGTTCGGGGCTGCTCGTCTCCCCGGCGAGCAGGTCGGCGACGCTCTGGGTCCAGCGGATGAATTTCGCCTCGTCCTCGCCGCGCAGGCCCAGCATGTGCATGATCACGCGCGCGGGCAGCGGCGCGGCCAGCCCGGCCACCAGATCCACCTCCCGGTCCGTGGGCAGGGCGTCCAGCAGGGCGTGCACCTGCGCGCGGATCAGGTCGCGCTGCTCGGCCACGACGCGCGGCGTGAACGCGGCCTGCACCAGGCCCCGCAGCCGCGCGTGCGACGGGCCGTTGTGGAACAGCATCATGGGTTGCAGCAGCCGGATGCTGGCCGTGTCGGCCGGGACCTGTGAGATGAGCGCCCCGCTGCGCGCCGCCGGGGAGCGCAGCACCGCGCTGTTCAGGGCGTGCGACGTGGCGAACGCCGCGCCCCACCCGGCCGGGCTGACCACGCCCAGGGGGTCGAGTGCGCGGACGGCCTCGTACGCCGGGTACGGGTCGCGGGCGATGTCCGGGTGCCACAGAGCCTGCACGGTCGCCTGCACACGCTGCTGCTCGGGGCTGAGGGCTGCCAGGGGGCTGGTCATGCTTCAGGGTGCTCACGGCTCTCCTCGACCTGCAAGAGAAAACGTCGAGTAGAGGTGGCGCGGGCGCGGTACGCTGCGCGCATGCCGCGAACCTGGATGCGCCTGGACGACCCGCATGCCACCCGGCTCGTCCTGAATCCCGACTACGCGCACCTGCTGGGTCTGCTGATGACCCGCGAGTGGACCGCCGCGGGGCTCGCCCGGCACCTGCACCGCCCGCTGAACGCCACGCATCACCGCCTCACGCGGTTGCGGGACGCCGGGCTGGCCGTCACGCGCGCCGAGCCCCGCCGGGGCCGCCCCGTGCAGCACTACCGCGCGGTGTCCGACGCGTTCCTGATCCCCTATCACCGCACCACGCTGGGCAGCCTGGAGGACCTGATCGGCCTGCACGAGGACACCTTCAATGCGGTCTTCCACCGCGCGGTCGTGCAGGCGGGCCTGCCGCTCGTGCAGCGCGAGGAGGACATCGCCGTGCGGCTGTACACCACGCCCGGCGGCACCCGCATGGACATCACCCCCCGCGCCGGGAGCTTCGACCTGCTGGACCTGCTGCGCGACGACGCCCCGGCCCTGACCGCCAACTGGGGCACCCTCCACCTGACCCGCGAGGACGCCAAGGCCCTGCAACGCGACCTGCAGGCGCTGCTGAACCACTACGGCGCGCGCGGCGGTCCCGACGCGTACCTGTACCGCCTGAATCTCGCCCCGGCAGATTGAGGGTGTGGGAAGTAGGCAGTGGGTTGTAGGGATGTTCTCACAGCCCACAACCCACTTCCCACAACCCCCTTACCCGCGCCGGGTGACGCCGTCGGTCGTCAGGAGGGGGCCATACAGTTCGGGGCGGCGGTCGCGGAAGAAGCCCATGCCCGCGCGGAACTTGCGGGCTTCACGCAGGTTCAGGGTGTGCAGGAGGGGGCCTTCCTCGGTGTCGCCGAATTCCGCGACCATCTCGCCGGTGTAGTCGCTGATGAACGTGTGCCCGTAGTACGTCTGCTCCAGGTCCCCGACCCGTTCGGTGCCGATACGGTTCGCGGCGGCCACGTACGTGCTGTTGCTGACGGCGTGCCCGATCATGGCCCGCTGCCACATGTGATGGCTGTTGGGCGTCTCGACCTCGGCGGGTTCGCTGCCGATCGCGGTGGGGTACAGCAGGAAATCCGCGCCCTGCAGCATCATCACGCGGGCCGTTTCGGGGTACCACTGGTCCCAGCAGATGCCCACGCCCACGCGCCCGAAGCGGGTGTCCCACACCCGGAAGCCGGTGTCGCCGGGGTTGAAGTAGTACTTCTCCTCGTAGCCGGGCCCGTCGGGGATGTGCGTCTTGCGGTAGTTGCCCAGCAGCGTGCCGTCCGCGTCGATGCACACGAGGCTGTTGTAGTGCGCCTGCCCGGCCTTCTCGAAGTACGACAGGGGCAGCACCACACCCAGTTCGCGCGCCAGCTCCTGAAAGCGGCCCACGAACGGGTGCCCGTCCAGCGAGTGGGCGAGATCGAAGTACTCCTCGCGTTCCACCTGGCAGAAGTACAGGTTCTCGAACAGTTCGGGCAGCAGGATCACCTGCGCGCCCTGCGCGGCCGCGTCACGCACGTGGGCGATGGCGCGGCTGACGTTGTCTTCCATCTGATCGGTGACGTGCATCTGCACGACGGCCAACTTCACGGTCTCGGGGCTCATGGCCCACACGCTACCGGATGCACCGGCGCGTAATGGTGCGCGCGGACTTCAGGGCGGCTTGCAGAACCGGCCCTGCCGCGCGGGTGCGGGTGGGGCCGTCCGGCGGGGGCGGGTCAGTTCAGGCGGCTGAATTCGATGATCAGGATGCCGTCCGCGTCGGATTCCCCGCGCCGCCGGATCTCGCGGCGGACGGTGGTGCGGCCCGGGTCGGCGCGGAACTCGGCGGCGACGGCGTTCAGGTCGATCAGGTCGTTGAAGTTCCCCACCACGTCATTCGCGCTGGTCTTGTCGTAGTCCATGACGCTGCCGCTGATGCGGGCGCTGCGCGGCTCGTCGTAGTTCAGGGTCAGCGGGAGGGGCTGGGCGGTCACGGTGAAGGTCTGGCCCTTGTACAGGTCGAAGTGGCTGCCGGAGCCCACGTTCCACAGGGCCTGCCCGTCCCAGCTGAGGCTGCCGTAGATGTCGTCGTACTTGCTGTCCTGGGGTTCGATGGACTGGTAGTACATCCGCATGCTGACCTTCACGCTGGCGGGGTTGCACACCGTCGCGGCGTACCGGCCGGTCGTGTTGAACGCCGCGTACAGGCCGCTGTCCACGTCGCGGGCGGTGTAGCTGATCGGGACGAGCGTGGTGGGCGTCGCGGGCCGCTGGAAGTACGAGCCGAGTTTCTGCGTGCGGATCAGGTCCACGACCGCCTGCTCGTCGCCGCCGCTGGCGTACACCTTGAACGAGCTGCCCTGGATGACCTTCTTCACGTCCACGTTCAGGCTGCCGCTCGCGCCGTACGCGACGCCCTCGTACGCGGCCTGCAGGGCCAGTTTCATCTCCTGACTGCTGTAATTGCTCGTCATGGTGACCATCAGCAGGCGGCCGTAAGTGAGGCTGTCGATGTACGCCGCGCCGCTGACGGCCGTCAGGTCCTCGGGCGTGGGGTTCAGCAGGAACGCGTCGCGCGCCGGGCGGCCCCCCAGGTCGGCGTTCACGGTGAAGGCGTTCTGCACGAACGCCGCCGTGACCGTGTTGTTCAGGCTGCTGCTGGCGCTCGACAGGTTCATGGACACCTTGCCGGTCAGGTAGCGGGCGTTCAGCCCTAGGTTCAGGGCGCTCGTCTCGGCGGTGCTCTGCTCGGTCACCTCGTAGCGGGTGCTCGACCCGTACGGCGTGCCGCTCAGTGCCTGCCGGATGCCGGCCAGGGCGCCGTTGTACGCGCTGAGGTTCGGCTGGATGGTCGCGCTGCCGTTCGCGATGGGCAGCGCCGTCGTGACCCGGTACGGCGCGCGGCGGGATTCGGGCACGTTGACGGCCCTCAGGGACCCCAGGCCGTTCTGGAGGGTGCTGGCGTCCACGAGCGACCCCACCCACATCTTGTCGCCGTCGAGGTTGTACGTGGCGTACTCGATGGGGGCCGTCGCCACGTTGAAGGTCTCGCGCGAACACACCAGCGGCCCCGCGCTGCCAGCCGCGGCGTACGAGTCCTTCGTGACGCTGCTCTTCTTCAGCGGCTGCGTGCCCGGCACGAGCAGGGGCCGCAGCCCCAGGCCCGGCACCGGTACGGGCAGGGGACGCGGCACCACGGTGGGGGCCCGCACGGGCAGCGGGAACGCACCCTGCGCGGCGGCGGGCGCGGCACTGGGCGCGAGCAGGGCAGTCAGCAGCAGCGCGTGAACGGGACGGACGGGACTGGATCGGCGCATGGGGAACTCCTGGGAACCACCGGGATGTTCAGGCGCGCACTCGCGGCCCGGGGGGGTGGTGACGCCCGCAGCATGCGCGGCCACCCATGATCAACCCGTGATCGGGCCCCCGCGTCACAGCCAGCCCTTCTCCCGGGCGGCGCGGGCTGCCTCCACGCGGGTCTCGGCGCCCAGCTTTCCGATCGCCTCGGACAGGTAGTTGCGCACCGTGCCCTCCGACAGGCCCAGCGCGGCGGCAATCGCGGCGGTGCTCGCCCCCCCCTCGGCCTCGCGCAGCACCTGCCGTTCCCGCTCGGTCAGCGGATCACGCTCTCCCCAGGCTTCCGCGGCCAGCTGCGGGTCCACGGCGCGGCCCCCGGCGTGCACCTGCCGGATCGCGGCGGCCAGTTCGGCGGCCGGGGCGTCCTTGAGGAGGTACCCGCGCGCGCCCACGTCCAGCGCGCGGCGCAGGTACCCGCCGCGCGCGAACGTCGTGACGATCACCACCCGCGTGCCCGGCGCGTCGCGCGCCACCCGCGCCGCGAGGTCCAGCCCGCTCAGGCGCGGCATCTCGATGTCCGTGACGAGCACGTCCGGCCGCAGGCTCAGCACGCCCGCCCAGGCGGCCTCGCCGTCGGCGGCGGCCCCCACCACGTCCAGGTCCCCCTCCAGCGACAGCAGTGCGGACAGGGCGCCGCGCACCAGCGCCTGGTCCTCGGCCAGCAGCACGCGGATCACGCGCGCCCCCGCGCCCCGGCCGGGACCGGACGGGCCGCGCGCTCGTCCTCGCCGGGCAGCGTGGCGGTCAGGGTGGTGCCGCCCCGCCCGTCGCGCGCCAGCGTCCCGCCGATGGCCCGCAGCCGCTCGCGCATGCCGGTCAGGCCGCTCCCCTCGGGGCCCAGGCCGCCCACGCCGTCGTCGCGGACGGTCAGCTGCCAGCCGCGCCCGTGCGGGGTCAGCGTCACGTCCACCGTGCGGGCGCGGGCGTGCCGGACCACGTTCGTGACCGCCTCACGCAGCAGCATCGCGGCGGCCGCCTCGGTCGCGGGCGGCAGGGCGCACAGGGCGCTGCCCACCGTCAGGCGCACCCCGGCGGCGTCCAGCGCCACCTTGGCGCGGGCCAGTTCGGCACTGAGGCCGCTGCCGCGGTAGCCGCTCACGGCGGCGCGTACCTCGCCCAGCGCCTCGCGGCTGATGCGCTCCACCTCGCGGATCTCCTCGGCGGCCCGCGCCGGGTCGCGCCCGGCGAGCTTCCCGGCCAGCTCGCTTTTCAGCACGATCACGCTCAGGGTGTGGCCCAGCAGGTCGTGCAGGTCCCGCGCGATCCGCTCCCGCTCAGCCTCGGCCGCCAGCCGCTCCTGCTCGGCATGCGCGGCGGCCAGTTGCGCGTCCGCCACGCGCCGCCGGTAGGAGGCGTGGTTGCCGTACGCGGCCACCAGCGTGAACAGCATGTTCGGGGCCAGCCACGCCAGGTCCCCCGGCGCGTACGTGCCGTTCCAGAAGGGCAGCAGCATCAGCGCGACGTTCAGGATCGCCAGCCACGCCGCCAGCCCCGTACTGGCCTGGAAGCCGATCATGCTGCCGCCGTAGATCAGGTACGCGCTCGCCCCGCCCGGCGCGAGCGGCAGCAGCAGCGCGTACGTCACGACGCTCAGCGCCCAGCCGCCCACGCTCCAGCGCGGGTCGGGGCGGCCCCAGAAGCTGCGCAGGAACACCCCCACGAACACGGTGTTCAGGCCCCAGAACAGCGCCGCCGCGCCCGGCCCGTGCGGCGCGTCCAGAAACGCCCGCACCGGGTAGAACAGGAACGCCAGCCACAGCAGCGGAAACACGTGCCAGAACAGCAGCGTCCGCCCTGATCGGCGTATCTCGTGCGGTACCTGCTGCGCGAAGGGAATGCGGTTCATGAAGCCTCCAGAAGCGGCCGGGTGAGGAGTCAGGGGACAGCGGGATGAGGCCGGTCGCCCCCCAGGATGCCTGAAACGGGGGGTGCGGTCACCGCTCCTGGCGGCCCGCCTCCCCCCGGTGATCAGCCCTCGCGGCTCTCGTCGCGTTTCAGGCCCCATGCGGCCAGCGCGCCGAACAGGGCGGCGAAGCCCAGCAGCGCCAGCCAGTGCCCGGCCTCGCCCGCCGTCTGCCCGGCCACCGTGCCGCGCGCCACGGCCCCCAGGTGGTACGCGGGCAGGTACGGCGCGACCTTCTGCACGAACGCCGGCATCTGGTCCAGCGGGGTGAACAGGCCCGACGCGAAGGACATCAGGACACTCACGAGGTTCGCAGTGATCTGCGCGCCGGTCGGCGTGACCAGGAAACCGATGCTCAGGCCCAGCGCGATCAGCGGCACCATGCCCAGCAGCAGCTTCGCCAGCAGCAGCAGCGCCGTGCCCGCCGGGATGCTCACGCCGCCCGCCACGTGCGCGAAGGTGTACAGCACGCCCAGGCTCAGCGCGCTGAACAGCAGCGCCGCGCCCACCTTCGCCGCGAAGTACACGCCCGCCGGCAGCGGCGACGCCCGCAGCAGCCGCAGCCACCCGCCGGTGCGTTCCAGCGCTACCGCCGACCCGAACGAGAACATGGCCAGGGACAGCAGCGAGTACGCCCCGAAATTCACCAGGATCAGCGGCCCCACCTTCAGGCCCGACGCCGTGGTCTCGTTCACGGCGCTCAGGCCGAACAGCGCGAAGAACATCACCGGGAAGCCGATGGTGCCCACCGCGAACATCGGGTTGCGCAGCATGCGGCGCAGCTCGGCCAGCACCAGCTCCCCCAGGGCGCGCAGGCGCGGCGCGCGGCGCGTGTCGGTCGCCGGGGCGGGCAGGTCGGTGGGCCGGGCAGAGGTCAGGTGGGTCATGCGGTCACGTCCTTCCCGGCGGGTCCGGCCGGGGCGGTCAGCGAGAGGAAGGCGTCTTCGAGGCTGGCGCGCGTGACCTCCAGGTTCGAGAAGGGCACGTCCCGCGCGATCAGGGCGCGCAGCAGCGCCTCGGGGGCGCCCGTGCGCAGCTGCGCGTGCCCCTGGGCGTCCACGCGGACGTCCTCGGCCCCCGGCAGGCAGCGCAGCTCGGCCAGCACCAGATCCGACGTGAAGCTCACGCGCGTCCCGCCCGCCTGCGAACGCAGCGCCTCCGGGCTGCCGTCGGCCAGCACCGCCCCGGCGTTCATGACGACCACGCGGTCCGCGGCCCGCTCGGCTTCCTCCAGGTAGTGCGTGGTGAGCAGGACCGTGCGGCCCGCCGCCTTCAGGGCGGTCACGGCGTCCCAGAACGCCAGTCGGCTCTGGGCGTCCATGCCGGTGGTGGGCTCGTCGATCAGCAGTACCTCGGGGTTCCCCACGGCAGCCAGCGCGAACGCCAGGCGCCGCTTCTGCCCACCAGACAGTGCGCCCGAACGGCGGTGCGCCACGCCCTCCAGGTCAGCCAGGGCCAGCGCCTGCGCCACCGGTAGCGGCGCCGGGTAGAAGGACGCCAGCAGCGTGACCGCCTCGCGCACGGTCAGCGCGGGCGGCAGCGCACTCTCCTGCGGCATCGATCCGATCCGGGCGCGCACCACGTCATCGCGTGGGTTGCCGCCCAGCACGCGCACCTGACCCGCGCTGGGCGCCGCCAGCCCCAGCATCAGGTTGATGGCGGTGGTCTTGCCCGCCCCGTTCGGGCCCAACAGCGCCGTGAGTTCCCCGGCGCGCACGCTCAGGTTCAGGTCCCGCAGCGCCGTCACCCGCCCGAAGGTCTTGTTCACGCCGCTCAGTTCGATCGCGTTCATGCCCCCAGCGTGCCAGGACCGCGCGGCGCGCCCCAGTGCCGCCTGTCAGGCGTGCCGGGTGACAGGTGTCATGTGGGCGCGCAGGCGGCACACCCCGTCCACTCCGGATCCGCCGGTCTGGCTAGTCCCCGGCGCCGCCCCGGGCAGGGTGGTGGGTAGAGTGACCGTATGAAGTACGTCTCCACGCGTGGCGCGACCCTCGGTTCCTTCTCGGACGTGCTGCTCTCGGGTCTCGCCCCGGACGGCGGTCTGGCGATGCCGGAGGTCATTCCCACGGTCACGCCTGAGCAGCTGGAGGCGTGGCGCGCCCTGAGCTACGCCGACCTCGCCTACGAGGTCATGCGGCCCTTCATCACGGACATCCCCGAGGGGGACCTGCGCCGCCTGCTGCGCGACACGTACACGGAAGAGGCCTTCCACAGCCCCGAGATCACGCCCCTGACCCCACTGGGCGACAGTGGTCTGCACCTGCTGGAACTGTCGAACGGGCCGTCCCTGGCGTTCAAGGACATGGCCATGCAGTTCCTCGGGCAGGTGTTCGAGTACGTCCTGGAGGCCCGGGGCGAGCGGCTGAACATCCTGGGCGCCACCAGCGGCGACACCGGCAGCGCGGCCGAGTACGCGATGCTCGGCAAGGCCCGCGTGAACGTCGTGATGCTCTCCCCGCACGGCCGCATGAGCGCCTTCCAGCAGGCGCAGATGTTCAGCCTGCACGAGCCGAACATCTTCAACCTGGCCGTGGAAGGCGTCTTCGACGACTGCCAGGACCTCGTGAAGGCCGTGAACGCCGACGCGGACTTCAAGGCCCGCTACGACATCGGAGCCGTGAACTCCATCAACTGGGCGCGGGTGCTGGCGCAGGCCGTGTACTACTTCCGGGCGTACCTCGCCCTGAACCTCCCCGCCGGGGCGGAGGCGGACTTCAGCGTCCCGTCCGGGAACTTCGGGAACGTGTTCGCCGGGTACCTCGCCAGGTCCATGGGTCTGCCCGTGGGGCAGCTGATCGTCGCCAGCAACGAGAACGACGTCCTGCACGACTTCTTCAGCGGCGGCACCTACCACGTCCGCCCCGCCGACCGGGTCGCGGTCACCAGCAGCCCCAGCATGGACATCGGCAAGGCCAGCAACTTCGAACGCTACCTGTACCTGATCGCCGGCGCGGACGCCGCGCAGACCCGCGGCTGGTGGGATGAGGTCGGCCAGAGCCGCCCCGTCGCTCTGAGCGGCACGGCCCACTGGGACGCCGTGCAGGCCAGCGGCTTCCGCAGCGGCCGCAGCACGCACGCCGACCGCCTGCGCACCATCCGCGCCGTGTTCGACACGCACGGTCGCCTGATCGACCCGCACACCGCCGACGGCGTCCTCGTCGGGCAGGCCTACCGGCGGCCCGGCGTGCCCATGATCTGCCTGGAAACCGCCCTCCCCGCCAAGTTCGGGGAGACCGTGCAGGCGGCCGTGGGGCAGACCCCGGGGCGCCCCGCCCGCTTCGACGGCATCGAACAGGCGCCCAGACGCTTCCAGGTCATTCCCAACGACGTGCAGACCCTCAAGGACTTCATCGCGGCGCACCTCACCGCCAGAGAGCCCGCCTGACGGGAACCCCACGCACCGTACCGCGTACCCTGAAGCGTGCCGCGATTTCTGCTGCGTGACCTGAAGGGTCTGGGCTTCTGAGCGGACCGCTGCGCGCCTACACTTGAGGCATGAACCGCCGTCCCGCCGTGCTGCTGGCCCTGATCGCGGGGCTGGTGGTGTTCGGCACGGTCGGGTACCGGCTGCTGGAGGGCTGGTCGTGGCTGGACTGCCTGTTCATGACGGCCATGACCCTGACGACCGTGGGGTACGGCGCGCCGGGCGAGCTGCACACGGACGGCAAGGTGTTCAGCGTGGTGCTGATGCTGGTCGGCATCGGGCTGATGCTGTACCTGCTGACGCTGCTGGCCGAGACGATGCTGCGGACTGTGACCGACCCGGGCGCGGCGCGGCGGCGGCGGGAGAGGAGAATCATGAGCCTGAAAGGTCACACGATCGTGTGCGGGTACGGGCAGGTGGGCGAGGCGGTCAGTGTGGCGCTGCGGGGCGCGCGGCGCGAGGTGGTCGTGGTCGATCACCGCCCGGAGCATCTGGAGTGGGCGCAGACGCAGGGGCTGCACACCCTGGTCGGGGACGCGACGGACGAGGACGTGCTGCGCCGCGCGGGCATCGAGCGGGCGGCGTCGCTGGTCACGGTGATCAACAGTGACCCCAGCAACCTGTACGTGGTGCTGTCCGCCAAGGGCCTGAATCCGGGCGTGCGGGTGATCGCGCGGGCGAGTGACGAGGCGGCGGCCCGCAAGATGCGCCGTGCCGGGGCGGACGAGGTCGTGAATCCGTACCAGCTGAGCGGGAACCGGATCGCGGCGATGATGCTCGCGCCGCGCCTGAGCCGCCTGCTGAGCGGGGACGTGGTCAGCGAGCACTTCACGATCCGGGAGCTGAGCGTGCCGCCGGGGCTGGTGGGCCGCACGGTGGCGGACCTGGGCCGCGAGACGGGCGCACTGGTCGTGGCGATCTGGCGCGACGGGCAGCCGCTGCGCAGCCGCGCCGAGGACGTCCTGCGGGCCGGGGACGCCGTGCTGGTCGCGGGCGCGGCGGCCGAGGTGGAGGCGGTGGAGGCCGCCCCGGCGGGCGGAGTGCAGCCCGCGTGACGTTCCGCCGCGCCGCGCAGGGTGTACGGTGCCCCGCATGACCCGAGCGACCGAGCTGTACTTCGATTTCCTGTGCCCCTACGCGTGGCGCGGCGTGGAACTCGCCGCCGTCCTGAAAACGGAGGGCGAGGCGTTCACCCTGCGGCACTACTCGCTGGTGGAGGGCAACCATGCCCAGAACGCGAAGGAACTGACGTGGCGCGTCACGGATCAGAGCCTGAACGCCCCGGACGGCGAGGGATACATGAAGTACCTCAAGCCCGGCCTGCGCGCGTTCCTGGCGTCCCACGCGGCGGCCCGGCAGGGCGACTCGGCGCACTGGGCGTTCACGCTGGCCCTCTTCCGCGCCCACCACGAGCGCAAGGAGCCCCTGACGGACGAGGCCATCCACGCGGCGGCGCAGGAGGCCGGGCTGGACCTGGACGTCTTCGCGCAGGCCCTGGCCGACGATCAGGCCCGCCGCGCCGAGCTGCGCGCCGAACTGGACGCCGCGCGCGAGGTCGGGGTGTTCGGCACGCCCACGTTCGTCCTCCCGACCGGCGAGGCCGCGTACTACCGCTTCGAGACCCTCACCCGCGAGCCCACCCAGGCGCGCCAGTGGTGGGACCTGTACCGCGCCGTCCTGACCAGCGGGGCGGGCATCGGCACGATCAAACGCGCCAGGAACCGTCCGCCCCGCCGCGCCTGACGTTCAGCGGGTCAGGCCGCTGCGGCGGTCCATGTACGCCGCGTACGCCGGGTCGAAACTGCGCAGCAGCACTGCCATGACGCCGTGCTCGTCGACCTGCACGCCCTGAAAGCGGAAGCCCGCGCGGAGCTTCGGGACGATCACGGCGTTGTTCGTCAGGTGGTGATGACTGCGCACCAGCGGGTAACCTTCGCCGTGCAGGGCGTCCAGCACCACGGGCAGCAGGCGGGTGTACACGCCCCGCCCCCGGTGCGCGGGCAGCAGCGCGGTGTTCACCATGTACGCCGTGCGGGTGTCCCACGCGCGGCTGGCCTGCCACCCGGCCACCCGCCCCGCGTGGCTGATCAGCCAGCTCCACAGCGGACCGCGCGGCGCGGGCGCGGGCTCACGGTCGCCCCAGTCGAACGAGTCCGTCTCGTACGCGCTGGCTTCCAGCTGCGCGTACACCTCCCGGTACGTGGCGGTCGGCACGCGGTGCAGGGCGTACCCGCCGCCCAGATCCACGCCCGCCTCGGCGTCCGCCGGGAGGGGGAGGCCGGGCGCGTCGGCCAGACCGGGCAGCCCTTCGTCCGGGACGCCCAGTCGCCGCGCCGCCTCCCCTGAGGGCGCACGGAAGCCGCTGCGGACGTGCATCGCCTGCATGTACGCCCCGTCCAGGCTGAGGGTCAGCGCGGCATTCACCCCGCCCTCGTAGGCGCTGAGGCCCTGCAGGTGAAACCCGGCCCGGAGCTTCGGGAGGATCACGGCGTTGTTCGTCGCGCGGTGGTGACTCTGCACCAGCGTGAATCCCGCCGCGCGGAACGCGTCCAGCAGGTGCGGCAGCAACCGCGAGTACACCCCGCGCCCCTGATGCTCCGGCAGCAGCCCGGTATCCGCCATGTACACCGTCCGCTCGTCGCGCGCGTGCGCGTGATGCCAGCCGATCAGGTCCGCGCCGTGGAACACGCCCCAGTTCCACGACTCGCCCAGCGGCGGGGCCGCCCGCACCGGCGGATCGAACGCGAACAGCGAATTCCCGCCGAAGATCCGGTCCTCCAGACGCGCGCACGCCGCCCGGTACGCCTCCAGCGAGATCGGGCGGGCCGAGTACCCGCCGCCCAGGTCAAGGTCGGTCATACGGACTCCGATTGAATGGGTTGCAAAGCCCGCTGGATCCGAGCGGATGCGACTCGTAGAGCTGCCCCGCAGAGGAGGAGAAAAACGGGTTTCGGGCGTGAAGCTGGCAGATCGGTGGGGTTCCGATCGGTCAGCGAAACAGACGGAATCCGTATCACGCCGACACTCTGGCACACATCCTCAGCGGGTGCGGCTCATGTGGAGGTTGTACACCCGACCCTGCCACCCGGCGTTCCCCTGCAGGGCGTAATGGATGTCCTCCAGCGGCACCTCGCGCCCCTGGGCGTCCGCGAAGCGTTCGGCGTCCAGCGGGCGCAGCCCCAGCGTCTGCTCGATCAGGTGCAGCAGGCGCGGCTCATCCAGCAGGTCGCGGAAACTCCCGAACGACACCTGCCGCCCGCTGCCCGGCGCGACACTGCCCATGTACCGGGGGCGGGCCGCGTCGCAGGCCGGACAGGGCCCCAGCAGGCCCAGCTGCTGCTCATACACCAGCCAGCGGTGTCCGCACGCGGGGCACGCCACGGTGCAGCTCGGCTGATCGTCGGGCAGCGGCTGGAACGGCATGGGTCAGGCCTCCTGCATCCAGGGCGTCCCGGCGGGCTGCTGCTGCGTCACGCAGTGGAAGCTGCCGCCGCCCTCGATGATCGCGCGGCTGCTCAGGCCGATCACCTCGCGCCCGGGGAACAGGGGTGTCAGGACTTCCAGGGCGCGGGCGTCGTTCGGATCGCCGTACTGCGGGACGACCACGAACCCGTTCCCGATGTAGAAGTTCGCGTACGTGGGCGGCAGGCGACCCTCCGCGCCCTCCAGGTAGGTGGCGGGCAGGGGCAGCTCCACGATGCGGAACGGCTGCCCGTCCTGGTCGGTCATGGCCTTGAGGTCCGCGAGGTTCTTCGCCATGACCGCGTGATTGGGGTCCTCCGGGTTCGGCTCGACGCTGGTGACGATGGTCCGCTCGTCGGTGAAGCGGGTGATGGTGTCGATGTGCCCGTCGGTGTGGTCGTTCTCCAGCCCGCCGTCCAGCCACAGGAGTTTGCGCACGCCCAGCGTGTCGGCCAGCAGGAACGCGTAGCCTTCCTCGGTCAGGCCGGGGTTGCGGGTGTCGGTCAGGAAGCACGACCGGGTGGTCAGGCCCACGCCCAGGCCGTTCACCTCCAGCCCGCCGCCTTCGAGCACGAACGGCTGCGCCCAGCGGTGCGTGCCCAGCTGATCGGCGACGTACTCGGGCACGCGGTCGTCGCTCTCCCACTTGAACTTCCCGCCCCAGGAGTTGAACCTCCAGTCCACCAGCGCCAGGTCAGCGCCACGCTTCACGAAGATGGGGCCGTTGTCGCGCATCCACACGTCGTCCAGCGGCACGTCGTGGAACGTCACGTCCGCGCCGCCCAGCCGCGCGCGGGCGTCGGCGCTGCTCTCCTCGTCCCGCACGAGCAGATGCACCGGCTCGAAACGGGCGATGGTCCGCACCAGCTCGGCGAACTCGGCGCGGACGCCCTCCAGGTGCCCGAACCACAGGTCGTCGTCGGCGGGCCAGCTCATCCAGGTGGCGGCGTGCTCGGCCCACTCGGCAGGTATGGCGAAGCCCAGGTCGCGGGGCAGGTCGGCGGGGTTCACGTCAGACATGGGGGTCATTAAAACAGACATGGCCTCCGGTTGAATGGTTCGGTAGAACCGTTCGGCCCGAGCGGAGCGACTCGCAGAGCTGCCCCGCAGAGTGGGAGCAAGGCGGGTGCCGGGCGTGGAGTCACCCCCCGGTGGTGTTCCGGGGGGTGACGAAGCAGACGGTATCCGCCTGGGGGGTGCGCGTCAGCCGTTCAGTGCGGCCTGGAGGGCGGCGTTCAGCGTGGCGGGGTCGGCCTTGCCTCCGGTGGCGCGCATGACCTGCCCGGTGAAGAAGCCCAGCAGCGCGGTCTTCCCGGCGCGGTAGGCATCCACCTTGTCGGCGTGGTCGGCCATGACCTGCGCGATGGCGGCGTTCAGGGCGTCCTCGCTGAGGCCCCCGGCGAGGTTCTCGCGTTCGACCATCGCGGCGGGGGCCTCGCCGGTCTGCGCGGCGCGGGTCAGGACGTCGCGGGCGACGCGGGTGGTGACCTTCTTGTCACTCAGCAGTGCGGCCAGCGGGGCGAGGTCGGCGGCGGCCACGCGGACTTCCCCGGCGCGCAGGCCCGGCGCGAGGTCGTTCGCGGTCCAGCTGGCGACCTGCGCGAAGGTGCCGTCCTGCGCGGCCCCACCGAGGAAGGTCAGCAGCGTGGCGTCACGTGCGAGGGTGCGGGCCTCGGCGTCCGGGACGCCCAGGCCGGTCAGGCGGGTCACCTCGGCCTCCTGCTCGGGGGTCAGGGTGGCGGGCGCGGCCTTCTCGGTCGGCTCGGTCTTCGGGGCCTGCACTTTGGCGGGTTTGGGGGCCTTGGCGGGCGTTTCGGCCTTCTGCGTGGCTTTCGCCCAGGCGTCCTTCAGGGTGATGATCCGCCCGAACACCAGCGCGTCCTCGCGGCTGTCCACCGGGTCGCGCCAGAAGTAGCCCTGCCGTTCGAACTGGTAGCGGGTGCCCGCGGGGTCGCGCGTGACGCTGGGTTCCACCAGTCCGCACGTCACGCGCAGGCTGTCGGGGTTCAGGAACGCCATGAAGCCCGCGTCAAGGGGTTTGGTCTCGTCCTCGTGCCCGATCTCCTCGGGGTCGAAGTCCGGGGCGATCGGTTCGGCTTGGGCGTCCTCGGGGGTTGCCGCCTCGGGGTTGGGCACGCGGAACAGGCGGTCGTACAGGCGGAACTCGGCGGGCACGCCCTGCTCGGCGCTGACCCAGTGGATCACGCCCCCGGCTTTGGCGTCCTCGCCCAGCAGCGTGGCGTACACGCGCGTCACCTGCCCGCTGTCGTCCACGTCGAAGCGGTCGGCGCGGATGATCCCCGCCCCGCGCAGGCGCACCGTGCCGCCCGGCGTCAGGCGCTTGAACCCCTTGGGCGGCTCGGGGTTGAAGTCCTCGCGTTCGATCACCAGTTCGCGGGTCAGCGGTACGTCGCGCACCGCAGCCTCGGGGGCCACGCGCTCCCCGGTGGGCAGGGCGACCAGTCCGTCGGGCGAGTCGCGCACCACGTCGAACGGCCAGTAGGGGAGACTCAGCATCTGCGGCGTCTCCAGGTTCTCCAGGGTGACGGGCAGCGGGTCCAGCACCGCCATCACACGCGGCGCGCGGTGGTTCAGGTCGCTGCGCACGGCGTTCTCGTACACGCTGAGGTCCACGGTGCGGTTCGTGCGGCTCACGCCGATCTGCGCCGCGAAGGCCCGCACGGCCTCCGGCGTGACGCCCAGGCGACGCTGCGCGCGCAGGGTGGGCATGCGCGGGTCGTCCCAGCCGTGCACCGCCCCGGCCTCCACGAGTTTGCGCAGCTTGCGCTTGCTGGTGATCGTGTACTCCAGGCCGCGCCGACCGAACTCGTACTGGTGCGGGCGCGGGCTGAAGCCCAGGCGCTCCATCAGCCAGTCGTAGATGGCGCGGTTGTCCACGAACTCCAGGCTGCACATCGAGTGCGTCACGCCCTCCAGCGCGTCCTGCAGGGGGTGCTGGAAGTCGTACATGGGGTAGATGCACCACGCGTCACCCGCGCGGTAGTGATGCCCGCGCAGGATGCGGTACAGCACCGGGTCGCGCAGCTTCATGTTCGGGCTGCCCAGGTCGATCTTCGCGCGCAGCACGTGCGCGCCGTCCGCGAACTCACCGGCGCGCATGCGGCGCAGCAGGTCCAGGTTCTCCTCCGGCGTGCGGTCCCGGTAGGGGCTGGGCGTGCCGGGCGTGCGGGCGTCGCCGCGCAGGCGGGCCATCTCGTCGCCCGTCACCGAGTCCACGTACGCGTCCCCCTGATTGACCAGCTGCTCGGCGTACGCGTAGTACTGCTCGAAGTGGTCGCTGGCGTAGTACAGGTGCTCGCCCCAGTCCCAGCCCAGCCAGCGCAGGTCGTCCGCGATGGCGTCCGCGTACTCCTGCGTCGCGAGTTCCGGGTTGGTGTCGTCCATGCGCAGGTGGTAGCGCCCGCCGTACTGCGCGGCCGTCTGGAAATCCAGGAACGACGCGAAGATGTGCCCCAGGTGCGCGTACCCGCTCGGTTCCGGCGGGAAGCGCGTCACGACCTGCGGGTACTTCCCGCCCTGCAGGTCGCGTTCGATGATCTCGGTGATGAAGTTCGGGGCCACGCGCGGCGCGCTATCACCGGCGGCGGGAGGAGTGGAGTCGGGGGCCGTCATGCCGCCCAGCATAGCGGTGCGCGGCACCGGGCCGCCCGAGCCCGAGAACAGTTCACGCCCCCGGAATCGTGTCTCCGGGGGCGTGGGCAGTGCTGGGTTTACAGCGTGACGTGGTACGTGACGACCGCGGGCACCAGGAACAGCGCGCCCATGATGAACGACAGCGCCAGGTTGTGCTCCTCGCGCATCTCGCGGCGGATGTAGCGCAGCACCCCCTCACCCTGGCGGCGGGCCAGCGTGCCGAACACCGCCAGGACGCCCAGCGTGAACAGCAGCAGCGTCACGATCACGGCCACGGCCAGCCACGTGAACGCCTCCGTCCACGTGCCGTCCGCCGGGACGGGAGTCGCGATGGTGCGGCTCAGCAGCAGGCTGAAGCCCAGCGACACCCAGAAGAACACCGCGCCGATCGCGGCCGTCTGGTGCTCCTCGATCTCGGTGATCAGGTCCCGCACCCGCACGCCCAGCACCGCGCGGATGAACAGCAGGCTGATCAGCAGCGTCGGCAGCCACACGGCGAGGTTCCAGCCCAGCTCGGTGGCCAGGGTCGTCAGCAGGTCGGTGGGGGTCATGACCTCCAGTTATACAGGGCGCGCCCCTACAGGCCGTGGCGGAATGCCGCGCTGGCTCGCAGTGCCCCGCGCGCCGCCCCGGTACCCTGCGCGGCATGACCCCACCCACCTTCACGCTGCGGCACGTGACCGACCCCCGTGACCCGGCCATTCCCGCGTTCGGCCGCGTGCAGGAGGCCAGCTACTACGCGCCGGACATGCTGATCCCCCCGGAGGTCTTCGCGCACCTCATCACCCACCGCAGCCCGGGGCGCGAGGACCGCCTGCTGGTCGCCCAGACCCCGGAAGGCGAGGTGCTGGGCGGCACCCTGTACGCCCTGCTGCCCCTGCCCGGCGAACTGCGCGGGGCGGGCTTCAACTCGTTCATGGCCGTCACGCGCGCCGCGCGCGGCCTGGGCGTGGGCCGCGCCCTGCACGACGAGACCCTGCGCGTCATCCGCGACGCCGGACTGACGGGCATGTTCGCCGACAGCGTCCACCCCACCCGCCAGAACGAGGAGGACCGCGCGGCCGAGGCCGCGACCGGCGTGGACCCCGCCGGGCGCCGGGCCGCGCTGCACGCCCTGGGCCTGCGCACCGTGGACGTCCCCTACTGGCAGCCCGTCGGCGGCCCCGACGGCGGTCCCCTCACCGACCTGGACCTGCTGTACCAGCCCGCCCACCCGGCTCAGACCGTCCCGCTGGCCCTCGTGACCGGCACCCTGCGCGCCTACTGGACCGGCTGGCTCGGCGCGGACCGCGCCCAGACCGAAGCGTGGGCGCTGGCTGACCGCGCCGGACACACGCAGGACGTGCCCCTGCTCCCCGGCACGAGCACGGCGACGTGGTGGAGTGAAGGGCGGGAGGTCTGAGGGTCAAAGGGTCTGAGGGTCGAAGAGTCTGAGGGGCGGCGGGGTGTGGGGGAGGTGGGGTTGCCTTGGACCCTTCGACCTTCGACCCTCAGACTCTCTTCACGGCTTCAGTCCGTCCAGCACGCGTTTCGCCTGGGCCTGCAGATCGCGTTCCAGGGGGGTGTCGGTGTTCAGGGTGACGGCGCGGGTCAGGGTGGCGCGGGCCTGGGGGTCTTTGATGAGGCTCAGGGCGATGCCCGCGTGGGCCTGGACGAACAGGGTGTCGGGGGCGCGGCGGGCGGCGGCGGTGGCCAGGGTGCGGGCGCGGTCCTGGTTGCCGCCGCTGAAGATCCCGGCTTTCGCCCAGGCTCCGGCGTGCCATTCGGCCAGGACGGCCTGGATGTCGGCGCGGTCCGGCGCGAGGTTCAGGGCGCGGTCCAGCGCGGCGCGGGCCTGCTGCGCGGTGTTCAGGGCGCCCAGCGTGTACCCCCCGGCGCGGGCCTGGAGGCCCAGGGCGCTGCCGAGGGCCAGCTGCGCGTCGGGGTCGCCGGGGCGGGTGGCGGTGGCCTGCCGGGCGGCCTGGACGGCGCGGGTGGTCCAGTCGCGGCCTCCGGCGCGGTATTCGGTCATGGCGGCGGCGGCGCGGCTGGCGGTCACGGCGTCCCCGGCCGCCTGGGCGCGGGCGTATACCTGCGCGTAGTCGCCGCCATCCAGCGGGTCCGGGGTGGGCTGGGCGGCGCCCGTGCCGAGCAGGAGCAGGAGGGTGGTGGGGAACAGGAGGCCGCGCTTCACGGGGTCCAGGCTAGCGGCTGGGCGTGAAGCGCGGCTGATGAGGAGCCTCGGGTGGAACGGTCAACAGCCACCGTTCCACCCGAGCGGATGCGCGTGGGAGTGAAACGGAGGCCGGAAGTGGAGTTCGGACTGCGGTGGTGTTCCGGAGTCTGAACGGAACGGACGGCATCCGTTCTTTCAGGCGGCGGGTTGTTCGGTGGGGGTTTCGGTGTCGGGGGTGCGGCGGGTGCGGGCGGGGCGCTCGGTGTCGCTGGGGGCGCTGATGCGGGTGAGGGTGGCGTCGAAGGCGCGCAGGGCGTCGCTGCCTTCGAGTTCGGTGACGGCGCGGGCGTTCAGCGCGGCGAGTTCCTCGCGGGTGACGGCGTACTCGGGCGCCTCGTGGCCCTTGAGGTTGTGCAGGACGCGGTAGGCGGTGGGGGCCTGGATGGTGGCGCCCTTGCTGGTGGTGATGACGGGGTCGGTATGCATGTCGGTGCCGATCAGGGTGATGCTCTCGGGGCTGATGAGGGTGACGCGGTCGCCACGTTCCTCCATATGCGCGGCGAGTTGCAGCAGGCCGCGCAGGTCGAGCATCTGGTGGAAGAGGTCGAGGTGGGCGAGCATCGCACCGGCTTTTTTCAGGGTGTCCATAGCTCGCATTATTCTGTTTTAAGCAGAATTGTCAAGACCTATTACGACAATATGAAGACCGGGGCGTGATGCATTCGCGCCTCAGTTGCTCAGCTTGCTCCGCCCCACCAGCGTCACCTTGACCTCCAGCGGCTTCCCGTCGCGCAGGACGCTCAGGGTCACCGTGTCGCCCGGCTGGTAGGCGCGCACCGCGTACTGGAACTCCGCGAAGTTCACGATCCGCTTCCCGTTCACGGCAGTCACGATGTCCCCGGACACGCGTTTGGCGTCGCCGTTCAGCACCAGCGGTTTCAGTCCGGCCTGCGCGGCGGGACTGCCGCGCGACACGCTCGTGAAGAACGCGCCGGGCGTGTCGCCCAGGTCCAGCAGTTTCGTCAGTTCCTGAAAGCCCGCGCTGGGCAGGAAGAACAGCTCCGAGAACACGCCGCCCAGCCCGATGCCGATCACGGGTGCGTCGCGCTTCTCGCCGCGTTTCAGGGCGGCCACGCGCGCGTCCGTGGTGCTCACAGGCACCGCGTACGAGCGGGGCTGGCCGTTCTGCGTGACTCGGATGTAACTCACGATGCCCGTCACCTCGCCCCTGACGTTCACGACCGGGCCGCCGCTGTCGCCGGGAATCAGCGGGGCGTTCATCTCCAGCGTGCCGGGCGGGAAGTCCGCGCGGCCCGGGTCGCTGTCCAGGCCCAGCAGGCGCCCGGTCTTGGGCGTCAGGAACGCGCCGCCGCCGTTGCCGATCGCCAGCGCGGTGTCGCCCACGGCGGGGCGCGCGGCGGCCAGCGGCAGGAACGGCGTCCCCTTTGGCACGTTCACGCGCAGCAGGGCGAGGTCGTCCTGGTCGTTGTACCCGATCACCTGGGCGGGGTAGCGGGTCTTGTTCAGCAGCTGCACGCTCAGGTCCGGCGCACCCTGGATGACGTGGTACGCGGTCAGCACTAGGCCGTCCTCGCTGATCAGCACGCCGGAGCCCAGGCCGTCCGGGTCGTCGCACTGCGTGGCGCGGCACTGCTCGACGCGCACGGTGGCGGGCCGCACCCGGCTGACCAGCGCCTGCAGCCGGGCCTGTTCGGCCGCGCTCAGGGGCGCGCCGCTGCGCACCCGGCGTTCCTGTGGCGTGGTGGGGGTGCCGGGTGTGGCGGGGGCGGTCTGGCTGCCCGCGTGGGGCAGCGCGACCAGCAGCGCGGTGAGCAGCGGGGCCAACAGGGCAGGGCGGGCGTGGACGCCCGGCGCGCGCTTGAGGTTCATGCGCCATTGTCGTGGAGGAGTCTGGGGTCGGCTGTGGCGGAACTCTCCATCTGAACTGACGGTCAATTCTGCCGGTCAATCGTGCGGGCGTCCGGTGGGCGCGGCGGGGTCGCGCAGGCCCAGCTGCCGCTCGACGAGGCCGCCCAGGCGGGCGAGGATGCCGGGGCCGCTCCAGCCGGTCACGCAGGCCAGGGCGAGCAGCAGCGCCGGGTCGGGGTGGGGGAGGGCCGCGCGGGTCAGCGCGGCGACGGTCAGGGCGGCGATCCCGGCGGCGGCGGCCAGGGCCAGGGTGGGCCGCAGCCGGGGTGGGCCGGGCCGGGCGAGCAGGCGGGTCAGCTGGGTCAGGCTGCCCGCGCTGAAGCTCAGCAGCAGCAGGGGCAGCAGGTCGCGCAGCGTGGGGGCGAGGGGGGACGGGTCGGGCATGACGGACCTCCAGCAGCAGAATTGATACGGACTCCGGTTGAAAGGTTTGCAAAAACTTTCAACCCGAGCGGAGCGAGCAGGAGAGAAACGGGTTCCGGACGTGGAGTTGGCAGATCGGTGGTCTTCCGATCTGTCAACGAAACAAACGGAATCCGTATGAGATGCGAATCGGGGCGGCCCCGATCTGCCTACAGCGTAATATGTCTGTGGGCATAAAGCAAGTCACGAATCCTCAATCCAGGCATCACGCGCCGGGTACACTCGCCGCATGGCCCGCCCCACTTCCCCCTTCCCAGACGACCTCGCCGGGTGGCTGCGCCAGCGTCGGCAGGCCCTCGGCCTCGGTCAGCACGACCTCAGCCAGCGCACCGGGGACCTCGGCGGCCCCGCCGGGCGCGTCACCCAGCCGTACCTCAGCCGCCTCGAACGCGGCGAACGCGCCCTGGGTGCCCTGACCGCCCAGCGGCAGGACGCGCTGCGCCGCGCGCTGGACGTCACCCTCAGCGAGTGGACCGCCCGCACCGGCCTGCGCCCCCTGGCGCCCGAACCGCGTGAGGACCTGCTCGGCAGCCTGGAACTCATCCGCGTGCCGGTCCGCGCGCTGGCCAGCGCCGGACTGCCCCTCACCGAGGACCACGCCAGCGTCATCGACCACGAACTCGTGCCGCTGCGCGACCACCGCCCCGGCATGCTCGTGCTGCAGGTGCAGGGGGACTCCATGACCACCGACTCCGGCGGGCTGCGCCCCGGCGACCGCGTGTACGTCGACCCCGGCGACCTCGACCTGCGCGAGGGCCGCGTGTACGTCCTGCACGTGCCGGGCCTGGGCCTGACCGTCAAACGCCTGCGCCGCTACGGCGAGGCGCTGTGGCTGTCCAGCGACAACCCCGACCACCCGCCCGTCCGCCCGGAGGAAGCCACCGTGATCGGCCGCGTGTACTACCACCAGCCGCAGGGCCAGCGCCTCTAGAACGGCCCGGTGCCCCGGCGGTTCCTGGCGGTACAGTCCGGGCATGACCGACCCCGGCCCCCCCCGCGTGTTCGTGTACGGCACCCTGCTGCCCGGCGAACGCAACGCCCACGTCGCCGCGCGGGGCTTCACGGCGCGGCCCGCCACGCTGCGCGGCTTCACGCTGCACCACCTCCACCCCGAGGGGTACCCGGCCCTCACGCCCGGCCCGGCGGACGCGGCGGTGCGCGGCGCGGTCCTGACCTACGACCCGCCCGCCTGGGAGGCGGCCCTGCCCGGCCTGGACGACCTGGAGGGCCTGCACGACACGCCGCCCCTGTACACCCGGCAGATCGCGTCCCTGCAGGTGGACGGGGGAGAGGACCTCACCGCCTGGGTGTACGTGTACGCCCGCGCGGACCGCCTGCGGGCGCCGGGCGCGAGCGTGGTGCCCAGCGGCGACTGGCGGGACGTACCGGACCGCGACCAGCCCGGCGCCGACGGCCGGTAACAGAACACCGCCGCCCATCCTTGCGGGGGCGGCGGCGTGCGGGGCGCGGTCCGGTACGGATTCCGTCTGTTTCGTTGACAACCCGGAACATCACCGGGTTGCCAACTCCACGCCCGGAACCCGTTTTGCTCCTGCTCGCATCCGCTCGGATTGAATGGTTCGCCAGAACCGTTCAATCCGAGTCGGTCTTAGCGGACGATGCGCTGGCCGCGGCGGATCTTCAGCTGGTCCGTCAGGGCGATGTACTCGTCGTAGCTGGTGCGCTCGAGGTACTTCAGCAGGCGGCGGCGCTGACCGTTCAGGAGCTGCAGGCCGCGCTGGCCGTGCTTGTCCTTCTTGTTGGCGGTCAGGTGAACCGACAGGTTGTTGATGCGCTCGGTCAGGAGGGCGATCTGGACGGCGGTGCTGCCGGTGTCGGTGCCGTGCTTGGCGTGGGTCTCGATGGTCTGCTTCTTGTCGATCATGGTGATACCTCTCTTGTTGTGGTGTCCCGTGCGTGTCAGCCAGGAAAAAACCGGTGCTCACCGGGGCCCGACCGCGTCACGACGGCAAACATGAGCATATCACGTCCGCGCGTCGGTGCAAGCGGGCGTCTTGACACGCGCGCACTTCACCCCTAGTATTGCTTTCGCCTCTCACCCAATGCTCGGGTGGCGGAATTGGTAGACGCGCACGTTTGAGGGGCGTGTAGCTTAGCTGTGTGGGTTCAAGTCCCATCCCGAGCACCAGATAGCGCCGGATCTTCGGATTCCGGCGCTTCTTCTTGATGCACGCCCGGCGGGACTGCACAGCCCCGCCGGGCATGTGCTATGGTCTGGACGCATTGCTGGCGCAGCGCAGCGTGAACGCTCGAACCTGGTCAGGGCCGGAAGGCAGCAGCCATAAGGGATGATTCGCGGGTGCCGCTGCTCACCGGCAATGCTTTTTTCATGCCATCCATCAGGGGCGGCCCCGGACATCGCGTCGGGGCCGCCCCTGCGCTTGCGGCAGGTCAGCGGGTCAGGCGGTCCAGTTCACTCTGCGCGCCGCTCAGGCGGGCCTGCCGGACCTCCCGCTCGGTCCGGACGTGCGCGGCGGCCGTGAAGGCCTCGCCGCCCAGCCACGCGCCCACCCCGGTCCAGATGAACACGTCGCCGGGCAGCTGACGGTGAGCGGGCAGGGCCGGGTCCAGCAGCGGATGCAGGGAGATCAGCGTCATGCGCCCAGCGTGCCCCCGCCCGGTCAGCACCACGTCCCCGGAGGGTCAGCCCCGCGTCACGCCACCCGCACATGTCGGTGCGCCCGGTCAGCGGGTCTTGGGCTGCAACACCAGCGCCTGCGTCTCCTTCACGACCGCCAGGTCCCGCAGGCGCTCGCCGTCCAGATCCCCGGCCTTCACCAGGGCGTCGGCCCGCCTGCGGTCGATCGTGGCGACCTCCAGCGCGGCGGCGTCCCCGAACACCTCCCGGAAGCGGTCCAGGGGGTATTCCACGCGCCGCGAGGCCTTCAGGGTCGCGCGGTACAGGTCCGTCTCGGCGTGCTCGCCGCCCTGCAGCGCCGCCTTGATCTGCGCGCCCAGCTCGTCCCGTTCGGCTTCCAGGCCCAGGATCGTGTCGCGCAGGGTCGCGTAACGTTCGAGCAGGTCGGTCAGCGTGTCCATCCGCGCAGCATACCGGGGGGCCCGCCCGGCCCGGCGTGACTGGACGGGGTTCAGCGGCCGCGCCGGGCCGGGGCGTAGCATGCCGCGCATGGACGCTTCCGCCCCGCAGATCGCCGCCGACCTCGAGCGCCGCATCCTGGACGCCATCCGCCGCGGCGCGAGCATGGAGGACATCGCGGACATCAAGGAGTCCGACGTCGCCACGCCCGACGCGGCCATCCAGTCCCTCAAGGACGGCAACGCCCGCTTCTTCAGCGGTCAGGCCACCCGCCCGGAGATGAGCGCCAACGAACGCCGCGCGCAGATCATGGGCCAGACGCCGTACGCCGCGATCCTCGCGTGCAGCGACAGCCGCGTGCCGGTCGAACTGGTGTTCGATCAGGGCCTGGGGCAGCTGTTCGTGGTGCGCGTCGCCGGGAACGTCGTCGGCGAGGCCGGACTGGGCACACTGGAGTACGCCATCCGCCACCTGGACGTGCACCTCGTGGTCGTGATGGGCCACGAGGCCTGCGGGGCGGTGGCCGCCGCGCTGCTGCCAGAGGAACGCGTCGCGGAGGAACCCCACCACCTCCAGAACCTGATCCGCCGCATCCAGCCCAGCCTGCAGGCCATGCCCGCCATCCGCGACAAGAAGGCCCGCATGCGCGAGGCGGTCCTGAACAACGTCCGCTACCAGGTGAGCCTCCTGCGCGACGAGCCCGTCATCCGCGAGGCGGAGGCCGCCGGGCAGATCCGCGTGATCGGCGCGTACTACGAGATCGGCAGCGGCGCCGTGGACTTCCTGGTGGACGAGGAAGACCTGCGGCCCTGACCGGGTGCCGATGGCTGAATGCAGATGGCAGATGGCCGGGGCTGCTGAGCCATCGGCCATCTGCCATGAGCCTTCTGCGTTCAGATGACGAATTCGCCCGCGCGCATCACGGCCTCGCGCTGGCCGTCCTTCGTGATGCCGTCCACGTCGATCCGGTCACTGCCGATCATCCAGTCCACGTGCGTGAGGCTGTCGTTGCCGCCCTTCGCGTTGAAGTCCTCCAGGCTCATGTCCACGCCGCCCCTGACGTTGAAGCGGTACGCGCTGCCGATCGCGATGTGCGAGGCGGCGTTCTCGTCGTACAGGGTGTTGAAGAAGAACAGGCCCGAGCGGCTGATGGGGCTGGAGTGCGGCACCAGCGCCACCTCGCCCAGGCGGTGACTGCCCTCGTCCGTCTCGATCATCTTCAGCAGCGCGCCCTCGCCCTGCTCGGCGCTGGCCCCCGTGATCCGGCCGTCCCTGAACTCGATGCGGATGCCGTCGATCAGCGTGCCGTTGTACGACAGCGGCTTGGTGCTGACGACCGTGCCGTCCACGCGCTCGCGGTGCGGGGCGGTCCAGACCTCCTCGGTGGGGATGTTCGCCGTGAACGTGATCCCGCCGGGCGTGTCGGCCGCGCCGCCACCCCACACGTGATCGTCCGCGAGGCCCACCGTCAGGTCCGTGCCGCCGCCCCGGAAGTGCAGCGCGGCGTACTGCTTGCCGGTCAGCAGCTCGCGGCGGCGCTTCAGGTCGCCCAGGTGCGCCTCCCACAGCGCCACCGCGTCGGGCTGATCGGCACGGGTCGCGGCGAAGATCGCGTCCCACTGCTGCTCGACGGCCTGCTCGGCGCTCGCGTCGGGGAACATCAGCTGCGCCCAGCCGCTGACCGGCGCGCTGATCAGGTTCCAGTTCAGGCGGTTCGTCATCACCTGCGCCGTGTACGGACGGCGGTAGGCCGCGACCGTCCGCTGGTGCGTCGCCACGCGCTCGGGGTCCACGCCGCCCAGCAGGTTCGGGTTCGTGGCGCGGATCGCGATCACGGCGCCGCCCGCCTCGGCCGTCTCGATCTCGGCATCTACGCGCCAGCGGCTGATCTGCTCGAACGTGCCGTCCGGGGCCAGCTCGAAGCGCGCCAGCTGCACGTCGTCATCATCCCAGCGGACGTCCACGAAGCTCGCGCCCGCCGCGTACGCCTCGCGCACCACCAGGCGCGCCAGCGGCGCCGTCTCCACCGGGGCCTGCACCAGCACGCGCTGACCGGGCTTCACGCCCAGGCCCACCCGCACCGCCAGCCGCGCGTAGTTGCGCAGTTTCTCGTCAAAAGTCAGGGTCATGCCCGGCAGGATAGCCACGCCACCCCCGCAGATACAAAGCGTGTCCCGCCAGCCCGGCATGCCCTTGACGGATTCCGGAACGCCCCCTATAGTTTTGGGGCTGGATGTCGAGGCGTAGCGCAGCCTGGTAGCGCACTACCTTGGGGTGGTAGGGGTCGTGAGTTCAAATCTCGCCGCCTCGACCAGCACGGAAGCTCCTCCTAGAGGGGCTTCCTTCTTTTTGTTCCGCACAGCTTGTTCCGTACAGCCGAAAGCGCCGCCCCTGTGCATGGGAGCGGCGCTGTCGACTTGGCCGGGCGGTTACGCCCGCTCCACCAGCGTCCCGGCCGCGTCGATGGGGAAGTCCAGCACGCGGCCTTCCAGGCCGTTGCGGGCCATAACGCCGTGCAGGTAGGCGTGCAGGGGGGCGGTGGGTTCGCGGGTGTCGTGAAAGCACAGCACGGTGGGTCCGGCGCCGCTGAGGGCCGCGCCGAGCGCGCCGTGCCTCCAGGCGTCTTCCAGGATGTCGCTCAGGCCCGGCACGAGGGGCGCGCGCCAGATCTGGTGGATGTAGTCCTGCATGGCGTGCCGCAGCAGGTCCAGGCGGCCCTGCGCAAGGGCGGCGGCCAGCAGCGCGGCGTGCGACAGGGCGTGCACGGCGTCCGCGCGGCTGTACTCCTTGGGCAGCACGGCGCGGGCCTTGCTGGTGCTCAGCTCGAAGTCCGGGATCAGGACGGTCACGCCCAGGTGGGCGGGCGGGTCCAGACGGACGTAGTGCGTGCCCAGCTTGTCCAGCGTCGCGACGACGATCCCGCCGAACAGGGCCGGGGCGACGTTGTCCGGGTGGCCTTCCTCGCGCGCGGCGACGTCCAGCACCGCCAGGTCGTCCAGGGGGCGGCCCAGCAGTTCGTTCCCGGCGACGATCCCGGCGACCAGCGCGGCGGCGCTGCTGCCCAGCCCGCGGGCCAGGGGCACGTCGGTCTCTATTTCTATGCGGGCGGGGGGCAGGGGGCGACCGGCACGCCGCGCGGCGAGTTCCATGGCGCGGTACACGTAGTTGCTCTCGTCGGCGGGCGTGCCGTCCAGTTCCGGTCCCAGCGGGATGACCTGGGTGGTGGCCTGTGGCGTGACGTGCAGCGTGGTGTACAGCGGCACGCTCAGGCCCAGGCTGTCGAAACCGGGGCCGAGGTTGGCGCTGCTGGCCGGGGCGCGCACCGTGAACGGTGTGGTCTGGGGTGGGGGTGGGGTTCCGGGCATGGGATGGGGCCTCCGTGTGCCCGCCATGCTACCCAGCCGCCCGCCGCGCAGGGGGAGCCGGGATAGGGCAGTGGGGTCCGCGCGGGCCTAACTGTCTTACGGGTCAGGTCAGAAATGAGCGTCAGGCAGGGCATGGAGACCCCCAGTCCTTAACCCAGGTTGGCGGGACATCCATCCCACCTTCAACCCCTCTTGAGAAAGTACGGGTCTCCACAATTGGGGGTCTGGGCGGGTCGCATGCTGCTCTCACAACGAAACGGTTCACAGCGAACGCAGGAATCGTTGAATCCCATCACAAGTAACTAGTAAACGGAGGTAGGAATCATGGGTTGGATCATTACTATTCTGGTTGGTGCACTGTGCGGCTGGCTCGCGAGCCTCATCATGAAGACGGACGCCCAGCAGGGCGCGATCGCCAACATCCTGATCGGGATTGTCGGCAGCCTCCTGGCCCAGGCGATCTTCGGCAGCTGGCTGAACATCGGTGGTGCAGGCGTCGCCGGCGCCGGCTTCAGCTTCTGGAGCATCGTGTGGGGCGTGGTGGGCAGCGTGGTGCTGATCGCCATCCTCAAGGCCCTGCGCGTCCTGCGCTAACCCACAGACAGCTTCACGTCCGGACAGGCCTCGCGCCTGTCCGGCTTTTCTGTGGGGCCCGCGGTGGGGGCGTGCGGACGGACAGGGACTGGACCTCACCCCCCTTTGCCTGCTGGCCTCCCGGTGTGCTACATTCGGACGGCTTGTCTGATTTGGGCTGGCGCGGCACGGCACCCAGAACGGGTACCCCCCCGGCCCAGAAGGAAAAATCAGGCTCAAGAAGGAGAGTCATCATGGCGAAAGTGTGCGAAGTGTGCGGTAAGGGGCCGATCGTGGTGAACTCGGTCGTCCGCCGCGGTAAGGCCCGCGCTGCGGGCGGCGTGGGTCGTAAGGTCACGGGCGTCACCAAGCGTGTTCAGAAGCCCAACCTGCAGCCCCTCACGGTTACCCGCGGCGGCGTCAGCCTGCGTCTGCGCGTGTGCAGCAAGTGCCGTAAGGCCGTTGCCTGATCCCCAACCGGGATTCGCTGTCGCCCCCTGCCCTCGTGGTACGGGGGCGACACGCGTTCACCCCTGACTGCCGGTCCTCTGGCCCGAAGACAGGCCCAGCCGGGACGGGCGTCGCCGGACAACCTGAGCGGCGGTGACGTCACCCCTCACACATCAGACAGACCGCCGCCCGGTGATGGGGCGGCGGTCTGGTGATGGAACAACGCTCAGATGCTGGGTTTGCGGCGGTCCCCGACGAAGCTCGCGACGAGCAGGAGCAGGGTGCCCAGCACCACGCACGAGTCCGCGATGTTGAAGATCGGGAAGTTCCCGGCGTTCAGGGCGTTCGTGACGCTGCTCAGGAGCGGCGAGTGGATCATGTCCGTCACCTTGCCCTGCCGCAGCCCGTCGATCGCGTTCCCGATGGCCCCGGCGGCGATCATGCTCAGCGTGACGCTCAGCAGGCGCGGCTGCGGACGCACCAGCAGGTACACCAGGATGCCCAGGCCGATCGCGAGGCGGCCCAGGGCCAGCGGCGCGGCGCTGCCGCTGAACATGCTCCAGGCAGCGCCGGTGTTGAAGGTCAGTACCCAGTCGATCAGGCCCGGAATGAACGGGCGGGCCGGGAGGCCCTCCTGCAGGTTCGCGAGCGCCCAGGCTTTCAGCGCCTGATCGGCGGCGATCAGCAGCGCGGCAAGGACGAGGGGCAGCCACGCGGGCGCGCGGCGCGGGTGATCGAGCAGGGTGGGCACGACGCGCAGTATATGAAGGCGCCTTGCGGCGCGCGAGGGTGCCGTGTCTTCACCGTCCGGCCCGTCTATCTATAGGAGTGCGCGGCGAGTCCCGTTTGCCCGGCGCGCAAAGCGGCACAATCAGGCGTATGGCGAACGTCGAATCCTTCGATCTGGATCACACGAAAGTGCAGGCTCCCTACGTCCGGCTGGCGGGCGTGAAGACCACCCCGCACGGCGACTCCATCAGCAAGTACGACCTGCGACTCCTCCAGCCCAATCAGGCGGAGATCGACCCGGCGGCCCTGCACACGCTGGAGCACCTGCTCGCCGGGTACCTGCGCGATCACCTGAATGACGTCGTGGATGTCTCCCCGATGGGCTGCCGCACCGGGATGTACATGGCCGTGATCGGCGAGCCCGACGAGCAGGGCGTCCTGCGGGCCTTCGAGGCGGCGCTGCGTGACACGGCGGCCCATGACCGCCCGATTCCCGGCGTGAGTGAACTGGAGTGCGGCAACTACCGCAACCATGACCTCGCGGGGGCGCGGCAGCACGCCGCCGACGCGCTGGCCCAGGGGCTGAAGGTTCAGGAGACCATCCTCCTACCGCGCTGAGGCGCTACGTGCGAAGAGGGGAGAGGAGATGCCTCTCCCTTTTCTGCTGTCTGGGACGTGTCTGTAGTTGCGGACGTTGGTGCCTCAAGCAACGCTCTGGGGCAGGGTGTTGACAGATTCACGCATGACCTGTATCTTTTCTGAGCCTCAAGCGAGGCGGGAAGCATGACAACGAGCGTGAAACGAGCGAGAGAACGCATATACCAGCGTCTCACCGCCGACTGCCGCCCCTCGGGGTGACGGGCGGAGGACGCGAAGAAC